>CAYOZR010000183.1:0-5846 GCA_964408555.1 uncultured Aestuariivirga sp.
GACTGCCTTGAAATCCTCGAAGGAGAGGGGGGCCGGAACGTTGATTGTCTTGGAAATCGAACGGTCGACATGGCGCTGCACCGCCGCCTGCATGGCGAGATGGGCGTGCGGCGCCAGCGTTTCCACCGTGACGAAAGCGGGCGGCAGGGGTGTCCCCCGGCCCTTGAGCGACCACCACAGCCGGGCGGTGTAATCCTCGACCCGCTCCACCCGCCGCGAGCCGTCCGGCATCAGGATCTTGCGGTCATAGGCGATGCTGAAGATGGGTTCGATGCCGCTCGAGACACTGCCGGCGAAGAGCGAGATCGTGCCGGTGGGCGCGATCGAGGTGAGAAGCCCGTTGCGGATGCCGTGCGTTGCGATCGCCTTTCTGATGCCAGCGGAAAGCTTTGCGGCATGGCCAGAGGCGCCATAGGATTTGCGGTCGAAGAGCGGGAAGGCGCCTTTCTCGCGCGCCAGATCTATGCTCGCCCGGTAGGCGGCATCCTCGATCGCCGCCATCCAGTGTCCAGCCGCACTGGCCGCTCCCTCGCGGCAATAGACCGGCCCGCACATGGCGGGGGCACCGGCAAGTCCGGTCATGCCTAGGCGGATGCGGCGCTTCGCCAGCGCCTCGCGTTTCTGCGCCTCAAGCGGATAATTCGAAATATCGATCACATCGTCCATGAACCGCACGGCGACGGAGACGACGCGGCGCAATTCCACCTCGTCGAGACGGGCATCCCCGGTGAATGACGATGCAATCATGCGGGTGAGATTGACCGAGCCCAGAAGGCAGGCGCCATAGGGCGGCAGCGGCTGCTCGCCGCACGGATTGGTGGCGTGGATCGTTTCGCAATAGGCGAGATTGTTTTCGCGGTTGATGCGGTCGATGAAGATGACGCCCGGCTCGGCATAATCATAGGTCGAGCGCATGATGAGGTTCCATAGTGTCCGCGCCTTAAGGGTCTTGAAGGTGCGACCGGCGAATACCAGAGACCAATCGGAATCGGATTTGACCGCCTGCATGAAACTGTCGGTCACCAGCACCGACAGATTGAAGTTGCGCAACCGCCGGGGATCGCGCTTGGCGGCGACGAAATCCTCGATGTCGGGATGGTCGCAGCGCATGGTGCCCATCATGGCGCCGCGCCGTGAGCCCGCCGACATGATAGTGCGGCACATGGCGTCCCACACATCCATGAAGCTCAAGGGCCCCGAGGCATCGGCCCCCACGCCCTTCACGGCGGCGCCTTTTGGCCGCAGCGTCGAGAAGTCATGGCCGATGCCGCCGCCCTGCTGCATGGTGAGGGCGGCTTCCTTCAGCCCGTCGAATATGCCGGCCATCGAATCCTCGATGCGGCCCATGACGAAGCAGTTGAACAGCGTCACTGTGCGTCCGGTTCCTGCACCCGACAGAATACGGCCCGCCGGCAGATAGCGGAAGCCGGACAGGATGCCATGGAACTCCGTAGCCCAGCGCGCGCGGTCTGCTTCCGGTTCGGCCGCCGCCACGGCTTTCGCCACCCGCCACCAGCTATCGTCGATCGAGCCGTCGACGGGCGTGCCGTCGCCCGCCTTGAAGCGATATTTCATGTCCCAGATGTCCTGGGCGATGGGGTCGAGAACCTGGTCGCTTCGATCGGTCATGGCGCTTACTTCAGTTACGTGAAAATCAAATATATCGTGAAAGCCTTTACGAGTCGAGAAAATGTTCTTGTTTCGTACTGGATCGGCCTTCGGCGACCAGCCTAGCCGTCGCGATTTCAATGGCTGTTTCGAGCCGCGCCTGGAACTCCCGACGCGGCAGATCGGGGGGAATGGCCGGGAGGAATTCGATGATGATCGTGCCGGGATGGCGGAGGAATTTCCGCCGCGGCCAATAGAGGCCCGAATTGAGGGCGAAGGGCGTGCAGGCAACTCCGAGCTTGCCGTAGAGAGCGGCTGCCCCCGGTTTGTAATCCGGCGGGTCGTCGGGAGCACGCCTCGTCCCTTCCGGCATGATGACGATCTGACGGCTGGCCGCGATTTCTTCTTGCGCATGCGCCACCAGACGGCGGAGTGCGGCGGTCCCGGCGCTGCGCTCGACCGCGATCATGCGGAACTTGAAGATGAACCAGCCGAAGAGGGGGATCCAGGTGAGTTCCTGCTTCAGCACCATGGCGGGATCGTCGAGCAGCGGCAGGATGGCGAAGGTTTCCCAGAAGGACTGATGCTTGCCGGCAACGAGTGCCGCACCCTTGGGGATATGTTCGCGGCCGCGCACCTCCATGCCGATGCCGGCGATCACCCGCAGCAGAAATAATGAGGTCTTCGCCCAGGCCTGCAGCGCCCGGATCGCCCATTTGCGCGGCAAGAGGAAGAATTCCGCCCCCAGCACCAGGAACAGCACCAGATTAACATAGAAGGCGATGTTGAACAGGCCCGAGCGCAGAACGATCACGGCATGTTCCTCAACATGCGGATCAATGTCATGCGCGACGTGACGAGACTGATGAGCGTCGCGGCAAAGGGCACGGCCAGCAGGATGCCGTAGTTCCATAGGGCGGTGCCGGGCGGCGCGAAGAGCAGGCTGCGGCTGGCATCGGCAACACCGCCGGCACCCACCGTGCCGGTGAGGCCGAGGAGAAAGAACGTTAGCAATCCGAGCGCCACGCCGATGAGACCGCCCCACAATCCGGTCTTGAGAAAGCGGCCGTCGATCTGGCGCGAGATGTAGCCGTCGCGCGCGCCGACGAGATGCAGCACGTCCACGACCTCGCGATTGGCATCGAGCACCGTACGGGTGGCGAAGATCACCATGGCAATGGCCGAGACGCAGATGAGGAACAGGACCGCGAAGGAGAGCGTCGACAGTGCTCGCGCCATGCGCGTGAGCTCCGCCTGCCAGCGCTTGTGGGTATCGAGGCTGGCGCCCTTGACCTTGGCCTTGAGCGCATCGCCCAGAGCCGCGAAGTCCGGCGGCGCGCCTTCGTCGACGGTGACGCGGATCAGCCGCGGAATGGGCAGGTCCTCGAGATTGCCGCTGCCGAGCCACGGCTCCAGGAGTTTTACCGCTGCGGCGCGATCGAGGGTCTGGATGGATGCGATGCCGGGAAATGAGTCGAGAAGCGCTTCCGCCTTGGCAAGTTCGGCCTCGACTTCGGTGTTCTGCACCGGGCGGACCTGCACCGTTACCTCGCGTGACAATCCACCGGTCCAGTTTTCCACGGCGCGATCGATAAGGATGAGGGCGCCGATCGCCAGACAGGCGAGATAGCACATGACCGCCATGGTCACGGTCAGGGACTTGAGAGGAGCGGCTTCCGGCGGCACGATGGGGCCCGGCCCGTATGGCATGTTGCCGCTCATGCCGCCCGCAACTCGCCGTGTTCGAGATGCATGACCAGCGCTCCGGCCTGGGCGATGAGTTTGGCATCGTGGGTGGCGAGCAGCACCGTTGTGCCGAGCCGGTTGAGCTCGACGAAGAGATGCAGGAGCCTGCGGGCAAGGGCCGGATCGACATTGCCGGTTGGCTCGTCGGCGAGCAGGAGTTCCGGTTTACCGATGACGGCGCGAGCGATTGCCGCGCGCTGCTTTTCGCCGCCCGACAGTACCGGCGGATAGGCATGGGCCTGATCGGCAAGACCGACCCAACTCAGGAGGTCCATGACGTCGGCGCGGTAGCTCGTCTCGCGCCTGCCGGCAACGCGCAAAGGCAGCGCGACATTATCGTAGGTGGTGAGATGATCGAGTAGCCGGAATTCCTGGAACACGACCCCGATGCGGCGGCGCAGCAGTGCCAGGCCTGAGCGATCGAGCCCAGCCACATCTTCGCCGAACAGCCGGATCAGCCCGCGTGACGGCCTGAGCGCGAGAAACAGAAGGCGCAACAGCGACGTCTTGCCGGCTCCCGACGGGCCGGTGAGGAAGCAGAAGTCGCCGGACTCGAGCCTGAAGTTCACGTCTTTCAGAATCTCCGGGCCCCGCCCGTATTGCAATCCGACACTCTCCAGACGAAGCAATCCAATGTTCCTTTCAGCCGTTTTGCCCTTTGTGCACAAACCGTCTTAACGCGGCATTAACCGTGTTTGCCGTTAACCTTCTCTCTGGGATAAGCCGAATATCAGCCGCAGCCAAATCATGATCGTTTCCTGCCCATCCTGTGCCACGCGCTACGATCTTGCCGCTTCGCATTTCGCGGCGGAAGGCACCATGATCAAATGCGCCGCCTGCGGCCATAGCTGGCTCGAGGGCCGCGCCGGCGAAGTGATCGACGTTTCACCCAACCGGCTCCCCGCCGTGATCGACCATCGCGGGCTGGAGCCGGACCGGGAAGTCCGCCGCCTGGTCGAGGCCTCTCTGGAGGCCCGCGAAACCTTCGCCGCCAAGCGCCGGGAAAAGCGGGCGCGGCTCAAGCGCTGGGCGGGACTGGCGGCGGCGATGCTGTCGCCCATCGTTCTCGCCGGCATTTTTCCCGAATATGTGGTACAGGCGGCCCCGGCTTCGGTGCAGGCCTATGAAAAGTTCGGCATGAGTGTCAACATCTACGGCCTGGAATTGCGCCGTGTCGAGCAGCAGCACACGATCGAGGGCGGCACAAGAGTGCTGTCGATCAAGGGCGAGATCGCCAATGTCTCCGGCCGCGAGCGCAAGATTCCCTGGCTGCGCTTTGCGCTCAGGGACGGCGCTAATGCCGAGGTCTACCAGTGGATTCTCGATTCGGGTGCACGGCCGCTCCGGCCCGGCGAAAGCACGAGCTTTGTTACCCGCGTTGCCGCCCCACCCGAAACTGCGAAGAACCTCGAAATTCGCTTTGCCCATGCGGATGAAATCGGCTCAAATGCCGCCCCATGAGTGAGATTTCAATCGACGGCCATCGCATCGCCGTCCTGTTTTCCGACAAAGAGATCGCCGCGCGCATCGCAATCCTTGCGCAGGAGATCGCCACGCGAAAGCCGAAGCGCCTGTTGGTCGTGCCGGTGCTCAAGGGCAGTTTCGTCTTCGCCGCCGACCTGATGCGCGCCATGTACCATGCCGGGTTGTCGCCGGAAGTGGATTTCATGATTATCGCCAGCTATCGCGCCGCCACTGTCTCTTCCGGCCGGGTTGAAGTGCTGCGCGACATCGAATCGAATGTCACGGGCCGTGACGTGCTGCTGATCGACGATATTCTCGAATCGGGACGCACCTTGGCCTTCGCCAAGGATTTGATTGCCGCGCGCGGCGCGACGAGTGTCATGACCGCGGTACTGCTCGAAAAGCCGGGGCACCTCGCCGCCAATATCAAGGCCGATTTCCGCGGCTTCCTCTGCCCCGACAAATTCGTTGTTGGCTACGGCATGGACATGGCACATCAGTTCCGCGAATTGCCCTTCGTCGGCCATGTGCTGAGCGCGGCCTGAGACGACCTCAGGCCAGCATGGCTCCGGCGATGAATCCCGCTGCGGCAACCAATGCGCCGAGCATGAAACCGAAGGCGACGGCATCGAGACGCCGATCTGCTTCGCCCATGTCGCGGCTGCGCAGGGCCTGCGCAATCGCTGCTTCCGTCGCCTTCTGCAACTCGCGCCGCGACAAGCGCCCGAGCGGCATTCCACGCCAGCGAATCATCGATGTGTCCCTCGTCCTGCGGTCCGGTACGGAGGCCGAGCAAATGCCGTGCCAGAGAGTGGATCGATCCGGGCGGATCCGCGACGATGGCGGCTTGGCGTCGCAATGCCTTTAAGGCGCCCGGTGGGCTGAATGCGGGTTAGCATCTGTTAACCAACCGCACTCAACGAGGGCAAAGAGATAAAATTGTCCGATCGGAAGTAACGTCCGCTTCTCGGCGATGCGCGAGATTGGCTGCCAATCGGGGCCAACGGTCCTATCGGGAAATGTTTCCG
>CAYOZR010000184.1:0-5796 GCA_964408555.1 uncultured Aestuariivirga sp.
CCTGGTGCGCGGCGCCTCCAAGGGCGAAGGGCTCGGCAACCAGTTCCTCGCCAATATCCGCGAGACCGACGCCATCGCCCATGTGGTGCGCTGCTTCGAGGATGGCAACGTCACCCATGTGGAAGGCAAGATCGATCCGATGTCCGATATCGAGACGATCGAGACGGAACTGATGCTGGCCGATCTCGATTCGCTCGAGAAGCGCATCGGCAATCTGGAGAAGCGGGCCAAGACCGGCGACAAGGAGGCTAAGGAGCTGGCCGACGCGATCAATCGCGCCCTGGTGCTGCTGCGCGAGGGCAGGCCCGCCCGGCATGTGCAGTTCACAGCCGAGGAGGAAAAAGCATTCCGCGGCCTGGGGCTGCTGTCGTCAAAGCCGGTGCTCTATGTGTGCAACGTCGATGAAGCCGCCGCCGACACGGGCAACGAGTTTTCAGCGCGAGTTTTCGCGCGCGCCAGGGAGGAAGGCGCGGTGGCCGTGGTTATCTCGGCCAAGATCGAAAGCGAGATCGCGGTGCTGCCCGCGGCCGAGCAGAAGGATTATCTGGAAGCCGTGGGCCTCGCCGAACCCGGCCTCAACCGGGTGATCCGGGCGGGCTACGATCTCCTGCATCTCGTTACCTTCTTTACCGTGGGCCCCAAGGAGGCCCGCGCCTGGACCGTCACCAAAGGCACCAAGGGGCCGGCCGCGGCGGGCGTCATCCACACGGATTTCGAGAAGGGCTATATCAGGGCGGAAACCATCGCCTATGAAGATTACGCCGCCTGCAACGGCGAAGCCGGCGCGCGCGAGGCCGGGAAGTTCCGTCTCGAAGGCAAGGACTATGTGGTGCAGGATGGCGACGTCATGCACTTCCGTTTCGCGAACTGAGATGGGCGAGCTGCTGCACTACGAAGATTTCAGCGAAGGCCAGGAGATCGCCCTCGGTCCTTACGCCGTGACGGCGGAAGAGATCGTGGCCTTCGCGCGCGAATTCGATCCGCAACCCTTTCATCTCGACGCGGCGGCGGCCGGGGCCTCCATTCTCGGCGGGCTGGCCGCCTCGGGCTGGCATAGCTGCGCCATGCTGATGCGGATGATGGCCGATGCCTATCTCAGCCGCGCTGCCGGCCTCGGATCGAGCGGGCTCGACGAGGTCAAGTGGCTGAAACCCGTCCATGCCGGCGAGACGCTCAGCGGCAAGATGACGGTGCTGTCGAAGCGGGTCTCGGCCAAGCGCCCGGACATGGGCATCCTCAAATGTCGCTGGGAGCTGTTCAACGCGCGGGCCGAGAAGAAGCTGGAACAGACCGGCGTCAATTTCATCCGGGTGCGGACGCCATGCTCGGCCTGACGCTCGACGAGATCGAAATGGGGCTGGTGGTGGAACTCGGCAGCTATTCATTCACCCGCGACAATGTCCTGAGATTCGCCCGCGCCTTCGATCCGCAGCCGTTTCACATCGATGACGAGGCCGCCGCTCGCGGTCCGTTCGGAAAGCTTGCGGCGAGCGGCTGGCACACGGCGGCGGGCTGGATGAAATGCTATGTCGCGTCCAATGCGGCGGCGATGGCGCAGCGCCAGGCCGCCGGCATGCCCGTCGTCGAAGTCGGCCCGTCGCCGGGCTTCACCAACCTCAAATGGCTGCAGCCCGTCTATCCCGGCGACACGGTGCGCTACCGCTCGACGGTGATGGGCAAGCGCGATCTCGCCTCGCGCCCCGGCTGGGGCATTGTCATGACATTGAACGAGGGCTTCAACCAGCATGGTGAATTGGTGTTCAGCTTCGAGGGCAAGGTGTTGACGGCGATGCGGTAAGGCAATGCGCCGGCATTGCACTATCGTGCTGCACGCTCCCTCAAGGACGGCCAGTCGCGGTTGTTGCTTCACGCCAGTCCCGTTGTTACTTTGCCTGAAAAAATTCAGTTTCCGGAATCCAAGAAAGGGCCTCGATGCACATCGATTTCACCGGCAAGCGGGTGCTGGTTACTGGCGGCACACGCGGCATCGGACGAGCGAGCGTTCAATCCTTTCTCGAGGCCGGCGCGCGTATTGCGGTTAACGGGCGGACGGCTGCGTCCGCAGCCGCGGCGATTTCGGCACTCGGCGGCGGCGAAAGGCTGGTGCCGGCACCCGGCGACGTCGCCACCGCGGCAGGTTGCGAATCGATCGTCGGCGTGGCGATCGAGCGCCTCGGCGGTCTCGATGTGCTGGTCAATTGCGCCGGAGTCGGCAAGGGCGGGCGGATTGAAGACGTCGACGAGATGGCCTGGGACGAGACGCTCGACATCAATTTGAAGGGCACGTTTTTTTGTATCCGTGCGGCGCTGGCGGCATTGCGGAAAAGCAAGGGCAACGTCGTGAACTTGGCATCCGATGCCGGCCTGGTCGGCGAACGCAACTTGGCCGTCTATTGTGCGTCGAAGGGCGGTGTCGTCAACATGACCCGCGCCATGGCGCTTGAACTTGCACCCGACATACGCGTCAATTGTGTTTGCCCGGGCTATGTCGACACCGACATGGTGAGGCGCGACGTGATAGAAAAGGCGGCTGACCCGGCCGCCGCTGAACGGGCGCTGGTCGATTACGCGCCCCTGAAACGTATCGCGGCGCCGGGCGAAATCGCGGCGGCAATCGTCTACCTTGCCTCGGATGAAGCGCGTTTCGTTACCGGGGCGGCTTTTCAAATCGACGGCGGCTCGACGGCCGGCCGCTCATAGGGCAAGCGACCGCCGGCTGGCCATCACGTCTCTCGATGGCCGTCTTGCTTAATGCCCTTCAAAGCCAACCAATGTGTGAACCTTCACACCCTTGGTCTTGAGTTTCGCGGCCCCGCCGAGATCGGGGAGATCGATGACGAAAGCGGCGGCGACGACTTCGCCGCCCGACTTGCGGATCAAGTCGATGGCCGCGCCCGCCGTGCCGCCGGTGGCGATCAGGTCGTCGATCAGCAAGATCTTGTCGCCCTGCCCGATGGCATCGGCGTGAATTTCGATGGTGTCGACGCCGTATTCAAGCGCGTATTCCTGGCCGATCACCCGCGACGGCAGCTTGCCCTTCTTGCGGATGGGGATGAAGCCGCGGCCCAGCGTGTGGGCCACCGCACCGCCGAGGATGAAGCCGCGCGCCTCGATGCCCGCCACATAGTCGATCGAGCCGCGCAGGAACGGCCAGGCGAGTTCGTCGATAGCGGCGCGAAATGCGTAATGGTCGGCGAGCAGGGTGGTGATGTCGCGGAACAGGATGCCGGGCCTGGGATAGTCCGCAATGGTGCGGATGTAGCGCTTGATGTCGAAGCCGTGGCGCAAATCCATTTCGAATTCCCCCTCAAGGCCATTTAACCAGCGGCGGCATCGACGACAAGATCGCCTCGACGTTACCGCCGGTCTTGAGGCCGAACAGCGTGCCGCGGTCGTAGAGCAGGTTGAACTCGACATAGCGGCCGCGGCGGACGAGCTGTTCGTCGCGGTCGGCCTCGGTCCAGCTCTTGTCCATGTTGCGGCGGACGAGGGCAGGATAGATGTCGAGGAACGTGCTGCCTACCTCCTGCACGAAGGCGAAGTCGGCCTGCCAATCGGCGGAGTCGAGATAGTCGAAGAAGATGCCGCCGATGCCGCGCGGCTCGTCGCGATGGGCCAGGAAGAAATAATCGTCGCACCATTTCTTGTAGCGGGCGTAGTCGGCGCCGTGGGCCGTGCAGGCCCGCCGCATGGCGGCGTGGAAATCGCGGGCGTCGGCGTCGTCCTGGCTGCGCCGGCGGTCCAGCACCGGGGTCAGGTCGGCGCCGCCGCCGAACCAGCTTTTCGAGGTGACGACGAAGCGGGTGTTCATGTGCACGGCCGGCACCTGCGGATTGCGCGGGTGCACGATCAGCGAAACGCCCGACGCCCAGAAGTGCCGATCGGCTTCGGCACCGGGTATCTGCTTGGCGAAGTCGGCCAGGAATTCGCCGTGCACCGTCGAGCAGTGAACGCCAGCCTTCTCGAACACCTGGCCGTGCAGCATCGCCATGACACCGCCGCCGCCCTCGGGCCTTGCCCACGGCTTGCGGATGAAGCGGGCCTCGGGCTCCAGCGCTTCGAGGCTGGCGCAGATTCGATCGCGCAAGCGTTCGAACCAGGCCTGGGCGCGCGCCTGGCGTTCGGCGATACCGGTCATCGTGGAAAACTCTCCAATTGCCGCAAGGCTTCGCCCACCGCCATGGCGCAGGCAAGGGCCACATTGATCGAGCGCAGGCCGGGGCGCATGGGAATCAGAAGCCGCGCATCGGCGGCCCGGTGGACCGCGTCGGGGACGCCGGCGCTTTCGCGGCCCATGACGATCACATCCCCCGCGGCGAAGCGGAAATCGCAATAGGGCATGGCGGATTTGGTCGTCATCAGCACCAGCCTGCGGCCCGCGGTACGTTGTTGGAATGCGTCCCAGGAGCTATCGCGAATCAGCTCGGTCTTGTCGAGATAATCCATGCCGGCCCGTTTCAGCGAGGAATCGGACCAGGTGAAACCGGCGGGCTCGATCACCGCGACCTTCAGGCCCAGACAGGCGGCCAGCCGCATGACGGTTGCGGCGTTGGCTGCGATATCGGGCTGGTAGAGGGCGATTTCGATCATGATTCCGGCGTTTTAGCCGAAAGCCGGCGGAACGCAAGAATCCCGGGCTCTGCGACACTTCATGGCTAGACTTCCGCTCCCGCCAATGCCAAAAACGCCCGGCTTTTGTGCGCCGGGGGGACCGGCACAGCTTCACAAGGGAAACAAGACGTGTCCACAACGGAACATGCGGAAGTGAACCGGCGCGACTTTTTGTTCATCGCGACCGGGGCCGTCGGCGCCGTCGGCGCCGCGCTTACGGCCTGGCCATTCATCCATCAGATGAACCCGGACGCCTCGGTTCTGGCGCTGGCATCGATCGAAGTCGACCTGGCGCCGATCGCCGAGGGCCAGGCGATCACGCTGAAGTGGCGCGGCAATCCGGTCTTCGTGCGCTACCGCACGGCGAAGGAGATCGAGGCCGCCAAGGCGGTCAAGCTCGAGGAGCTCAAGGACCCGATCGCACGCAACGAAAACATCAAGGATGGCGATCCGGCGACCGATGAAAACCGCGTGATCGGCGGCAAGGAACAGTATCTGGTGATGCTTGGGGTCTGCACCCATCTGGGCTGCGTGCCGTTCGGCAACGAGGGCGATTATGCCGTGGTCGAGGGCAGTGCCAAGACCGGCGCCTGGTTCTGCCCGTGCCATGGGTCGCACTACGATACGGCGGGCCGCATCCGCAAGGGCCCGGCGCCGCAGAACCTGCTGGTGCCGAAATACGAATACATTTCCGACAGCAAGATCCGCATCGGCTAAGAAGGACACTCCTCATGAGCGGACATTCGAATTACCAGCCGAAGAGCGCTTTCGGCAAATGGATGCACGAACGGCTTCCAATCATGGAGTTGGTGCAGGACCAATTGCTCGACTTTCCAACCCCCAGGAACCTCAATTACTGGTGGACCTTCGGCGGCATCCTCAGCGTCATGCTGGTGGTGCAGCTGATCACCGGCATCGTCCTGGCGATGCACTACACGCCGCATGTCGACATGGCGTTCGATTCGGTCGAGCACATCATGCGCGACGTGAACTACGGCTGGCTCTTGCGCTATCTGCATTTCAACGGCGGCTCGATGTTCTTCGTCGCCGTCTACATCCACATCTTCCGCGGCATGTATTACGGCTCCTACAAGGCGCCGCGCGAAGTGTTGTGGATGATCGGCGTGCTGATCTACCTGCTGATGATGGCCACGGGCTTCATGGGCTATGTGCTGCCGTGGGGCC
>CAYOZR010000185.1:0-5698 GCA_964408555.1 uncultured Aestuariivirga sp.
TGTGCGGATAGAGCGCATAGGACTGGAACACCATGGCGACGTCGCGGTTCTTCGGCAGCACATTGGTGACATCGCGGCCGGCGATGGTGATGATGCCGGAACTCACCGTTTCCAGCCCCGCCACCATGCGCAGCGCCGTGGTCTTGCCCGAGCCCGAGGCGCCGAGCAGCACCAGGAATTCGCCCTCCTTCACCTCGAGATCGAGCTCGTACAGCACCTGCACCGCGCCGAAGGATTTTGCCACCTTGTCGAGCTTGACGGTCATGGAACGTTAGCCTTTCACCGCGCCAAGCAGGAGGCCCTTGGCGATGAAGCGTTGCAGAATGAGGGTGAGGAAAATGACCGGGATGATCATGATGATGATCAGGACGCTCATGTACCACCATTGCGGCCCGCGCGTCGCGTTCTGCGCCGCCACCAGCAGCGGAATGGTCTGGGCGTTGGCCGTCGACAGGAACAGCGCCAGCAGATATTCGTTCCATGAAAAGATCAGCACCAGGAGTGCCGTGGCGATCAGCCCGGGCCTGGCCAGCGGCAGGACGATCTCGAGGAAGATGCGGATCTTGGAGGCGCCGTCGAGTTCCGCCGATTCCTCGAGGTCGCGCGGGATCGAGGCGAAGAAATCATACATCAGCCAGACCACGATCGGCAGGTTCACCGTCGTGTAGGTGAGGATCAGCGCCGCATGGGTATCCAGCAGATGCACCTGCTGGAACATCACATAGATCGGAATGGCGGCGACGACCGGCGGGAAGATGCGCTGCGAGATCATCCAGAACAGAATGTCGGAATTGCCCAGCGCCGGCGACGGCGCGTTGCGGAACACGCGGGCGCCAATCGCCGCCAGCGCGATGCCCACGGCGACCGCAATCTTCCAGTTCACGCCGAGTGCCGCGATGAGCACGATCGTCAGGGCCAGCGCCACCATGAACATGCCGATGGTGAGGAGCCGCGGCCGGAAGGCGAAACGGGTGAGCGCATAGGCCGCCAGCGATCCCGCCGTCATCACCAGCAGCGTCGAGAAGGAGGCGACGATCACCGAATTGAAATAGGGGCGGAACGTGTCGTTGCCGAGATCGACGAAGATATAATACCAGGCGTGCAGCGACGGCGTGTAGTCGATGAACGGCAGGTAATAGGGCCCGTCCGAGACGGTGATCGGCAGTTTGAACGAGGTGATCAGCACCCAATAGAGCGGAAACAGCACGATGAAGGTCCACAAGAACAGCAGCCCGTAGACCAGGATCTTCGTGGCCGTGGCCATTTCGCCGAGGCGCTTGGCTTCGAACAGCTTCACTGCCGCGCCCTCCGCGCCGGATCGACGACGAAATTGAAGAACGACACGCAGACGATGGTCGAGACGAACAGTAGCATGTAGGAAATCGCCGCCGAGGTTCCGAGATTGAGCGCCCGCCATTCCATGAAGGCATGCAGCGTCAGCGACTCCGAGGCAATCCCCGGTCCGCCATTGGTCAGCACATTGGGAAGATCGACGATCTTGAAGGCCTCGATCATGCGGATCAGCACGACGGTCGCCGCGACCGGCGCCACCGACGGCCAGGTAATGTCGCGGAACATCTGCAGGGCCGAGGCGCCGTCGAGTTCGGCCGCCTCGAGCTCGTCCCTGGGCTGGCTCTCGAAGGCCGCCAGCATCACCAGGAACATGAAGGGAATCCACTGCCAGGAGTCGCCCAGCGTCACCACCAGCCGGGCCGACCAGGCATTGGTCGCCCAGGAGAATTCGCCGAGCCCGAGCCAGTGCCACAGCGGCGAAATCGGCCCCATCGTCATGTCGGCCATCATCCGGAACGTGTAGGCGATGCCCACCGGCGTCACCATCAGCGGAATGAAGAACACCACCCGGAAGAAGCTCCGTCCCCGGATTTTCTGGGCGCAGAGCCAGGCCAGCCCGGTGCTGATCGTGAACTGGATGACGACGCCGAGAAAGACGTAGAACAGTGTCGTCGACAGGGAGCCGATCTGGCCCTTCACGCCGATGGTCGAGGCGAAGAGCCAGGCCAGTGCGCCGAACAGGCTGAAGGCGATGGCGCGGCCGATGCCGCCCAGCACGCCCATCTGGCCCGAAGTGAAGAAATTGCGGATGCCCCAGGCGATGAGGCCGAAAGCCGCCGCGGCGATGATCCAGCCGGTGAGAGGCTTGGCCACGAAAGTGCCGAGGAAATGGAATTGCTCGGAGCCGAAGAGCAGCTTGCGGAAATTGGTGAGGCCGACGAATTTGAGTTCATAGCCGCCCGCCCCCAGCTTGAAGCGCGACAGCGCCAGCCAGGCGGAGATGATCAGCGGGAAAATCGAAAAGGCGAGAATGAGCAGGCTCGCCGGCAGCACGAAGAGCCGCCCGGCATGCCGGTCGAGCCAGTCGGTGAAGGTTTGCGGCTCGTGCGTGGCGGCGGACATTCCGGATTACCCAACCCTCACGCTGAGGTGCACGTGCGGACTTGCGCCCGCACGTGCCTCGAAGCGTCTTGCCTCTTACGGCGCGCCGATCGTCGACTTGTAGGCGGCGAGCTGTCCGTCGCGGCCCACCTCGTCGCTGATCTCGTTCCAGCCGTCCTCGATCGCCTTCATCGCGGCGGGAATGTCGATCTCGCCCGCCAGCATGCGGGCGACCGCGGTGTCCTGAACGATCTGCTGATAGCGCTGATTGTTCGGAATGCGCAGGTCGAGGATCATGTTGGGCGAGTTGAGACTCGCCTCGATGGCGCCCAGATAGTCCTTGGCGGCCGCTTCGCTCATGCCGGCCTTGGTCCAGTTATCCAGGTTCTTGAACTGCGAGACGCGATAGGGGTTGAAGCCGGTGATGCCGATGGTGACATCGACATTCGACTGCTCCGGAGCGCTCATGTAGCTGAAGAAGGCATAGGCTGCTTCCTTCACCTTGGGGTCGGCCTTGGCGTTGATGCCGCCCGACCAGCCGCCGAATGCCGCGAACGGCGCATGGTTCACGCCGTCGATGGCATAGGGACAGATCTCCGGCGTGCAGTCGACGAGCTTGCCGCTGTCACGATCGAGCACTTTCTTGGAGCCCGGCAGGATCACCGCGCCCACCTTGTCGATCACCTTCGACTTTTCCTTGTCGATGGCGAGCGTGCCGATATCGCCCCAGTCGATGGTCAGCGCGCACTGGCCGGAGGTAAAGAGATTGCGGGTGTCGCCGACGTCGAGATTGATCTCGTCGGGTGGGGCATATTTCATTGTTTCGCTATAGACGCCAAGTGCTGCCGCGAAGGCCTCGTTGTTGGTAAGAGGCTTCATGTCCCGCGTGTCGAAGAAGGCGCCTTGCGAGGTGCCCTTCGACTGCAGGAAACCGCCCGCCACCGAGGTGACCATCCAGTAGGACTGGGCATTGCGCTTCTTGGCGATGCACGAGCCGAAGTCGCCCTTGCCGTCGCCGTTCATGTCCTTGCCGTGGGCGGCCTTGGCGAAGGCGATATAGTCGTCCCAGGTCTGCGGCGCGCCGAGACCCAGCTCCTTGGCCACGTCGGAACGGTAGTAGACCATTTGGAAGTCGCCATCGAGGGTGATGGTGTAGGTCTTGCCGCCGAACTTCATCGAGAAGTCGCGGAAGAAGCCGCCGATGTCGTCGAGCTTGAGGCCCGCGTCCTTGGCCACCCGGTCCGTCAGGTCTTCCATCAGTCCCGGCGTCACATAGTCCACCATCCACTGCGGCGCGAACACGCCGGCATCGAGCGAGTTGGTGCCCGTCGACCAGTCGGTGAGGATTTTCTGGTAGAGATCGGAGAAGGGCACCGTGATGACGTTGATATGGGCGCCCGTCAGCTTCTCGAAGTCGGGCGCGCGGCGCTGCATCGGCTCGGCGATCTGCGGGCCGGTGAAGGTAATGACATTGACGGTGACCCCGTCGAACTCGCCGGCCGCGGCCGCGGTGGCAAGTCCATAACCCGCGGCACCCGCCATGAGCGCTCCGGTAAACAGCTTACGAAGAGACATTGCTTCCTCCCAGTTTTAAGGACGGACCCAGTCCAGGGGGCCGTCTTCGTTACGAACTCTAGTCGGTGCCGGCACTTTGTCAATAAATCATCCCGGTTGACTTATCCCGGCCAGCCGGGCTCCCCTCATTTCGGCACCGGCGCATCCTTGTGCATCAGTCCTTGCGCCTTCAGATCCCGCCACAGGGCCTTCGGAATTTTCGCACTCATCATCTTCACATTGAGCGCCACTTCCTTGGGGCTCGCCGCGCCCGGGATGACGCTCACCACCGCGGGATGGGTGAGCGGGAAGCGCAGCGCCGCTTGCGGCAGTTTCACCTTGTGGCGCGCGCATACCGCCTCGATCTTCTTCACCCGATCCAGAATGTGCTTCGGCGCGGGGTCGTAATTGTACCAGGCGCCGGGTTTGGGTCCGGTGGCGAGAATGCCGGAATTATAGGGTCCGCCCAGCACGATGCCGATGCCGCGCTTTTCGGCCAGCGGCAGGAAGGAGTTGAGCGCCTCCTGTTCCAGAAGCGTGTAGCGTCCGGCCAGCAGGAACAGGTCGAAGTCGCCCTGCTTGGCGAGAATCTCGCACACCGGCCATTCGTTGACGCCGGCGCCGAAGGCCTTGATCGTCTTCTCGTCGCGAAGCTTGACCAGCGCCTTGTAGCCGCCGGCCATCAGCGTCTTCACATGCGCGTCGCGCGCCGCTTCCGTCTTGTGATTGAAGACGTCGATGTCGTGCACGAACAGGATATCGACCGCATCGATCCCCAGCCGCTCCAGCGAGGCCTCGAAGGATCGCATCACCCCGTCATAGCTGTAATCGTAGATCTCACGGCGCGACGGCGTCTCGAAGAACTTGCCGATGCCGGTGCGCTGGTCCGGCGGGCAGGCCTGCAACAGCCGTCCCACCTTGGTGGAGATCGCGTAATCCTTGCGCTTCTTGCCGCGCAGGAAATGATTGAGCCGCGTTTCCGAAAGCCCCAACCCATAAAGGGGCGCGGTGTCGAAATAGCGGATGCCGGCTTTCCACGCCGCCTCGAATGTGGCCTGCGCATCCTTCTCCGAGTGCGCCCGGTAGAGATTGCCCAGGGGCGCCGCGCCGAAGCCGAGCTCGGTGAAGGAAATACTGGTGCCCGACGGCGTCTTGAAGTGTCGCTTTTTCATGCCTGTCATCCTTGTCTCGCAAGCTCCAAACGGTCATGTTAATACGAAAGCGGAACCGGGCAACAGCCCCGCCGCAATCTTCGAGAGAATCCCGCCATGACCCAGATCGTACCCGGCCGCCCGCGCATGCTGCGTCTCAACGCCGCCGACAATGTGCTCGTCGCCATCGATGTCGTCGACAAGGGTGCCACGGCACCGGAAGAAATTACCGCCCGCGACCGCATCATGAAGGGCCACAAGATGGCCGCCGCCGCCATAAAGGCGGGCGAGGCCGTCCGCAAATTCGGCCAGATCATCGGCTTCGCCAAATCCGACATCGCCAAGGGCGACTGGGTGCATGAGCACAATACCGGCATGGCCGATTTCGCCCGCGATTACGCCTTCTCGAAGGATGCAACACCCGAGGACATCTTGCCGGTCGAGCGCCAAGCCATCTTCCAGGGCTACCGCCGCGCCAACGGCAAGGTGGGAACCCGCAATTACATCGGCATCATGACCAGCGTGAACTGCTCGGCCACCGTCGCGGGCTTCATCGCCGAGGAGATGAACCGCTCCGGCATCCTCAAGGATTATCCCAA
>CAYOZR010000186.1:0-5593 GCA_964408555.1 uncultured Aestuariivirga sp.
GCACCATGGTGGTGCGCGCGACCTCGCCGAAGGTGCCGATATGCGGCAGCCCCGAGGGCCCGTAGCCGGTCTCGAACAGCACCTCTTGCTTGCCGCTTTGCCGAACCCGCGCCACCAGCTTGCGGGCCTCCTCGAAGGGCCAGGCCTTGCTGTCTTGGGCGGCGGCGCGAAGGGTGGAATCGGCGGACATGCTGACGGGCTTCCCGGATTGAAACGCGGGCCTGTTTAGGGAGGGGGGAGGATTGCGTCAATGCTGCACCCGTCAGGCGGCCGGGCGGATCACCTTGATGCGCACCGAGAGTCCGGCGGCCGCCGCAATATTCATCAGCGCGTCGAGACTGAACTTGTCGATGCGGCCGCGCAGCAGATCGTTGAGCCGGGGCTGCGTCAGGCCCAATCGCTTCGCCGCCTGCGCCTGTGTCGCGTTCCATTCTGCAACCGTCTCCTGGATCGCCACCATGAGATCGGCACGCAGCCTCATGTTCGCGGCTTCCTTCGGCGAAGCCTCGATCACATCCCAGACGCTGGAATAGGAACGATTGCGGGCCATTCAGTTTTTCCTCAAAAGCATTTTGAACCGGAATGCCGCCAATTCAATATCGCGCCTTGCCGTGGCTTGCGTCTTCTTCCGGAAAGCATGCAGCACGCAAACCGCATCGGCGATGCTTGTCACATATATAACCCGGAACGCGCCGCCCGTATCTCCAACACGGATTTCCCGTACACCCGGACCGACGGATTTCAGCGGCTTCCAATCATTCGGATCCAATCTCCGTTACAATCTCTCGATCTGGAAGCCCACGTGGCGGCGAGCGCCATCGGGAAAGTCCCGTAATCGATCAAGACTGTCACCGAGAAATCGAACCGACTTCATGCTATCGTTATATCTATAACGATATAACTTGTCAAATACATCAATGGAATGCCTACCCTGCATACTTCTTCAGAAACGCCACAGTGCGGCTCCAGGCGAGATCGGCGGCGGCCTTGTCGTAGCGGGCGGCGTTGATGCGCTCGTCGAGGCCGGCATAATGCAAGAGCAGCGGGGCCGCGATTTTAGGAACATCGGCGGCGGCGGGCCGGCGCCGTGGGTGAAGCGATCGAAGAGGCCGATGAATTGCCGGTCCATGGCGCGAATCTCCTTCCCCGTGCGGCTTGCGGCGATTAAACCTCGCACCGCGGCAACAGGATGACAAATGGATTTCGCGTTACCGACAGCGGTGGGTTCGGGTCTGGGGGCGCGCCTCGCGGGCCAAGCGGTCGAGCCCAAGGCGGCGCTCGAGCGGCTCGTCGCGCTCCCACATCTTCTCTGCCATTCCGCCTTCCTGATCGAGCGGCTGGGTCATGCGGCGGATGCGCCGCGGAGCGCCATCCGCGCGGCGCGCGAGCAGAAGCATTTCGACGTGGCGGAGCTCTTCGCCTTCGTCTGTCCGGCGCGCTTTGCCACGCCCACGCCCGGTGGACTGGCGCGATCGCTGGCGCTCGATCAGGGTGCCACGGAAGAAGACACCTTGCGCCTGGTGGCCGACGATCTCCTGGCCCGGCTCGCCAACCGCCATTATCCGGCGATCCGCGAGACGGCGGAGATTGCCACTTTTCTCGCCCGCGCCAATTGGCCCTGGGCGAAGCTGGTGATGGCGGCGCTGCGCAAGGCGGACCCCAAGCTCGATGTCGGCTCCTTCGCCACCGGGCTGAATGTGTGGGACCGCATCGCCGAGTGGGAGGATGACGGCGGGCGTCCACCGGGGCGGCAGGAAGGCGTCACGCCGGCCGAGGCGCAGGAATTTCTCGATGAAATCTTGCGGCATGGTTCCGAACCGCGGCCGCAGCAACGCGACTATGCGGGTGCCGCCACCCATGCCTTCGCGCCGCGCCAGCACAGGCAGGAGAATAACATATTGCTCGCCGAAGCCGGAACCGGCCTCGGCAAGACGCTGGGCTATCTGGCACCCGCCTATCTGTGGGCGCGGCGCAACAACGCGCCGGTGTGGATTTCGACCTACACGAAAAATTTGCAGCGCCAGCTCGACCAGGAAACCGCGCGCCTCGTCGCCGACCCGGAAGAACGCCGCCAGCGCATCGTCATCCGCAAGGGCCGGGAGAATTACGTCTGCCTGCTCAACATGCAGGAAAGCTTCGGCCGGATGACCGGCGCCAATGCGCGCTCGGCGCTGCTGGCGGCGCTGATTGCCCGCTGGGCCCGGTTCAGCCGCGACGGCGACATGGTGGGCGGCGATTTTCCCTCCTGGCTCCTGTCGCTGTTCAGCGACGTGACGCTCGACGGCGAAGGCCGGGCGCTGTCGCCGGGCGCGCTCGGCCTCACCGACCGGCGCGGCGAATGCATCTATGCCGCCTGCCCGCATTACCGCAAATGCTTCATCGAGCGCTCGGTCAGGGCCGGGCGCAAGGCCGATATCGTCATCGCCAATCACGCCCTGGTGCTGCATCAGGCGGCCGTCGATCATGCGCTGGGTGTGGCAACAACGGAAGAAGAGGAAGCAGCCCCCGGCGGCATCCGCCGCATCGTCTTCGACGAGGGCCATCATCTTTTCGATGCGGCGGATGGGGCCTTCTCCGGCCATTTGACCGCGTTCGAGACTTCGGAACTGCGGCGCTGGCTCAGGGGACCGGAGAGCGAACGCCGCCGCGGCCGCGGCCTTGCCGACCGCATCGGCGATCTGGTGGCGGACGATGAAGAAGCGGAAAAACTCATGCATAAGGTGCTGCGCGCCGCGACTGCTTTGCCCGGGCCGGGGTGGACGCGGCGGGTGCAGGCGGGAACGCTGGAAGGAGCGGCCGAGCATTTCCTGGCGCTGGTGCGCCAGCAGGTTCTGGCGCGGGCCGAGCAGAATTCCGGGATGACGCTGGAGACCGATTGCGCGCCGGCAATCGACGGCCTCGCGGCGGCGGCGGGCGAGCTGGCCGGCGGCCTCATCGATCTCAAGCGGCCGATGGCGGGGCTGGCGGCGGCGCTGGCCAAGAAGCTTGCCGCCGAGGCCGATGAACTCTCGTCCTCGGATCGCGGCCGCATCGAGGCGGTGTCGCGCTCGCTGAGACGGCGCGGCGAATTGATGGTGGGTAGCTGGATCGACATGCTGTCGCGGCTTCTCGAGGAAAAGAGCGCGCCCTTCATCGAGTGGTTCTCGGTCGAACAGAGCCATGGCCGCGAAGCCGATGTCGGCATGCATTCGCACTGGATCGATCCGACCGAGCCCCTGGCCCAGGCGGTGCTCAAGGATGCCGACGGCATCATCATCACCTCGGCGACGCTCAAGGACCGGCCGCCCGACATTCCCGACGACTGGACCAATGCCGAAATGCGCACCGGCGCGGTGCATCTGCCCTATGCGGTGAAGCGCGTTTCCTACGAATCGCCCTTCGATTATCCGGCGATCAGCCGCATCATCGTGGTCAACGATGTCAACCGCGAGGACATGGACCAATTGGCGGCGGCCTACCGCGAATTGTTCGTGGCTTCCGGCGGCGGCGCCCTCGGCCTGTTCACGGCGATCTCGCGGCTCAGGGCCGTGCACAAGCGGCTGGCGCGGCCCTTGGCACAGAAGGGGCTTGCGCTTTATGCCCAGCATGTCGACCCGATGGATACGGGAACGCTGGTGGATATGTTCCGGGCCGAGCGCGATGCCTGCCTGCTCGGCACCGACGCGGTGCGCGACGGCGTCGATGTGCCGGGCGACAGCTTGCGTTTGATCGTGCTCGACCGGGTGCCGTGGGCCACTCCCACCATTCTCGAACGCGCCCGGCGCGAGGCCTTCGGCGGCAATGCCTATACCGACATGGTGGTGCGGCTCCGCTTGCGCCAGGCCTTCGGCAGGTTGATCCGCAGCGACGGCGACCGGGGATGTTTTGTGATCCTCGACCCGCGCTTAGCGTCACGATTTGCGACAGCGTTTCCGCCGGGAGTGACGATTTCACGCATGGGGCAGGTGGAGGCGATCGAGGCGGTGAAGGGATTTGGAGAACAGAGTTCCGACCGATAGATGCAAAGAAAGGAATTTAGGCGATGACATTTGGAAGTGAATTCTGGTCGGCAATCACTGGCGCCATAGTGGCTTCTATTGCAACTGGGTTGATATCATACATTCTGCAACGACAAGCATTTTCTGCAGAACAGAAACAACGCGAAGACGAAAGAACTGAAAATCGGAGGGCGATTGGTCATGCACTCATGTTCAAAATGATCAAAATTCACTCCAATCTGCACAACCTTCATCACCACATAGAAAGGTCTCTAATTCCCAGGAGTGGGATGATTTCCGAGTTGGAGCCTTGGCAAATCGTTAGGGCGCTTGCAAATCTACCTGATCATATCCAATTTTCACCCGAAGAGATGTCCCTAGCTCTCTCGTTCAACGAAGACAACTTGTTCAATGGTTTGTTGTCCATTGACGCCATTCACAATAGCCTCATTGACATCTTTGCCGTTCACCGCAATCTGCGGGAGTCCCTTACTTCAAAATTGCCGGCGACGATGGAAGGATCGGTTGCTGACAGTGCCCTTTCACCTGCCGAGATGCAGTTATTGAGACCGGAGATGATTAAGATTAACCTGTTAATACAGGACATGAGAACGCGTAGTGAAGTCGACTATAAAGAATCAATGGAAATCCTTAGAAACTTGCACGCGGCGGCAACCAAGAAACTTGGCATGACCTACGAACTTAAGTTTCGGCAACCTGCTGGACAATAAACCTGTGACCGTCTAGCCCTTGCCGGCAACGGAGAAACCCATGCCAGGCACCATCAGCATCGAGCAGGCGCTCATCTATACCATGGTCACCATGTCGGGCGTCGAAGGCCCGATCAACACGACCGAGCTCAAGGAGATCGGCCATATCGTCAAGCATCTGCCGATCTTCAAGCATTTCGACGATGCGCGGCTGACCACCGTGGCGCAGGAAGCGGGCGAAATGCTGCAGGAGCCGGAAGGGCTCGCGGCGGTCCTGGGCCTCATCGATGAGGCGCTGCCGCCGAAATTGCGCGAGACCGCCTATGCGCTGGCCGTCGAAGTGGCGGCCGCCGATCTGGCGGTGGGCAAGGAAGAGCTACGCTTCCTCGCCATCCTGCGCGACCGGCTCGGCCTCGACAAGCTGGTGACGGCGGCGCTCGAACGCTCGGCGATTGCCCGCTATCAAATGGGGTAAGCGCGGTTTACATCTGAGTTTCACCGCATCCCCAATTCGTCATCCCGGCGAAAGCCGGGACCCACCGTTCAGCCAGCACGAACGGCATTGATTGGGGAATCGTCACGTGGACAAATGGGTCCCGGCTTTCGCCGGGATGACGGGAGTTTGGGAGGCGGCGATGAGCCTTCTGCCACAGGTTTTTGTCGACTGGTTCGCGGCGCGCGGCTGGACGCCGCGGGCGCATCAGTTGGCCCTGCTGGAGCATGCGGCGCGGGGCGAGAGCGTGCTGCTCATCTCGCCGACCGGCGGCGGCAAGACGCTGGCCGGGTTTCTGCCGAGCCTGGTGGAACTCTCCGGCAGGCGCGAGAGGCGCGGCATTCACACGCTCTATATCTCGCCGCTCAAGGCGCTGGCCGTCGATATCGCGCGCAATCTCGAAGCGCCGGTGC
>CAYOZR010000187.1:0-5534 GCA_964408555.1 uncultured Aestuariivirga sp.
CAATCTCGACTGCCCCATCAGCCGCATCGACCTGATCGGCAAGGACGCGATCGTCGTAAGGGACGGCAAGCAGATAACCGAATTCCGCGAAGGCATTCTGCCCTGGGCCTATCAGCACAATGTGGCGCTGGTCTTCGACGAATATGACGCCGGGCGCCCCGACGTGATGTTTGTAATCCAGCGCATCCTCGAGAGTTCCGGCAAGCTCACTTTACTCGACCAGTCCAAGGTGATCCGCCCGCATCCCGCCTTCCGCCTGTTCGCCACCGCCAACACCATCGGGCTCGGCGACACCACCGGGCTCTATCACGGCACCCAGCAGATCAACCAGGCGCAGATGGACCGCTGGTCGATCGTCACCGCCCTCAACTATCTGCCGCATGCCCAGGAAGTCGGCATCGTGCTCGCCAAGAACAAGAGCTACGAGACGGAGAAGGGCCGCAAGATCGTCGCCAATATGGTGCGGGTGGCGGATTTGACGCGCAATGCCTTCGTGCAGGGCGATCTCTCCACCGTGATGAGCCCGCGCACCGTCATCACCTGGGCCCAGAACGCTGACATCTTCGGTGACATCGGTTTTGCTTTCCGCGTCACCTTCCTCAACAAGTGCGACGAGCTCGAGCGGGCGGTCGTGGCCGAATTCTACCAGCGCTGCTTCGGCGAGGAACTGCCCGAATCCTCGGCCCACGTCGCTATCGCCTAGGCCCGCCATGGCCGCCGATCGCGATCAGCCGGCAGGCGAATTCAAGCGCGCCCTCGGCGTGGCGATGAAGACCATCGCCGACGATCCGGAAATGACGGTCGCCTTCGGCAACGAGCCGCCCTCGCTCATCGCCAACAAGGCCAAGCTGCCGCAGGTCGCCAATGATTTCACGGCGAGGGATATCGCCATCACCCGCGGCCTCGCCGACAGTTTTGCGCTGCGATTGTCGAACCATTCCGACCAGGTCCACGCCCGCTACCGGCCCCAGGGCAAGAACGCCCGCGCCGTGTTCGAGGCGGTGGAGCAGGCCCGCGTCGAGGCGCTTGGCGCCAACGCCATGCCCGGAATGGCGGCCAATCTCTCGGCCATGCTGGACGACCGTTACCGCAGGAAGGACGTCGCCCGCTACACCGACCGTAAGGACGCGCCGCTCGACGAGGCCGTGGCGCTGATCGTGCGCGAAAAACTTACCGGCGCGGCACCACCCGAGGCGGCCAGGCCCATGGTCGATATGTGGCGCGCCTGGGTCGAGCAGAAGGCGCACGCCCGGCTTTCGCACCTGACCGAGAAGATCCACGATCAGGCGGGCTTCGCCCGCATGTCGCGCGACATCATCGCCGCCCTCGACATGGCCGACGAGCTCGGCGACGACCCCGACCAGTCGGACGAGAGCGACAATCGGGAAGAGGCCGAGCCCGATTCCGGCGAGCGCAACGAAACGCCGGAAGGCGAGGAGCAGGAAAGCCAGCGGTCCGCCATGGAGGAGCTGCAGGATGCCGAAGGCGATACCGAAGCCGCCGAAATGGACGCCCGGCAGATGGAGATGGACGAGCGGTCCGACATGGAGGGCGAGGAACAGGACGCCGGCGAGGAGCCTTGGCGGCCGCAGCTTCCGTTCTCGTCGCTGTCGAACGAAAATTTCTACAAGGTCTTGACCAACCAGTTCGACGAGGAGATTTCCGCCGAGGATCTGTGCGACGCCGATGAGCTGACGCGGCTGCGCAATTATCTCGACAAGCAGCTCTCCAATCTGCAGGGCGTGGTGGCGAGGCTTGCCAACCGCCTGCAGCGCCGCCTGATGGCGCAGCAGAACCGCGCCTGGGATTTCGATCTCGAGGAAGGCGTGCTCGATGCCGCGCGCTTGACCCGCATCGTCACCGATCCCATGCATCCGCTCTCCTTCAAGGTCGAGCAGGAAACCCGGTTCCGCGATACGGTGGTGTCGCTGCTGCTCGACAATTCCGGCTCGATGCGCGGCAGGCCCATCACGGTTGCCGCAACCTGCGCCGATATTCTCGCCCGCACCCTGGAGCGCTGCGGCGTGAAGGTGGAAATCCTCGGCTTCACCACCCGGGCCTGGAAGGGCGGCCAGTCGCGCGAGAAATGGCTCGGCGCCGGCAAGCCCGCCAATCCCGGCCGCCTCAACGATCTCCGCCACATCGTCTACAAGTCCGCCGACATGCCGTGGCGCCGCGCCCGGCGCAATCTCGGGCTGATGATGCGCGAAGGCCTGCTCAAGGAGAATATCGACGGCGAGGCGCTGATCTGGGCCCATAACCGGCTGCTCGCCCGCTTCGAACAGCGCCGCATCCTGATGGTGATTTCCGACGGCGCGCCGGTCGACGATTCGACCCTGTCGGTCAATTCCGGCAATTATCTCGAGAAGCATCTGCGCCAGGTGATCGCCGACATCGAGGGCCGCTCGCCCATCGAGCTGATCGCCATCGGCATCGGCCACGACGTCACCCGCTATTATGCCCGCGCCGTCACAATCGTCGACGCCGAGGAGCTCGGCGGCGCCATGACCGAGAAGCTCGCCGAGCTGTTCGAGGAACACGCCAAGGCCGACAGACGCGCAGCGCCGCGCGTTCCCAAGCGGCGCGCCAAGGCGTGAAGCTCTCGGCATTCCTGGTTGTGGGCCTTGTGGCGCTCGCACCCGCCGCGGCCGCCGATCCCATCATGGTCACCGCGACGCGCCTCTCGTCCTTCGCCGCCACCGGCGGGACATCGTTCGGCCCCTTGCAATGGCGCGGCGGCCTCGAACTCACCAGCGGCGACGAAAAATTCGGCGGCCTGTCGGGACTGGTTCTGTCCGCCGACTGTACCGGCCTTCTCGCCATCAGCGACGCGGGCCGCTGGTTTCGTGGCCGGCTTGCCTATGATGGCACCGGGCTCGCCGGCCTTGCCGATGCCGAACTCGCTCCGATGCTCGACGACAAGGGCAGGCCGCCGCGCAGCAAGCCGCTGGGCGATGCCGAGGCGGTCGCGGATCTGGGTGGCGGCGAGGTGCTGGTGGGCTTCGAGAGCCGGCCGCGCATCGGCATTTACGACATCGGCAAGTCGGGCCTCGCCGCACGGTTCCAGCCGGTGAAATCGCCCAAGGCGATCAGGACCGGCCCCGGCAATGCGGAACTTGAATCGGTGGGCCGCTTTGCCGCTGGACCCTACCAGGGCGATTTCATCGCCATCTCCGAATTCAATGCCGATCCGCAAGGCAATATCCGCGCCTGGGTGTGGAATGCCAGACGCCGCGTCGCATTCTCCGTGCAGCGCTACGAGGATTACAAGATCACCGATCTGGCGTTGTTGCCCGATGGCGGTATTCTGATTATCGAGCGCAGCTTCGGCTCCTCGCTCTTGCCCGGCATGACCATCCACCGCTTCGAGGCCTCCGCCATCAAGGACGGTGGCACGGTCGAACCCCAACTCCTCTTCGCCGGCCGCGCCCCATTTTATGCCATCGACAATATGGAAGGCATCGCGCTCTGCGCCCGCGACGGCGAGACCCGCATCACCATCGTTTCCGACAACAACTTCAACACCGGCCTGCAGCGAACCCTGCTCCTGCAATTCGCCTACACGCCTTAAGTCTCGTATTTCTCGAGAAACGCCTCGGCACTCAGCCTCCGCATGTCGTCAACCGCCCCGGCCAGCCGGTCGTGGTCCCAGTCCCACCAGGAAAACGCGATGATCCGTTCACTGAGTTTCGGCTCGAAGCGCCACTTGAGAAACTTCGCCGGAACCCCGGCGGCGATGGCGTAAGGCGCCACGTCCTTGGTGACCACCGCGCCCGCCGCCACCACCGCGCCGTGGCCGATCTTCACTCCCGGCATGACGACGGCGCCATGGCCGATCCACACATCGTGACCGGTCTCGACGATCTTGGCTCTGCGGGATTCGCGGAACTCCTTGTCGAGCTTGGCGCCGAGGAAATATTCGTTGGGCCGATAGGTGATCTTGTGCTGGCTCATCCGCTCGATCGGATGTTCCAGCGCGTTGATGCGCGCATCCGAGGCGACGGCGCAGAACTTGCCGATCCGGGCGTAGATCACTTCGCAATGGCGCTCGACATAGGAGTAGTCGCCGAGCTCCGAATCCCAGAACTGCACCCGCTCCTTGATTTCGGTGAAGCGGCCGAGCCTTGCGTTACGCAGGCTCGCCGAGCCGTGCACCACTGGCTCGCCGTCGCGAGTGGCGGAAGGTGAATGGCGCCGGGGCGGGGTCATGCCATCAGCCTAATGCAAAAACCGCTCGCGATGGAGCGGCTTTGCCAACGCAGTACCGTTTTCTTGTTCAGGCGGCCTTCTGGGCCTCGAGCCGCTTGGCGATCGAACGCTTGAGCTTCAGCGCCTTGGCCGACAGCTCCTCGTTGTCCGCCTTCATCAGGAAGGCGTCGAGGCCGCCCCGGTGCTCGACCGACTTGAGCGCGATGGCGCTGATCCGGAAGCGATAGGTCAGGCCCATCGCGTCGCTGATCAGGCTGACATTGCACAGGTTCGGCAAGAACCGGGTCCTGGTTTTGTTGTTGGCATGGCTGACCTTGTTGCCAGCCAGCGCGTCTTTTCCCGTCAACTCACAACGGCGAGCCATGTGACCGCTCCACTTGAAATAATAAGGGCCGGAAACCATCACGGCCCGGCTCGGCTGCGGGTTTCTATAGTCGCGGGCGCCGATGCGGTCAAGCTGCGAGACCCGGCTTTCTGGCCCGGCGGAAATGTTCCGCCGTGTCCTGATTTGGAGCAGTCCGGTTAACAGGTGCTGTGAAAAATTGCTCGAATTGCGCGGGTCCGGTTGCAATTCTTGTGGCTGCGGAAGGCCCCGCCCACAAGATATTGTGAAGACGAAACCGGAACATCGCCAGTTCGCCGATTCGACCCCGATCCGTTCACCAACCAGAACGCTTTCCTAACGGGATTGCTTAACTGCCATCGGCCTCGCTCATCTTTCGTTAAGGATGGCGGCAAGGTGTTAACGGAAATGACGGGCAAAGGAGCCTGGCCGCCAGCCGATTGCAGTGCCTGCCGGCGCCCGGCACCCGCAATCCGGCCTTCAGCCCACGGAACAAATCCTGAATCGCGAGGGAGTCAGCGATTCGGGCGGCATTCGTTCCGGTTTGAATCCACTCCTTGACGGCCTGCCCCGGAACGGGACAATTGCGCTTGACCTTGCGCGCCGTCCGCCCCAAGTGACTTGCGATAGCTGTCCCCCATGCCACCCCTCCGAAACGTCACCGCCGTATTGGGGCCGACCAATACCGGCAAGACCCATCTCGCCGTCGAGCGCATGCTGGGCCATGGCGCCGGCATGATCGGCCTGCCGCTGCGGCTGCTGGCGCGGGAAATCTACGATCGCGTCCGCCTCAAGGTGGGCGATGCCGCCGTGGCGCTGGTGACCGGCGAGGAAAAGATCGTCCCCGCCAGCCCGCGCTATTGGGTCGCGACCGTTGAGGCGATGCCGGCCGATATCGACGTGCCCTTCCTGGCCATCGACGAGGTTCAGCTCTGCGCCGATTTCGAGCGCGGCCACATCTTTACCGACCGCGTCCTGTACC
>CAYOZR010000188.1:0-3961 GCA_964408555.1 uncultured Aestuariivirga sp.
CCATTATTCCGCTGGGCAGCCAGGGGGCGCTGCGCCTCACCACGGCGCGTTACTACACCCCCGCCGGCCGTTCGATCCAGGCCAAGGGCATCGACGCCGACATCCTGATCGAGCAGGAATTGCCGCCGGAACTCAAAGGCAAGGACGTCGCGACCGAGGGCGAAGCCAGCCTCAGGGGCCATCTGCAGAACGAAACCGGTGGCGAAGAAGGCGGCGGTTCCTCGGCCTATGTGCCGGAAGACAAGACCAAGGACCTGCAGCTCAAGGCGGCGGTCGACCTCCTGCACGGCATCAAGGTCGTCTCCAACGCCAAGCCGAAGGACGGAAAGCCGGGCGCCGACGGCGCCACGACCGCCAATTGAGGCGGCCGGCGTCACGGTTAACAGGCCGTTAACGGTTCACTCGCCAGATTCAACTGACGACGAATCAAAGGCCAGCAGCAGAATCATGCGCCGCGACGAATTGCGCCGGCCGCTCCGCAAGCGGTCACCCTTCGAACGCCTGTGGGCAAAACGGCCTGGCCCGCTTGCCACGGCATCGGCCGTGGCGCTGGCCGGCTATGTGGCACTGGGCCTGTGGCTGGTGCGCGCGCCCCACCCCTTCGCCGGAGAACCGATCGTCACCGCCGCGATTCCACCGGCCGAAGAGGTGCAGACCTCATCGATTACGGCGGCCGAAGCGATAACCGAAGAAGCGTCCTCCAGCGCGGAGGCGGCGCAGGAAACTGAAATCGCCGTCGAGCCGGAAGAACCGGTGAAGATCAACGGCTATGATGAGGTCAACATCATCGTCTCCGGCCGCCGGGCGCTGAAGCCGGCCCCGATCGATGCGCTGGTCGAGATCGGCAGCGAGGGCCAGTTGCCGCGCATCGGGCCCGGCGGCAAGAAGCCGTCGGAGGCCTATGCGCGCGCCACGCCGATGGGTGTTCTGGCATCGGACCGGCCGAAGATCGCCATTCTCCTCGGCGGCATGGGTCTCAACGCCAAACTCACCCAGCAGGCGGCCAAGGAATTGCCGGGCGACATCAGCTTCGCCTTCGCGCCCTATGGCAAGGATCTGCAGTTCCAGGTGGACAAGGTCCGCGCCCAGGGCCACGAGGTGATGCTGCAATTGCCGATGGAACCCGTCGGCTACCCGGCGAAGAATCCGGGGCCGCGCACGCTGCTCGCCGAAGCCAGCGACGATGAAAACCGCGAGGCACTCCGCTGGCACATGAGCCGCTTCGCCGGCTACATCGGCATTACCAATTTCATGGGCGGACGCTTCCTGACCGTACCGCAGTCGCTGAAGCCGGTGCTCGCCGAGATAAAGAAGCGCGGCCTGGTCTTCCTTGAGGACGCCACCGTGCCGCTGAGTTCGACCGAGGCCGTCGCCAAGGCCACGGGCCTGCCGTCGCGCCGCGCCCAGATCGTCATCGATACCGATCCCGATCCCGCGAGCATCGCCGCCGCGCTTCAGCAGCTCGAGACGGAAGCCCAGACCAACGGCATTGCCATCGGAACCGGGGCGGGTCTCGAGGTCACCATCGATGCGATTTCCGAATGGGCCAAGCAGCTCGAGGACAAGGGCATTCTGCTCGTGCCCGTCAGCGCGGTCTACAAGGGCCGCATGAGTTGATGACGGCCAAGCCCGAGATCACCGCCTATCGCCCCTGCGTCGGCGTCATGCTTCTGAACCGCGATGGACTTGCCTGGATCGGGCGGCGCCACGACAGGCCGAACGACGAAGGCAAGGGCCAGTGGTGGCAGATGCCGCAGGGTGGCATCGACGCCGGCGAGGATCCGCGCGCCGCCGCCCTGCGCGAGCTGGCCGAGGAGACCGCCGTGACTTCGGCCGAAGTGATCGCCGAGGCGCCGGGCTGGTACGATTACGATCTCCCCGAATATCTGATCGGCAAGTCGTGGAACGGCAAATATCGCGGCCAGCGCCAGAAATGGTTCGCGCTGCGCTTTCTGGGCGCGGACAGCGAGATCGATCTGGCGCCGCCCGGCCACAAGCGGGAATTCGACCAGTGGCGCTGGGCGAAGATGGATGAGATCGTCAATCTGATCGTTCCCTTCAAGCGCCCGGTCTATGAGCGCGTCATCGCCGCCTTCCGGCATCTCGGCGCGTGGTGATCGAACACATCATCTTCGACTGCGACGGGGTGCTGATCGACAGCGAGCCGTTGTCGATGCGCGTCGACGTCGAGCTTCTGGCCGAGGCGGGTGTGGCGATGAGCGAGGAAGAGGCGCATCGCCGCTTCGTCGGCCTTACCTTCGAGGCGATGATCGAAACGGTCGAGCACGAATATGCGGTGAAATTCCCGGTGGGACTTCTGGCCGAAAAGGACCGGCGGCTGCTGGCGCTCTATGAAAGGGAACTCAAGTCCGTGCCCGGGATCGGGCGGGCGCTGTCGGCCATGGCGCATCCCGCCAGCATCGCCTCCAACAGCCCGCGCCGGCGCATCATCGAAGCCCTTCGCATCACCGGCCTCACATCGTTCTTTGGCGCCAATATCATCACGTTCGAGGACGTCTCGCGGCCCAAGCCGGAGCCGGATGTGTTTCTCGAAGCGGCCAGGCGGGCGGGCGTGGCACCGGCCAAGTGTCTGGCGATCGAGGACAGCGCCACCGGTGTGACCGCCGCCCACCGCGCCGGCTGCCGGGTTCTGGGCTTCACCGGCAGCCATGGCGATCCCGGCGCCCACGGGCCAAGATTGCTGGGCCTTGGCGCCGAGACGGTATTTTCGCGCATGGCTGACCTGCCCGGCCTCGTCTCATCATTCGTCAAGCATGCTCAAGGAAAGATTTGACATTCCGCGAATGAGCGCCCATATGGCGCCTATCGCTATCGGCCCTCCAAAGAATACGTGAGGCGCACTTTCAAGGTGCCGCCGTTCCGGCCGGAGCGAAATCCCGAACATTCCTTTCACGTGGGAAAGTTTAAGCGCAAGGCCCAGGCCAATTCGCGATTCTCGCGTATGGCCGTTTCGGACATGTCAGGCGCTTCCCCCACCGCTCCGAACGAAAGACAAAGAACTTGATTTCCTTTGAACAACTCAACCTGTCGCAGCCCATCTTGAAGGCGCTCGCCGCCGAAGGCTACGACAAGCCCACTCCCATCCAGGCCCGCGCCATTCCCGAACTGATGGCGGGCCGCGATCTTCTCGGCATTGCCCAGACCGGCACCGGCAAAACGGCGGCCTTCGCGCTGCCCATTCTCGAGCGGCTGGCCAAGAAGACCGAACGGCCGGCCCGCGGCACCGCCCGCGCCCTCATTCTCACGCCCACCCGCGAGCTTGCGGCCCAGATCGCCGAGAGCTTCAAGACCTATGGCCGCAACATGAAATTGTCGCGCGCCGTGGTTTACGGCGGTGTTTCGATCGGCAAGCAGATCGACATCCTGCGCGGCGGCGTCGACATTCTCGTCGCCACGCCGGGCCGTCTCGTCGATCTGATCGACCGCCGCGCCGTCACCCTGAGCAATGTCGAAATCTTCGTCCTCGACGAAGTCGACCAGATGCTTGACCTCGGCTTCATCCATGCCATCCGCAAGCTCACCGCCATGCTGCCGAAGGTACGCCAGAACCTGTTCTTCTCGGCCACCATGCCGAAGGAGATCGCCGGTCTTGCCGCCGCGCTCCTGACCAATCCGGTGCGTGTCGAAGTGGCCCCGGTGGCGACGACCGTCGAAAAGGTCAACCAGCACGTCATCCATGTCGATCAGGCGGCGAAGCTCAAGGTCTTGTCCGAGCTGCTCAAGGACAACAACATGACGCGCACCCTGGTGTTCACCCGCACCAAGCATGGCGCCGACAAGGTGATGAAGGGCCTTTCGGCGGCGGGCTTCACCGCTTCCGCCATCCACGGCAACAAATCCCAGGCCAACCGCGAGCGCGCTCTTGCGGGCTTCAAGGCGGGCAAGATTCTGGTGCTCGTGGCAACTGACATCGCGGCGCGCGGCATCGACGTCGATGGCG
>CAYOZR010000188.1:3971-5230 GCA_964408555.1 uncultured Aestuariivirga sp.
GCTACGTCCACCGCATCGGCCGCACCGCGCGGGCGGGTGCTGAGGGCACCGCAATCGCCTTCTGCGCGTCCGATGAACGCTCGCTCTTGCGCGATATCGAACGCACCATCCGCCAGTCGGTGCCGGTCCTGCAGCATCCGATGGGCCTGTCCCATGTGCCCACCGGCGAGCCGTCGCGTCAGCGTCCGCCCCAGGGCGGCCGGCGCCCGGCCCAGCACGGCAAGGGCAATGGCGGCGGTCACAACCGCAACCATGGCGGCGGCAAGCCGGGCAACGGCGCCAATGCGCCCAAGCGCCACGGCAATGGCGGCGGCAAGCCCTCCTGGATGAAGGAAGTCGGCAACAAGGGCAGCCAGGGCAACGGCCGGGCCGTCCGGTTCGGCGAGTAGCAGAATATCCTCATGCCGAGGCACTTGCGCGCAAGCGCAAGCCTCGAAGCATCTGGAGCTACCAAGAGACCCTTCGAGGCCCGGCTGCGCCGGGCACCTCAGGGTGAGGAAAATGCAAAAGCCCGCGATCATCTCGCGGGCTTTTTTATTCCATATCGGATAAATCAAAGCGCCCCGTGCAGCGCCTTCAGATGGTCGAGATTTTCCTGCGCCCGCCGGCGCGACTCGTCGTCCTTGGCATCCGCCACGTCCTCTTCCGAATCCTTGATCTGCTGGGCCAGCGCCGCGGCATCGAGTTCGGCAAGCGGGATGGCGGTTTCGGCCAAGAGCGTCAGGCCGGAAGGATTGACCTCCGCGAAGCCGCCGCGCACGAAGATTTTTTCCGGCTGGCCGGTCTCGCGGATGATCGTCACCACGCCGGGGCGCAGCGTCGACAAGACCGGCGCGTGGCCGGCGAAGATTCCCATCTCGCCGTCGGTACCCGGAATGGTGACGCTTGTCACCTCGCCGGAGAACAGCAGCCGCGCCGGGCTAACGAGCTCGAAGTGAAGACCGGCCATCTGGGTTACGCCGCCTCGGCGGCAAGGCGCTGGGCCTTTTCGATCGCCTGCTCGATGGTGCCCACCATGTAGAAGGCGGGTTCCGGCAGATGGTCGTAATCGCCGTTGCACAGGCCCTTGAAGCCCTTGATCGTGTCTTCGAGCTTCACCTGCACGCCGGGGAAGCCGGTGAACACGGCGGCGACGTCGAAGGGCTGCGACAGGAAGCGCTCGATCTTGCGGGCCCGGGCGACGGTGAGCTTGTCCTCTTCCGAGAGCTCGTCCATGCCGAGAATGGCGATGATGTCCTGCAGCGCCTTGTAGCGCTGAA
>CAYOZR010000189.1:0-5193 GCA_964408555.1 uncultured Aestuariivirga sp.
TCAAGGACGATCCGGTGGCGCTGATGCTGGCCTGCGCCGACGGCACGCTCGACAAGATGTCGGTGCGCTGGTTCGACGATGTGGCGCTCACCGTGGTGATGGCGGCGAAAGGATATCCGGGCGAAATCGTCAAGGGCACGGAAATCCGTGGCCTCGAGGCGGCCTCGGCGGAAGAAGGCGTCGAGATCTTCCATGCCGGCACGGCGCTGATGAACGGACGCCTTGTTGCCAATGGCGGCCGGGTTCTCAGTGTCACGGCGCTGGGCAAGACCGTGCAGGAGGCCCAGGCGCGGGCCTACCGAGCGGTCGACAAGATCGACTGGCCGGAGGGTTTCTGCCGCCGGGATATTGGCTGGCGGGCGCTCTGATCCGGTTATAGACTGGCGCCATGTCAGCACTGTTTCCCGGCACCCACGAGCACCGCGTTCAGACCGGCGAGGCGGAGATTTTCGCCCGCATCGGCGGGTCGGGTCCGCCCTTGCTGCTCATCCACGGCTTTCCCCAGACTCATGCCATGTGGCACCGGGTGGCGCCGGTTCTGATGCGGCGTTTCACCTGCGTGATGCCGGACTTGCGTGGCTACGGCTACTCCTCTTGCCCGGAAGACGACGCCGACAACCGCGCCTATTGCAAGCGGGCGATGGCCTCCGACATGGTGGCGCTGATGGCCTCGCTCGGCCACAAGCGCTTTGCCGCCGTGGGCCACGACCGGGGCGGAAGGGTTGGCTACCGGCTGGCGTTCGATCAGCCGCGGGCGCTCTCCTGTCTGGCGGTTCTCGACATCGTGCCGACTTACGAGATGTGGCACAATTTCACCGTGGCGCTGGCAATGAAGACCTATCACTGGCTGTTCCTGGCGCAGCCCAGTCCCCTGCCGGAAATGCTGATCGAGCGGCAGCCCATTTCCTATCTCGACTACACACTGGCAAGCTGGACCAAGACCAAGGACCTGTCGGCCTTCGCCGATGAGGCGCTGGCCGAATACCGCCTGCACTATGCAACGCCCGAACACGTGCACGCGACCTGCAACGATTACCGCGCCGGCGCGACGAGCGATCTCGCGCACGACGAAGCGGATCGCGCGGCGGGAAAGACGATCGCCTGTCCGCTGCTGGCGCTGTGGGGTACGGCCGGCATTCCGGCCCATGTCTCCGATCCCCTGGCGGTGTGGCGGGGCTGGGCCCGGGATGTGGTGGGCGGCGGCATCGATTGCGGACATTTCCTCGCCGAGGAAAACCCGGACGCCACGCTTGCCCAGCTTCTGCCGTTTCTGGAATCCCATGGGCATTGACCGGCAAACGGCATTCTCGGGAACCATGACCGCCGACATCGCGGCGGGACCGCTCGAGGACTATCTGCGCCGGCATATCGCCGGATTCTCCGGGCCGCTCAGGATCGCGCGTTTCAAGGGCGGCCAATCCAATCCGACCTACAAACTCACCTCGCCGTCGGGGCATTATGTGCTGCGGCGCAAGCCGCCGGGGAAGCTCTTGCCTTCCGCCCATGCCGTTGACCGCGAATACCGGGTGACGGCGGCGCTGCATGGGTCCGGCTTTCCGGTGGCGCGGCCCTATCTTCTGTGTACGGATGAGAGCGTCATCGGCACCGCCTTCTATGTGATGGATTTCGTGGCCGGCCGCATCTTCTGGGAGCCGCATGCGCCGGGACTTTCCGGGAGCGAGCGCGCCGCACTTTTTTCTTCGCTCAACCAAACGCTGGCCCGCCTGCACGGATGCGATTTCGCCGCCCTTGGGCTGGCCGATTTCGGCAAGCCCTCGGGCTATGTGGCGCGGCAGATGGCGCGCTGGAGCGAACAATACCGGGCTTCGGAAACCGAGCCGGTCGCGGCGATGGACCGGCTGATCGCCTGGCTGCCGCGGGCTTGTCCCACACAGACGGATGCGGCCCTGGTGCACGGCGATTTCCGCCTCGACAATTGCATCGTGCACCCCACCGAACCGCGCGTCATCGCGGTGCTCGACTGGGAGCTTGCGACGATCGGCGATCCCCTGGCCGATTTCACCTATCATCTGATGCAGTGGTTCATGCCGGTATCGGAGGCGGGATCGGGCGTGGGCTCGCTCATGGGCCATGAGAACGACCCCGGCATTCCACCGCTCGAGGATTATATCGCGCAATATTGTGAAGCCACGGGCCGCTCCGGCATCGCCGAGCTCAACATCTATCTCGCCTATAATTTCTTCCGGCTGGCGGCGATCCTGCAGGGCATTCTCGGCCGGGTTCGCGACGGTACGGCCGCCAACCGGCAAGCCGCGGCCATGGCCGCCAATGTGCGCCCGCTCGCCGAAACCGCCTGGGGCTTTGCCAGAAAGGCCGGCGCATGAGGGACCTCCGCATCGGACTGGCACTGGGCGGCGGCAGCGCCCGCGGCCTTGCCCATATTCCGATGCTGGAAGCCTTCGACGAACTGGGCATCAAACCCGCCGTCATTGCCGGCTGCAGCATCGGGGCGCTGATCGGGGCGGGCTATGCCTCGGGCATGCCGGCCCTGGAAATCCGCGCCCGCGCCGAGAAGCTGCTCAACAACCGCTTCGATGCGGCGCGCTATGTCTTCGGCGCCAAGCGGGCGCGGCTGCGCGATCTTCTGTCGCTCAGGGGCTTGGGCTCGTTGCAGATCAAGGGTGAGAAGCTCGTCGATCTGGCGCTGCCGGACGAGTTGCCGAAGAATATCGAGGACACGCAGATTCCCTTCAAGGTGGTGACCACCGATTACGACCGTATGGAAGAGCGGGTGATCACCAGCGGCAATATGGTGAAGGCGGTGGCGGCCTCGCTCGCCGTTCCCGGCATCATTGTGGGCCCCCGTTACGACGGCCGCGTCCATGTCGACGGCGGCGTCACCAATCCGGTGCCTTTCAACCATGCGCGCGAAGGCTGCGACATCGTGGTGGCGATCGATGTCACCGGCCGGCCACGGCCGGCAAAGCGGGCGCATCATTCCAACCTGGAACTGGCGGTGGGCTCGCTGCTGATCATGTTCCATCAGGTGGCGGAGTTGAGGCGCGCGCTCGCCCCGCCCGACATCTACATCGAGCCGGGGGTCGAAAACTTTCGCGGCGCCGATTTCTTCAAGGCGCGGGAAATGTTCGAGGCCGCCCGCCCGGCCAAGGACCAGCTCAAGCGGGCGCTGGAATTGCGCATCAATCGAATCGCTTAGCGCCGGGACTTGAAGAAGTCCTTGAGCAGCACTTCGGCCCGGTCCGCGCCGATGCCGCCATAGATTTCCGGTGCGTGGTGGCAGGTGGACTGATTGAAGAAGCGGGGCCCGTGTTCGACCGCGCCCATCTTGGGATCGCTGGCGGCGAAATAGAGGCGGCGGAGGCGGGCGAAGGACATGGCCGCCGCACACATGGCGCAGGGTTCGAGCGTCACGAAGAGATCGCAGCCCATCAGGCGCTCGGAGCCCAGGGCCGCGGCGGCGGCGCGGATCGCCAGAAGCTCGGCATGGGCGGTCGGGTCCTTGAGTTCCAGGGTGCGGTTGCCGGCCTTCGCCACGACTTCGCCAGACTTGCCGGTCACCACGCAGCCCACGGGAACTTCGCCGCGGCGCCCGGCGGCCGCGGCTTCGGCGAAGGCGAGCGACATCGCCTCTGGCAGTTTGAGCTTCATCGTGCCACATGAGGCAATCGGGGAGTTGCGGTCAAGATGAGCGAATTCGAAGGTGAACGGATTGCCAAGGCGATCGCCCGGGCCGGCGTGTGTTCGCGGCGCGATGCCGAACAGCTGATCGCCGGCGGCCGCGTCACGCTGAATGGAAAAACGCTCAAGTCGGCGGCGGTCAATGTGACGGCCAAGGATGCGATCCGCATCGACGGCAAGCCCTTGCCGCAGAAGGACGAGTCGCGGCTGTGGCGCTATCACAAGCCGGACGGACTGGTGGTCAGCCACAAGGACCCGCAGGGGCGCGACACGGTATTCGAGAAACTGCGCCAGCAATTGCCGCGCGTCGTGTCCATCGGTCGGCTCGATTTCAACACCGAAGGCCTCCTGCTGCTCACCAACGACGGCGAACTGGCGCGGCTGCTGGAGCTCCCCGCCACCGGCTGGATAAGGCGCTACCGGGTGCGCGCCTATGGCAAGGTCGACGATGCCAGGCTGGCGAAGCTCAAGGACGGCGTCGAGATCGAGGGCGTGCGCTACGGGCCGATCGATGCCAAGATCGACAAGATGCAGGGCGACAATTGCTGGCTCACCTTCGCCATCCGCGAGGGCAAGAACCGGGAAGTCAAGAAGGTCTGCGAGCATCTGGGGCTCAAGGTCAACCGGCTGATCCGCATTTCCTTCGGGCCCTTCGTGCTCGGCGAACTGGCACGCGGCGGCATTGAAGAAGTGCCGCCGAAAATGTTGAAGGAACAACTCGGGGGAAAATTCAAGGACGCGAATGCGCATCGTCGGGGGAAAGTTCAAAGGCCGTAGCATCGCGGCACCCACGGGCCAGGCAACGCGGCCGACATCCGACCGGGTGCGCGAGGCGATCTTCAATATCCTCGCCCACGGCATCGCAGGCTTCAGCCTCGAGGGCGCGCGGGTCCTCGATCTGTTCGCGGGCACCGGGGCCATGGGGCTCGAGGCGCTGTCGCGTGCGAGCCGCTTCTGCCAGTTCGTCGATGACAGCGCGGCGGCGCGCGGACTCGTTGGCAGCAATGCCGACGGGCTCGGTGTCATCGGCCAGTGCAAGATCTGGCGGCGCGATGCCACCAGGCTCGGCTCCTGCGCGCCGCAGCCGCGCTTCGATCTGGTCTTCGCCGATCCGCCCTACAACAAGGGGCTGGGCCACAAGGCGCTGGCGGCACTGGTTGCCGGCGGCTGGCTCGCGCCGGGTGCGGTGGTAGTGCTGGAGGAAGCGGAAAAAGCCGAGGTCAGCGAGGTTTCCGGTCTCACCCTGCTCGACCGGCGGGTCTATGGCGATACCCAGGTGCGCTTCTACCGGGCTTGACGGAACTACGGAGATTCCGTATAAGCATTTTGTGCATGCGGTGATCGAAACCAACGCCTATTTGAGAGCCGCCGACGCGGCCGGACTTTCCGAAGCGGAGAAGGAAGCAATCGTACTGGCCGTGGCGGAAAACCCTGAACTGGGCGATCCGATTGCCGGAACCGGCGGATGCAGGAAATTCCGTTTCGCCGGGCGCGGCAAGGGCAAAAGCGGTGGATATCGCATCATCACGTTTT
>CAYOZR010000190.1:0-2319 GCA_964408555.1 uncultured Aestuariivirga sp.
CTTGGCGTCGGGAGCGCCGAGCGAGGCCGACGGCAGCATGCCGAGCGAGCCGGTCAGCATGGCGGCCACGTCCGAGAGCACATCGCCGAACAGATTGTCGGTGACGATCACGTCATACTGTTTCGGCCAGCGCACCAATTGCATGGCGCAATTGTCGGCGAGCACGTGTTCCAGCGCGATATCGAGATAGTGGTCCTTGTGAATGCGGGTGACGACCTCGTTCCACAGGACGCCGGTCTTCATCACATTGCGCTTTTCGGCGGAAGCGACTTTCTTGCGCCGCGTGCGGGCGAGCTCGAAGGCGACCCGCGAAATCCGCTCGATCTCGTAGGTGTCGTAGACTTGGGTGTCGATCGCCCGCTTCTGGCCGTTGCCCAGGTCGGTGATGGTCTTGGGTTCGCCGAAATAGACCCCACCCGTCAGTTCACGGACGATCAGCATGTCGAGGCCCTCGACCACCTCGCGCTTGAGCGAGGAGGCATCGGCAAGGGCGGGATAGCAGATGGCGGGCCGCAAATTGGCGAACAGGCCCAGATCCTTGCGCAGGCGCAAGAGCCCCGCCTCGGGGCGCACCTCATAGGGCACGTGCTCCCATTTCGGCCCGCCGACGGCGCCGAAGAGCACCGCGTCGGCGGCCTGTGCCTTGGCCATGTCGGCTTCGGAAATGGCCTTGCCATGGGCATCGTGGGCCGAACCGCCGACCAAGCCGCGGTCGATCTCGAATCTCGCGATGCCGGTGGCATTGAACCAGGCGATTACGCTCTCGACTTCTTTCATCACCTCCGGGCCGATGCCATCGCCCGGAAGCAGGAACAGATTGTAGGAGGCCATGGAAATCCCGCTTGCTGAAGCTGCGGGCGGCATGGGTAGCGGGCCGGCCCGCCCGAGGCAAGCGGGAATCGGCGGGTGTCAGACCTCCTGCACCCGCATCACCTTGAAGGTGCGCAGGTGCTCGTCCTCGCGGATCGAGACATATTCGCCGAGATTGAAAGCATGGTCGCCGAAGCGGAAGCCGGTTTCGTCGTCTTCCTCGTCGCTGTGGATGTCATAGTGGAAGGCCCAGGCGCCGCCAGGCTTGCGGACCAGGTGGCCGATATCGTCCTCCTCGCCCGGCCGGAAGCGCCGCACCCGGCAATGGTCGCGCTGTTTGTGCCATTCGGTGGCATCGATATGGCCGCGCCCGTCGAGGGGGGCGGTGAATTCGTAGCCGTGCTGGCGCGAGCCTTCGGGGAAATCGCGGTCGCGGGCCAGTTCCAGCTTGATCTTCTTCAGCATGGCAAGGTCCTCAATGCGACATCATCACGGGCCGGTCGTGGCGCTGCAGCACGAAGCGGGTGGCGCCGCCGAAGATGAATTCGGTCAAGCGGCTATGGCCATAGGCGCCCATGACGATGAGACCCGCGCCGGTATCGGCCGCACAGCGCATCAGCGCCTGGCCCGCATCCTGGCCTTCGGTCGGGTAGCCTACAACCTCGGCCTTGACGCCGTGCCGGTCGAGGGTTTCGGCCAGATCGGCGCCCGGAACGCTGCCGCGGAGCCCTGGGTCCTTCTGCGGATCGGCGCGCACGATGCGCACCTTCTTGGCCGCCTTGAGCAGGGGTATCGCATCGAAGGCGGCGCGGGCCGCCTCGCGTCCGCCCTCCCAGCCGAGGACGATCTCGTCGAGCGACAGTTTCGCCTCGCCCTTGAAGGGCAGCACAATGACCGGCCGGCCGGTGGCCATGATCGTCTGTTCGACGAAATCGCGTTCGACGCCGGTGATCTCGTCCGGATTGGTGGCCGAGACCACGATCACATCGGCGCTGCGGCCTTGGGCTATCACCTCGTCGGCAATCACCGGAGTCCGGGCATCGACGGCATGGAGGTCGAAATTGAGGCCCTCCTTCTTCATCGCCGTCTCGAAGGCGGTCCGCACCTTGTCGGCATTCTCCTTGAAATAGGTGCGGTTGCCCTCGAACACCTGGGGGGCGGCTTCGAAGCCGACCGACGGATAGACCTGCACGGCGGGGATGACATAGAGCCCGGAAACATGGGCCTTGAAGGTCCGGCCCAGAAAAGCCGCCGCATTTATGAGCTGCGGCAGCCGGCCGATCTCGTTCAGGGAGACCATAATTGTCTTGTACGTCATTGCCGTGCCCTCCTTGTTGTTTTGCAAATTGCAGGCGAACCGGTCCGGCGTCCTTGACGCCGATCAATGACGAGAATCCTCCTGTCCGGCGATTCTGACAAGACACTGGAGATTGGAAACCTCGATTAGCCGGTTGGAGGCGAGCCTGATCGCCTTGCTGGTCTTGAGCCTGGTGATCTGGCGGCTGACGG
>CAYOZR010000190.1:2419-5144 GCA_964408555.1 uncultured Aestuariivirga sp.
TCCATCGCTCCGCAAACGGCCTGATGACGGACCGGACAAAGGTCGCAGCGCTGCAAACGTTCTGGCAGAACCAGTGGTGCGGCTCCGTGCATGGGTTGTGGCCCCTTAACAGCCATCTCGACTAACCATAGGGAGACAACGCCAGGTTTACAAGCGACGGCGCGTCTTGTTATGCGAAAGCCGCATGGCTATTCGGCGGCTTTCAGGGTCGTCGGATTATTGGGGTGGGTGGTCCAATTGGCATAGGTGGGATCGATCTTGCGGCCGGTGCGCGGATCGGTGCCGGAGGTCATCCGCTCCATGGCGATGCAGTTCTCCACCGGGCAGACCTCGATGCAGAGATTACAGGCCACGCACTCGGCATCGATCACCTCGAAATGGCGCTTGCCATTTTTCTCCTTCATGATCGCCTGGTGCGAAGTGTCCTCGCAGGCGGCATAGCAGCGGCCGCATTTGATGCAGAGGTCCTGGTCGATCTTCGCCTTGGTGATGTAATTGAGGTTGAGATACTGCCAGTCGGTGACATTGCCCACGGCGCGCCCGCGGAAATCCTCGATCGTACGATAACCCTTCTCGTCCATCCAGCGGGCGAGGCCGGATTTCATTTCCTCGACGACGCGGAAGCCATAGGCCATGGCGGCGGTGCACACCTGCACGGTGCCGCAGGAGAGGGCGATGAACTCGGCCGCATCGCGCCAGGTGGTCACGCCGCCGATTCCGGAAATCAGCAGGCCCGCCGTTTCCTTGTCGCGGGCGATCTCGGCCGTCATGTTCAGCGCGATGGGCTTCACCGCCGGGCCGCAATAGCCGCCGTGACTGCCCTTGCCGTCGATTGTCGGCCTGGGCGCGAAATTGTCGAGATCGATCGACACGATCGAACTCACCGTGTTGATCAGCGACACCGCATCGGCGCCGCCCCGCTTGGCGGCGCGCGCCGGATAGCGGATATCGGTGATGTTGGGGGTCAGCTTGACGATCACCGGCATGCGCGTGTGGCTTTTGCACCAGCGCGCCACCATCTCGATATATTCGGGCACCTGGCCCACGGCCGAACCCATGCCGCGTTCCGACATGCCGTGCGGGCAGCCGAAATTGAGCTCGACGCCGTCGGCCTCCGTCGCCTCGACGCGTTTCAGGATGTTCTTCCACGGCTCCTCCTCGCAGGGCACCATGAGCGAGACGACCATGGCCCGGTCCGGCCATTCGCGCTTCACTTTTTTGATTTCCTGAAGGTTCACCTCAAGCGGCCGGTCGGTGATCAGCTCGATGTTGTTGAGACCCAGGAGCCTGCGGTCGGCGCCATGAATGGCGCCATAGCGCGGGCCGTTGACATTGACGATGGGCGGACCTTCCTCGCCCAATGTCTTCCATACCACGCCGCCCCAGCCCGCCTTGAAGGCGCGCACCACATTGTATTCCTTGTCGGTGGGCGGCGCCGAGGCGAGCCAGAAGGGATTGGGCGATTTGATGCCGACAAAATTCGAGCGAAGGTCAGCCATGGGAGTCCTTCCTATGCCGAAAGAAATGCGTTGATCGATTCCGCCGCGCGGCGGCCGTCATCGACGGCGGCAACGGTCAGGTCCTTACCGCCCGCGGCGCAATCGCCGCCGGCCCAGATGCCCTTGACGCCGGTTCGCCGGTCCGTATCGACCGCTATGCGTCCGCCCTCGAGTTTGAGCGCACCGCCCGTTGCATCCACATAGGTCTGGCCGATGGCCTTGAAGATCATGTCGGCGGCAAGATCGAAGGTTTCGCCGGTGCTTGCGAGTTTGCCCCTCATTTCCTTGGTGTATTCGCAGGTGAGGCCGACGGTCTTGCCGTTCTTGACCAGCACTTTCTTCGGCGCGACCCAGTACTTGATCTTGACACCCCTGGTCTGGGCCAGCTCCTGTTCATAGCCGCTCGCTTTCATCTGCCCCTGGCCGCGCCGGTAGAGGATGGTAACGTCCTCGGCTCCCAAGAGCTTCGATTGCACGGCCACGTCGATTGCCGTCATGCCGCCGCCGATCACCAGCACACGGCGGCCCACGGGCAATTTGCCCAGATCCTTGGCTTGGCGCAGTTCGGCGATGTAATCGACCGCGTCCTCGACGCCTTTCGCATCTTCGTTCTTCGCGCCGAGCGCGTTGACGCCGGCCAGGCCCACGCCCAGGAACACCGCCTGGTAATCGCGCTGCAGGTCCTTGAGCTTCAGGCCCTTGCCCAGCGCCTTGCCGGCCTCGATTTTGATGCCGCCGATCGACAGCACGAACTCGACTTCCTTCTGGGCGAAATCGTCGACGGTCTTGTAGGCGGCGATGCCGAATTCATCGAGGCCGCCCGGCTTCTTGCGCGCCTCGAAGACGGTGACGTCGTGACCGTGCATGGCAAGCCGGTGGGCGCAGGCGAGCCCCGCCGGTCCAGCACCCACGACCGCCACTTTCTTGGCCGTCGCCTTCGCCCGCTTATAGGGATGCTTGGCCTCGGCCATCAGCGCATCGGTGGCATAGCGCTGCAACCGTCCGATCTTGACCGGCTTGCCTTCGGCGGTCTGGCGCACGCAGGCCTCTTCGCACAGCGTTTCGGTCGGGCACACCCGCGCACACATGCCGCCGAATATGTTCCGGTCGAAGATGGTCTTGGCCGCACTCTTGGGATGGCCCGCCTGAATTTCGCGGATGAACATGGGAATGTCGATCGAGGTGGGGCAGGCCGTCATGCAGGGCGCGTAGTGGCAGAAATAGCA
>CAYOZR010000191.1:0-5077 GCA_964408555.1 uncultured Aestuariivirga sp.
CGCCCGCGGATCTGCGTCGATTTGCGGATCGTCTCCTTGTAGGCGATGCGCCGCGGCCGCGACTGGGCGTGGACGCCGAACTTGCCTTCCAGCCGTTCCAGCGCCACCCGCAGGTGCATTTCGCCCTGGCCCCACAGCACCATCTCGTGGGTGTCGAGATTATGGTCGAGCCCCAGCGACGGGTCTTCCTCGATCAGCTTGGCGATGGCCGTGGTGAGCTTCACCTCGTCCTTGCGGTCGGAAACCGATATCGCCAGGCCGTAGACGCCCGGCGCGCGGGCAATGCTGACGAGTTGCGGCGTGGCGCCCTTGCTCGTCGAAATCGTCTCGCCGGTGGCGATGCCTTCGAGGCGGCCCAGCGCCACCGTGTCGCCGGCCGCGGCCTTGGGCGTCTTGTTGGGCGTCTGGCCCATCAGGGTAAAGACCCCCGCCGTGCGCGCGTCCTGGCCCTTGCCGCCATGGAACACCGTGCCGTCGGCCACTTCGCCGGTGAGAATGCGGGCCAGCGACAGCTTGCCGCCATGGGCGGTGTGGAAGGTCTTGAGTACCTGCGCCGTGGCACCGCCATTGGCCTTGAGGCCAAGGCGCTTGGCCGTCACCGCCACATCGGGCGCTTCGTGGCGCAGCGCCTTGAGCAGGCGGCCCACACCGTTGCCGTGCTCGGCCGAGCCGAACAGCACCGGCGTGATCAACCCTTCGGCCAGTTCGCGCGACAGATCCGCGAACACCCGGTCGCGCGGCGGCTCCATGTCGGTGAGCAGTTGTTCCATCAGCTCGTCGTCGTGATCGGCGAGCTTCTCCAGCATGGCGAAGCGTTCGCTCTTCTCCGCGTCCGCGAGATCGGCCGGCATGTCGACGACCTGGCTTTCGGCGTGTTCGCGGTAGATGAAGGCGCGCTCCAGCGCCAGATCGACGAAGCCGGTGACGATGCCGTTCTTGAGGATCGGCAACTGCCGCAGGATCAGCGGTTTGGAACTCGCCGGCTGCAGCCAGGCGAGCACGTCGCGGGGCGAGGATTCGGTCTTGTCGATCTTGTTGATGAACAGGATGCGCGGAATCGACAGTTGGTCGAGCTCCTTGAGAATGACTTGCAGGGCCGGCGCCTTCTTGTCGTCCGCCTCGCAGACCACCACCGCGGCGTCGCAGCCGGCCAGCGCGGCGCGCGCCTCCTGGGTGAATTCAATGGAGCCCGGGCAATCGATGAAGGTGTAAGTATCGCCGAGGAAATTGGCGGTGGCGCTATTGAGCTCGACGCTCATGCCATGGGCGCGGGCTTCCGGTGCCGCATCGCCAATCGTCGATTTTTCGGAGATTTTGCCCTGCCGCGGAATGGCCCCGGCGCGGAACAGGATGGCCTCGAGAAGCGTCGTCTTGCCGCTCAGATAGGGGCCCACAAGTGCAATGCACCGCGAGCCCGCCACTCGTCTGCCGCCGGTTGCGTCCATGACCGATCCTCCTCTGATTGCCGAAGCGCATCGAAGGACCGCCCATGGGTGGTGAAACCACGCCAGGGCGGTTCCAACTTGTTCAGCTTGACTCAGCTTTGGAGCAGCGGCAAGCGAATTCGGGATCAGTCGGCGATGTAGGCGAGGCGGAGTCCGGCGAGCCCGGCCGCGACGTTGAGTCCGGTCTGGCCCTGGAAGCTCAGGGGCTGTAGATTGACCGACTTGTTGAAGCCGCCGACCAGCACATTGACGCCCGGCCCGGCCGCCACCGTCACCTCCACCGAAGCGCCGGCGTAGTAGCCTTCCAACCCGCCGCGCCGCGTCTTGCCGGGGGCGAAAACGGCCCAGGCGACGACCGAGCGGCCGGTGACGCCGATATCGACGCCGAGCTTGCGGATGCGGCCTTCATAATGCTCGCGCTTGCCGCCGCCCGACGGCTCGAACACGCAATCGACGGCCTTGGACGAGCCGATGATGTAGCCGATGCCGCCGTCGATGCCGCAGGACAGAACGCCGATCTTGACGGTACCGGCCTCCGCCGGGGCCGCGAGGCCGAGGGCGAGAAGCGAAACGGCAATAAGCTTTTTCATGGAGTACTCCTTTGTTGAATCTGTAACGGTATGTCTTTCAGCCGGATTGTGTCGGCAGTGGGGCTTTGCAAGCCCATTTCGGAGGCTTGAATCAAGCTGCCATGGCGTCCTTCTTCCGTCATGGTTTCCGGAAGATTGCCGGAAATTGCTCGGATTCCGGCTTGCCTCCCGGCGTCCCGCTCCCCATCTTGCCTGAAAGAGATTCGGAACCCGATGGACGTCTCCCCCGTCTACGCTCTGGCCATCGGCCAGATCATCTGGATTGACCTGTTGCTGTCGGGCGACAATGCCGTGGTGATAGCACTCGCCTGCCGGTCGCTGCCCGGCGAGCAGCGGCGCTGGGGCATTCTGCTGGGCGCGGCCGCCGCGATTGCGCTTCGCGTCGTCTTCGCGCTGGTCATTTCTCAGGTTCTGCTGGTGCCGTTTCTCAAGGCGCTGGGTGGCGTCCTGCTCCTGTGGATCGCCGTCAAGCTGCTGCGCGGCGAGGATGAAGCGGAACACAACATCGCCGCCTCGAAAAAGCTCTGGCAGGCGGTGCGCACCGTCGCCATGGCCGATGCGGTCATGAGTCTCGACAATGTCGTGGCGATCTCGGCCGCCTCGCGCGGCGACTATTGGTTGTTCATTTTCGGCCTGGCCGTCTCGATCCCGCTGATCGTGGTGGGCGCCACGCTGATCACCGGGGTGATGAAGCGCTGGCCGGTGATTATCTGGGCCGGTGCCGCACTGCTTGGCTGGATCGCCGGCGAGATGATCGCCGGAGACCCGGCGCTCATTGCCTATGGGGTGCCGAACCGCGAGGCTTCGGCGGCGATCGGCGCCCTGCTCGTCGTCGGCATCGGCTGGTGGCTCCGCCGCCAGGCCGAGCGCCAGTTACAGACCGGAGTCTAGCTGCGTCCCATATAGTCGCGTTTGCCCAGCTCCACGCCGTTATGGCGCAGGATGTTGTAGGCCGTCGCCAGGTGGAAATAGAAATTCGGCATGGCGTAGCCCGAAAGGTAGGCGGCACCGGCGAAGGTCATATCCTGCCCGCCCACCTTGATGGTGATGGGGCGCTCGGCCGCGCCGGCGAACTGTTGCTTTTTCAGCGTGGCGAGGAAGTCCCGCGTCTTGGCGATGCGCGCCTGCAATTCGGCGAAGGTCTTCTCCTCGTCGGGAAAACTCGGCGCCGCGATGCCGGCCAGCCGGGCGCCGGTTCCCTTGGCGAAATCGCTGACCAGCTGCACCTGCTGGGTGAAATGGAACATGTCGGGGAATAGCCGCGCTTTCAGTAGCGCATCGGGTTCGATCTTCTTCGCCTCGCAATGGGCTTCCGCCTTCTTCAGGATGGCCGCGAGGCCTTTGAGGAAATTGTCGAAGACCGTCACTGAACTATCGAACATGATTCACCTTTTTCTATCTGAGATTACCACAGAAGCGCTGGATGCGCCGGCAGGCTTCTTCCAGCACGGAGGTCGCCGTGGCGTAGGAGATGCGGAAGAAGGGCGACATGCCGAAGGCCGCCCCATGCACCGCCGCCACCCCTTCCGCCGCCAGGAGCTCGGTGACGAAATCTTCGTCGCTCTTGATGGCATTGCCCGACGGCGCCGTTTTGCCGATGGTTCCGGCACAGGAGGGATAGACATAGAAGGCGCCTTCCGGCACCGGGCAGGAAAGGCCCTTGGCCTGGTTGAGCATCGCCACCACCAGGTCGCGGCGCTCCTTGAACACCTTGTTGTTGGCGGCGATGAAATCCTGCGGCCCGTTCAGCGCCTCGACCGCCGCCCATTGGGCGATCGACGAGGGATTGGATGTCGACTGCGATTGCAGTTTCGACATGGCCTTGATCAGAATCTCCGGGCCCGCCCCGTAGCCGATGCGCCAGCCGGTCATGCAATAGGCCTTGGAGACGCCGTTCATGGTGAGCGTCCGCTCATAGAGCCGCGGCTCGATCTGGGCCGGCGTGAAGAATTTGAAATCGTCATAGACCAGATGCTCGTACATATCGTCGGTCAGCAGCCAGACATGGGGATGCTTCACCAGTAGATCGGTCACCGCCTTGAGTTCGGCGCGCGAATAGGCCGCCCCGCTCGGATTGGACGGCGAGTTGAGAATGAGCCATTTGGTCCGGGGCGTGATCGCCTTGTCGAGCGCCGCCGCCTGCAGCTTGAAGCCGTGTTCCAGCTTGCAATCGACAAACACCGGCTTGCCGCCCGCCAGCATGACGATGTCGGGATAGCTCACCCAATAGGGCGCGGGGATAATAACCTCGTCGCCGGGATTGACGGTCGCCATGAGGGCGTTGAACAGCACCTGCTTGCCGCCGCTGCCGACCGAAACCTGCGACGGGCTGTAGTCGAGTCCGTTCTCGCGGCTGAACTTGGCGCAGATCGCCTGCTTCAGTTCCGGAATGCCGTCGACCTGTGTGTATTTGGTCTTGCCGGCCCGGATCGCGGCGATCGCCGCCTCCTTGATGTTGTCGGGCGTGTCGAAATCGGGCTCGCCCTGTGCCAGGCCGATGATGTCGCGGCCCTCGGCCTTGAGCGCCATCGCCTTGTTGGAAATGGCGATGGTGGCGGAGGGCTGGATGCGGTTGAGCGCGTCGGAAATGAAACCCATGGGTAGCGGACCTCGTGGCGGAAACCGGGCGCAGTCCTAGCGCGCTTTGCGGCGAAGCGAAACCATTTTGCCGTAAGGCCGCGCCGGGTGTGCGTATTCCATTGGCGCCAAGCCGAAAAACCGTGTAGTTTTGGCACAATCTCCCGGTTGAGCGGATTGCGCGGTTGCGGCCGGGATGCAGGTTTTGGGGCCGTTGGGGGGACTCAAGATGCCGGTCTGCCGCCGCAGGATATGTTTGCGAAAATCCGCCCTGTCATGCGTGTCGAGCCTTGCCCTTGCGGTACTGGCTTCGGCGCCCGCAGGGGCGTCGGAATTCGCCGCGGTCATTGCCCTGTCATCGCTCAATATTGCAACCGGTGTGCGCCTCGACGGCGTGGCGGCGAGCGACTTCAGCGGCCGTTCGGTCGCCAGCGCCGGGGATGTCAATGGCGACGGCTTTGCCGA
>CAYOZR010000192.1:0-5066 GCA_964408555.1 uncultured Aestuariivirga sp.
AGCTTGGTCATGTTGACGCCGTTGGTGGCGAAGCCGCCCATCGCCTTGTAGAGCGCGGCCGGCAGGTTGCGCACCCGGAAGACGAAGCTCGTCACCACCGGTCCATCCTCGGGCCCGGCATCTTGCGGGGTGGCCGACAGCACCACGAAGCGGGTGGTGTTGTGCTCTTCATCCTCGATGTCGCGGCGGATCGCTTCCAGCCCGTAGATTTCGGCGGCCAGCGAGGTGGCGATGACGGCCCGGGTCTGGTCCTTGATCTCGGCCAGCTCGCGCGCCGCGCCCGCCGTATCGGCGGCCACCACCGGCTTGAGTTGCAATTCACGGATCACCTTGCGGCATTGGCCGAGCGCGTGCACATGGCTGTGCACGGTCTTGAGCGCCGCGGGATCGGCGCCGGGCAGCGCCAAGAGCTGGTGATGAACCCGCAGGAAGTGCTCGCCGGCGATATAGAGATTGGAGCGCGGCATCAGGTGGTGGATGTCGGCCACGCGCCCGGCGACGGAATTGTCGATCGGGATCATGGCCAGCGCCGCCTCGCCGTCCTTCACCGCCTGGAAGGCGTCCTCGAAGGTGCCGCAAGCCAAGGGCTCGTGCCGCGCAAACGCCTCGCGGCAGGCGATGTGGGAATTGGCCCCGGCCTCGCCCTGATAGGCGATCTTCAATGTCATGACGGCGTCCTCAGCAACTGGCGGGCGATTTCGAGTTCGGCCGGTGTATCGACGCCGAGCGGCACCGTGTCAACGCGGACCACGGCGATGCGCATGCCGTTGTCGAGGGCGCGCATCTGCTCAAGCCGGCGCTCGGCCTCGCGCTGGCTCACCGGCAGGGCCACGAAGCGTTCAAGCGCCGCCCGGCGATAGGCATAGAGGCCGATATGATGCCAATAGGGCGGCTGATGCTCCGGACCGACGCGGCGGACGAAATCCCGGGCGAAGGCCACTTCGCGGTCCGCGCCCAGGGGCGCGATGGCCTTGACGATATTGGGATTGGCGACATCGGCGGGATCGGCAATGAGGACGGCGATGGTTGAAATATCGACGGTCTCGTTGGTGAGGCCCGCCAGGCAGCGCTGGATGGCCAGGGGATCGATCGCTGGAAGATCGCCTTGCAGGTTGAGGACGAAATCATATCTGCCGGCGGGGTCGCGCAGGCGGAGTGCCGCGGCGACGCGGTCGGAGCCCGAGGGCAGGTTCGGATCGGTGACGATGGCGTCGCCGCCATGGGCCTTCACCACCTCGGCGATCTCGTTCTCCGCCGCAGCCACAAGAACCTGCCCGACCTTCGCTTCGACGGCGCGCTTCCACACATGAACGATCAACGGCAGGCCATTGATATCGGCCAGGGGTTTTCCGGGAAGCCGGGTCGAGGCCATGCGGGCGGGGATGACGACGATAGTATTGTGGTTTTCGATCATGGGCTTGGGCGAAAGCGCGGCAAATTGCTCATGGCCGTCTTATACGTATTGCGGTGCCGTCGAGAAACAATTAGTTTCCGCGCCGGCTAGAGCATGTTCCGCCAAAGTGCGCGCACTTTGGCGGAACATGCTCCAAGCATTTAATCTGGCGCGATTTCTTCTCGGCGAAGCGGTTCCACTTCGCCGGAAAGCGCGCTAACGCTCAAGGGGGCAGACGGCTCGATGGATAGCTTTGAATTCAACAAGATGGCGGGCGCGGTCCTGGGGACGGCGCTGGTGGTATTCGGGCTCAAGGAGCTGGCGGGAGTGATTTATCGCTCGGAAGCCCCCGAGAAACCCGGCTTTGCCATCGAAGTGGCGCAAGCCACAACCGGCGGCGAAGCGACAGGAGGCGAAGCGACGGCAAAGGTTTCGCTGGGCACGCTTCTCGCCTCGGCCGACGCAAGCAAGGGTGCGGCCGTGGCCAAGGCCTGTGCGGCCTGTCATGATTTCACCAAGGGCGGACCGAACAAGGTGGGGCCCAATCTGTGGGACGTGGTCGAACGCAACCACGCGGCGCATGAGGGCTTCGCCTATTCCGACGGGATGAAGGCGAAATCGGGCGAGAAATGGAGCTACGAGGCGCTCAGCGAATTCATCAAGGCGCCCAAGGAGGCGGTGCCCGGCACCAAGATGGGTTTCGGCGGCGTCAAGAAAGACCAGACGCGGGCCGACCTGCTCGCCTATCTGGCCACGCTCTCGGACGCACCAAAGCCCTTCCCCGCCCCGTAAAGGCCGCAAAGCCTCGCGAGATTTAACACCGGTAAGCCGCTTGCCGGTGTTTTCTTTTGGCCGCGCAAGTGCGTAACTATGGCGACGAATCACGCACGGAGCATCCCCGCCCATGAAGCTCTCCCGCCGCAACCTCCTGAAACTCGCAGGTCTTCCGCCTCTGGCCAAGATCGTCGGGGTGCAGATCGCCCGGGCCGAAGACCGCCAGTTCCGCCATGCGCTCACGCTCTTCGACGACATCAAGTACGGCCCCGGCTTCGAGCATTTCGATTATGTCAATCCGGCGGCGCCCAAGGGCGGGCGGGTGCGCTTCGGTTTGGTCGGTTCTTTCGACAGCCTCAATCCCTACACGTTCAAGGGTGAAACCGGGCCCGGTGCTTCGAACGAGACGCTGCTCGCATCTTCGCTGGACGAACCGTCAACCAAATACGGCCTCGTCGCCTCTGGGGTCTGGCACCCGGAGGACCGCTCCATGGTGGTCTACCGGCTCAGGCCCGAAGCGCGCTTTCACGACGGCAAACCGATGACGCCGGAGGACGTCATCTGGAGCATGCAGGCGCTGCGCGACGCCCATCCCTTCTACAATTCCTATTACAAGAACATCGCCACGGCCGAGCAGACGGGCGAGCATGAAGTGAGCTTCGTCTTCTCGCAGAAGGGCAATCGCGAATTGCCGCTGATCACCGGAGAACTTCCGGTGCTGCCCAAGCACTGGTGGACCGGAAACGATGCGTCGGGCAAGCCGCGCAACATCCAGGAAACGACGCTGGAAGTGCCGCTGGGATCGGGCCGCTACAAGGTGGCGGATGTGAAGCCCGGCGCCTCGCTGCAGTTGCGGCGGGTTGCCGATTACTGGGGCAAGGATCTGCCGGTCAATATCGGCCAGGATAATTTCGACGAGATCGAATACATCTATTTCCGCGATGCCAATGTGATCATCGAGGCGTTCAAGGGCGACCAATACGACTGGCGCACCGAGACCAGCTCCAAGGCCTGGGCCACCGCCTATGATTTCCCCGCTATCGCGGATGGCCGCGCCGTCAAGGAGGAAATCCACCTCAAGAATGTGGAAGGCATGCAGAGCTGGGCCTTCAACCTCAGGCGCGAGAAATTCCAGGATGCGCGGGTGCGGCGCGCCTTCAACTACGCCTTCGATTTCGAGTGGTCGAACACCAATCTCTTCTACGGCCAGTACACGCGCTCGCGCAGCTATTTCAACAATTCCGAGATGGAGGCCAAGGGCCTGCCCAGCCCTGAGGAACTGGCGATCCTCGAGCCGCTGAAGGACCGGATTCCGGCGGAAGTCTTCACCGCCGAATATGCCAATCCGCTCAATTCCAATCCCCAGGAGCGGCGCAAGAACCTGCGCGAGGCGGCGAGGCTCTTGGACGAGGCCGGCTGGAAGATCGCACAGGACGGCGGCAAATCGGTGTTGAAGAATGCCAAGGGCGAGGTTTTCACCGTCGAATTCCTGCTCGACTCGCCGCTGTTCGAGCGCATCGCGCTACCCTATCAGCAGCAGCTCGAGCTGCTCGGCATCGGCGTCATCATCAAGACGGTGGACAGCGCCCAGTATGAACGGCGGACGCAGACTTTCGATTTCGATATCGCCGTCGGCAGTTGGGGCCAGTCGCTGTCGCCCGGCAACGAACAGCGCGATTTCTGGAGCAGCGAGGCAGCGGATAAGAACGGCAGCCGCAATCTCGCTGGCATCAAGAATGCGGCAATCGACAAGCTCATCGAGGCGATCATCTTCGCCAAGGACCGCAAGGGTCTGGTCACCGCCTGCAAGGCGCTGGACCGCGTGCTGATATGGAATCACTACGTCGTGCCCATGTGGTACATCGCCTATGAGCGCACGGCGCGCTGGGACCGCTTCGGCAAGCCGGACAAGCTGCCCGACTATTCGACCGGCTTCCCCTCCATCTGGTGGTGGGACGAGGCGCGCGCCAAGAAGGTCAAGGGTTGATGCGGCGCGGCGGGGCGGCGGCTGCCGGTCAAGCCGAAATACGACCGTGGCATTGCCGATGGCCGGTGGTATGAGGCGGACAAAGCCTGCAAGATAAAACGCGGAAACCGATCCCTCGCCATGGGCGCCTATATCCTCAAACGCATCCTGCTGATGATCCCGACGCTGGCCGGCATCATGCTGATGACATTCGCGGTCATCCAGTTCGTGCCCGGAGGGCCGATCGAGCAGGTGATCGCCAAGATGCAGGGAACCGGCACCGATGCCACCTCGCGGATTACCGGCGATACCGGCAACGAGGCGGGCGGCAACGAGCGGACCCAGACGGGAACCGGCGGCGGCGAGACGACATTCAAGTACCGCGGCAGTCAGGGCCTCGATCCGGAATTCATCAAGGATCTGGAACGCCAATTCGGCTTCGACAAGCCGGTGCATGAGCGTTTCCTGTTGATGATGACCAATTATCTCACCTTCAATTTCGGCGAGAGCTATTTCCGGGACCGCAGCGTCGTCAGCCTGATGATCGAGAAGATGCCGGTGTCGATCTCGCTCGGCCTGTGGCTCACCATGGTGCAGTATCTCGTGTCGATCCCGCTCGGCATCCGCAAGGCGGTCAAGGACGGCAGCAATTTCGACATCTGGACCTCGGGCGTCATCATCATCGGCTATGCCATTCCGAGCTTCATCCTGGCCATCCTGCTGATCGTGCTGTTCGCCGGCGGCAGCTATTTCACCTGGTTTCCGCTGCGCGGGCTCACCTCCGACAATTTCGAACAACTGAGCGTCTTCGGCAAAATGGCCGACTATGCCTGGCACCTGGCGCTGCCGCTCTTCGCCATGGGGATCGGCGCCTTCGCCACCATGACGCTGCTCACCAAGAACTCGTTCCTCGACGAAATCCGCAAGCAATAT
>CAYOZR010000193.1:0-5033 GCA_964408555.1 uncultured Aestuariivirga sp.
CACAAGTTTGGAGAGTACTCGTCCCGGACCGCATTCGATCACGTGAACGATGCCTGCATTCTGCATGCGCTGCATGGTTTCCACCCAGCGAACCGGGGCCGCTGCCTGTCGAACCAATGCATTGGCAATCTCGGCCGGCTCGGAAAGCAGCGCAACGTCGACGTTATTGACGACTGGAATGGTCGGCCTGGATATGCGGACGGTGGTCAGCCTCTCAGCCAGGCGCTCGGCTGCCGGTTTCATCAGCGAGCAATGGAAGGGGGCCGACACGGCAAGCAGGATGGCACGCCTGGCGCCCTTGGCCTTGGCGATCTCAAGGGCGCGTTCGACCGCCGCCCGGTGGCCGGAGACGACGATCTGGCCGGCGCTGTTGTCGTTGGCGGCCTGGCAGACATCGCCCTGGGCGGCTTGCGCCGCCACCGCCGCGGCATCGGCGAAATCGAGGCCGAGGAGGGCGGCCATGGCGCCGGTGCCGACGGGAGTTGCCGCCTGCATGGCGCGGCCGCGGACTTTAAGCAGGCGGGCGGCATCGGCCAGCGAGAAGGTGCCCGCCGCCGCCAGCGCCGAATATTCGCCGAGCGAATGGCCGGCCACGAATTTCGCGGTTCCGGCAACGGTGATGCCGTGCTCGGCTTGCAGCACGCCGATCACCGCCAGGCTCACCGCCAGCAATGCGGGCTGGGCGTTTTCGGTGAGCGTGAGATCGGCTTCCGGCCCATCCCACATCAATTGCGAGAGCTTTTGGCCGAGGGCGGCATCGACTTCCGCGAACACGGCGCGCGCGGCGGGGAAAGCCTCCGCCAGCGCCTTGCCCATGCCGGCGGCCTGGCTGCCCTGCCCCGGAAACGTGAATGCGATTGCCATTTATGCCTCTTCGTGCGACTGCGTTTGGCGCGCACGAAACATGCGCCCGGAGCTAAGTCAAGAATGTTCAACTTATCAGATCTCGAGACGGCCCAACGCATCGTTTACGCCGCGATGCCGCCGACGCCGCAATATGTCTGGCCGCTCTTGTCGCAGGAGGTGGGGGCGGAAGTTTGGGTGAAGCATGAAAACCACACGCCCACCGGCGCCTTCAAGGTGCGCGGCGGACTGGTGCATATGCAATTGCGCAAGCAGCGCGGTGAGACCAACGGGGTCATCACCGCAACGCGCGGCAATCATGGCCAATCCATTCCCTTCGGGGCGAGAAGGGTGGGAATTCCCGTCACCATCGTGGTGCCCTTCGGCAATTCGGCCGAGAAGAACGCCGCGATGCGGGCGCTGGGTGCCGAATTGATCGAGGCGGGAAGCGATTTCGACGAGGCGCGCGAGACGGCGATGCGGCTGGCGGGCGAACGCGGCCTCGACATGGTGGCCTCGTTTCATCCCGAGCTGGTCGTAGGCGTTGCCACCTACGTGGCCGAACTCTTCCACGCGGCGGGAGCGCTTGATGCGGTTTATGTGCCGATCGGCCTCGGTTCGGGGATTTGCGGGGTCATCGCGATCCGCGATCTGCTCGGCCTCAAGACCAAGGTGGTGGGCGTGGTGGCGGAGAAGGCCGCAGCCTATGCGCTGTCATTCGAGCAGGGCAAAGTGGTGGCGACCAATTCATCGGCCTCCTTCGCCGACGGCATGGCGGTGCGCATTCCCAATGCCGATGCCTTGCACATCATCAAGCACGGGGCCGAACGCATCGTGCGCGTCTCGGAGGATGAAATTGCCGAGGCCATGCGCCTCCTCTATCGCAGCACCCACAATCTCGCCGAGGGTGCCGGGGCCGCCGCCCTTGCAGCGCTGGTCAAGGATGGGGCCATGATGAAGGGGAAGCGCGCCGGCGTCATCGTGTCGGGCGGTAATATCGACATGGCGAAATTCGCCGCCGTGCTCAGGGGCGAGACACCGGCAGCCTAAAGCGATACCGAGAGCCCGCCATCGACGGCGAGAATATGGCCGTTGACATAGGCGGCGGCATCGGAAGCGAGGAAGACCACGGCGCCGCCCAGCTCTTCCGGCTTCGCCCAGCGCCCGGCGGGCGTGCGGCTTTCGACCCAGGCGGTAAAGGCCTTGTCCTCGAGAAGTGCCGTGTTGAGTTCGGTGGCGAAATAGCCGGGTGCTATGGCATTGACGGTGATGCCATGGCGGCCCATTTCCGCCGCCATGGAGCGGGTGAGCCCGTGCAGGCCGGCCTTGGCGGCGACATAGCCGTGGATGGTGGGGCGGCCCAAAATGGCGGCCACCGAGCCCACGTTGACGATGCGCCCGAATTTGTTGGGCAGCATCAGCCGCGCCGCATCGCGGGCCAGGCGGAAGCAGGCGGTAAGATTGGTGGCGATGAGGCGGTCGAAGTCCTCGTCCCGCCAATCGGTCAGCGGACGGCGGTGCTGGATGCCGGCATTGTTGACCAGAATGTCGAGGCGGCCGTGGCGCCTGGCGATGTCTTCCAGCGCGGCGCGCGCGGCTCTGGCATCGGTTACGTCGAAGGCCATGGGCTCGGCGCCGATCGTCCGCGCCGCTGGCCCCAGGGCCTTGCCGTCGCGCCCGTTCACCACCACCAGGGCGCCCTGCCCGGCCAGCGCCTTGGCCATGGCAAAGCCCAGCCCGCGCGAGGCGCCGGTCACCAGCGCCACGCGGCCGGCAAGGGAGAACATTCCAGTCATGCGGACCTCCTCACGAAAAGGGCGGAAGTTTCCTCCCGCCCTGCATGATCGTTGTTGGCAACGTTACTTCGCGATGCAGGTGTCCGCCGTTTCGGGCGTGCAGACATCGAGGCCGGTGTAGGTCGGATCGGTGGGGGCAGCACCTCCGTCCTTCATGACCTGGAGGGCTATCATGGTCTTGTAGCCCATCTCGAAGGGCCGCTGGCCGACCTGGCCGAGGGAGAGGCCTTCCTTCATCTGGTCGATCTGCACCGGCAGCGTATCGGCAACAACGAGGGCGAGCTCCTTGTTGGCGATCTTGTCCTTGTACTTCTCGACCGCCGCCCGGTTGGCGTCCGGAATGAACTGCGGGAAGCCGCCGGTCGGGATGAAGGCATCGAGGTTCGGATTCTTCGCCATGATGTCTTCAAACTGCTGCACCGAGCGCGGGAAATCGTCGTCGGTGTAGAGCGGACAACCGGCGATCTCGGTCCAGCCGTTCTGGCCGGTCAGTTGGTCGCCGGGCGAGGCAGCCGAGGCAACGCCGGAGAGCGTGTCACGGATGCCCTGCATGCGTTCATTGTGGTTGGCCGCCGCAGCGCCGCCCGACTGGATGCACACAGTGCCGCCCTTCGGCTTGATCGCCATGGCGAGTTTGGCCAGATTCACGCCGATTTCGTAATTGTGGGTGCCGATGTAAGCGACACGAAGGTCCTTGTTCTCCGGCAGGAGGTCGGAGTCCCAGGTGAGAACCGGGATGCCGGCGTCCTTGGCCGCCTGCAGGGCCACCGCCATGGCCGCGGCGTTGGACGGCGACACGGCAATGCCGTCGACCTTCTTGGCCACCAGGTCCTGGACGATCTGCACCTGCTCCTCGCCGCCGCCGTGCTCGCCGGGGCCGATATACATGCATTCCAGGGCGCCGTTCGATTCGGCTTCCGCCTTCTTGCAGCCGTCGCGCGCCTGGTCGAAGAACGGGTTGTTCATGTTCTTGGGCACCAGGGCGAAAACGTATTTCGCCTGTGCCGCGGAAACGGCAACGGTCAGCGCTCCAAGAGCCACCGCCGCGGTCAGTAGAAACTTCTTCATGTGTCTTCCTCCTCTGTGTTTACCAAAATCCCGCCGGCGTGCCGCCGGCCGGTGGTTTTCTAGCGGTGCTTCCGGGGAACGAGCCGTTCCAGCGTCGCGGCGATAATGGACTTGCCGCCGGTCTGCATGCCGAGAAGAACCGCGAGAATGATGAAGGCGCCGACGAATGCGCCCTGCCAGTTGGAATCGATGCCCGCCATCAGCAGCGCATTGCGAATGACTTCCAGAAAGGCCGAGCCGATGACGGCGCCGAAGGCGGTGCCGGCGCCGCCCATCAGGCTGGCGCCGCCGATGACGGTGGCGGCGATGACGCGCAGCTCGTAGCCCTGGCCCATGGCATTGATGGCCGAGCCGTTGTAGCCGAGCAGCAGCAAGGAGGCGAGCGAGGCGGTAAAGGCCGAAAACACATAGGCCATGAACTTGATCCAGTCGACCGGCACGCCGGTGAGCCGGGCTGCCTGCTCGTTGCCGCCAATGGCAAAGAGATGGCGCCCCCAGGCCTTGAAATTGAAGGCATAGCCGACGATCAGGGCCAGCAGGATCATCACCCAGAAATGCACCGACAATTGTGGGATCCAGTCGGGAATGGAATCGCCCGGCACCTGCCGCGGCCATCTCGCCTGGCCGATCGCCTTGACGATCGGCGCGTCGGGACCGAACTGATAGAGCATCTGGTTGGCGGAAAATACCACCGCCAATGAGCGCGCGATCGACAGCATGCCGAGCGTCACCACGAATGACGGTATGCCGACATAGGCGACGAAGAAGCCGTTGATCGCGCCGCAGGCGAGACCGGCCACAAGACCCATGGCGAAGGCCACGTACCAGGGATAATGCCAGGTGAGGAACAGCCCGGCGACGATGGCGACGAGGCCCATGACGGAGCCGACCGACAGATCGATGCCGCCGGTGATGATCACCACCGTCATGCCTAATGCCATGATGCCGAAGGGCGAGAAATTGCGCGTCATGTTGGCGACATTGTCGACCGTGCCGAAGCTCGGCTCGAGCGCCGACATGTAGACGACGAGGACGAAGAGCGCGATGCTTATCCAGAAGGGCTGGCTGGAAAAGACGCGCTGCAGCCAGGTCTGTTCCTTAATCTCGGCGACTTCGGAGATCATGGCATGACCGGTTTCGGCGGTGGCCTGGGTTGCGCTACGCTGCACGGATGGCCCCCGTTATCAGTCCGGTGATTTCTTCCGGCGATGTCTTTATTGTTTCCTTGTCGGCAACCTTTGCACCACGCCTGAGCACGATGATGCGGTCGGAAACTGCAAAGACGTCTGGCATGCGGTGGCTGATCAGCATGACCGCCACCCCTTG
>CAYOZR010000194.1:0-5021 GCA_964408555.1 uncultured Aestuariivirga sp.
CCGGGTTGAGCCCCTTGGGGCAGGCCTTGGCGCAATTCATGATGGTGTGGCAGCGGTACAGCCGGAACGGGTCCTCGAGAGTGTCGAGGCGCTCGCCGGTGGCTTCGTCGCGAGAGTCGATCAGCCAGCGATAGGCCTGCAGCAGCACGGCCGGGCCCAGATAGCGCTCGCCGTTCCACCAATAGGAGGGGCATGAGGTCGAGCAGCAGGCGCACAGGATGCATTCATAGAGGCCATCGAGCTTGGCCCGGTCCGCGTGGCTCTGCTTCCACTCGCTTTGAGGTTCGGGAGTTACCGTCTTGAGCCACGGCTCGATTGAGCGGTGCTGGGCATAAAACTGCGAGAGATCGGGCACCAGGTCCTTGACCACCGGCAGATGCGGCAGGGGATAGATGCGCAGCGGGCCTTTGACATCGGCGCAAGCCATGGTGCAGGCCAGCGTATTGGTGCCGTCGATGTTCATGGCGCAGGAACCGCACACTCCTTCCCGGCACGAGCGCCGGAAGGTCAGCGTTGCATCCTGCTCGTTCTTGATCTTGATCAGCGCATCGAGAACCATGGGCCCGCAGGAGTCCATGTCGACCTGATAGACGTCGAGCCGCGGGTTGCTGCCGTCCTCCGGATTCCAGCGATAGATGCGGAATTCCTTGAGCCGCCCGCCGGCGGGCGCCGGCCAGTGCTTGCCGGGCTGGACTTTCGAGTTCTTGGGAAGAGCGAATTCGACCATTATTCCCCTCCCCATCAATACACCCTTGCCTTCGGCTTGATGTAGGCGATGTCCTTGGACATCGTGTAGTCGTGCACCGGGCGGTAGCCGAGCCTCACTTTGCGCTTCGCGCCATCCACCCAGGCCAACGTGTGCTTCATCCAATTCTTGTCGTCGCGCTTGGGGAAATCTTCGCGCGCGTGCGCCCCGCGGCTTTCCTGGCGCGCCAAGGCGCCCTCGATGGTAACGGCGGCCTGCAGGATCAGGTTCTCGCATTCCAAAGTCTCGATCAGGTCGCTGTTCCAGATCAGCGACCGGTCGGTGACACGGATATCGTCTGTTGCTTTCCATACCTCGGCGATTTTCGCGACACCTTCCGCCAGCACCTCGCCAGTGCGGAACACCGCGCAGTTCGACTGCATGGTCTTCTGCATGCGCAGCCGAAGTTCCGCCGTGGCTGTGCCGCCCTTGGCATGGCGGTATTGGTCGAGGCGCGTGATCGCCGCCTCGCCCGCATCAGCGGGCAATTCGGCATGCGGCGTGTTGGGCGTGATCGTCTCGGCGCATTTCAATCCCGCCGCGCGCCCGAAGACCACCAGATCGATCAGCGAATTGGAGCCCAGGCGATTTGCTCCGTGTACGGAGACACAAGCCGCCTCGCCCACTGCGAGCAACCCCGGCACGGCCTTCTCCGGGTTCTTCGGATCGCCCGCCAACGCCTCGCCGTGATAATTCGTCGGGATGCCGCCCATGTTGTAATGCGCTGTCGGCAGGATCGGAATCGGCTGGCGGGTCACGTCGACGCCGGCGAAAATCCTGGCCGATTCGGAAATCCCCGGCAACCGCTCTTGCAGCACCTTGGGATCGAGATGCTCGAGATGCAGATGGATGTGGTCCTTCTGCGCGCCCACCCCCCGGCCCTCGCGGATTTCGATGGTGCAGGCCCGCGACACCACGTCGCGCGAGGCCAGGTCCTTGGCCGAGGGCGCGTAACGCTCCATGAAGCGCTCGCCTTCCGAATTGGTGAGATAGCCGCCCTCGCCGCGCGCCCCCTCGGTGATGAGACAGCCCGCCCCATAGATGCCGGTCGGGTGGAATTGCACGAATTCCATGTCCTGCAAGGGCAGCCCAGCGCGCAGCACCATGGCATTGCCGTCGCCGGTACAGGTATGCGCCGAGGTGGCGGAGAAATAAGCCCGGCCATAGCCGCCCGTCGCCAAAATGGTCCGGTGGGCGCGGAAGCGGTGAATGGTGCCGTCCTCCATGGACAGCGCCATGACACCGCGGCAAACGCCGTTCTCCATGATGAGATCGAGGGCGAAATACTCGATGAAGAATTCCGCCGCGTGCCGGAGCGACTGGCCGTACAGCGTGTGCAGCATGGCGTGGCCGGTGCGGTCGGCGGCGGCACAGGTGCGCTGGGCCGGCGGGCCTTCGCCGAAATTCATCATCATGCCGCCGAACGGGCGCTGATAGATCTTGCCGTCCTCGGTGCGCGAGAAAGGCATGCCGAAATGCTCAAGCTCGTAGACCGCGGCCGGCGCGTTGCGGCAGAGATATTCGATGGCGTCCTGGTCGCCGAGCCAGTCGGCACCCTTCACCGTATCGTACATGTGCCAGCGCCAGTCGTCGGTGCCCATGTTGCCGAGCGAGGCGGCGATGCCGCCCTGCGCCGCCACCGTATGCGAGCGGGTCGGAAACACTTTCGAGATGCAGGCCGTCTTCAGCCCCGCCTGCGAGGCGCCGAGTGTGGCGCGCAAGCCGGCGCCACCGGCGCCGACCACCACGACATCGAAAGCATGATCGGCGACCGGATAGGCGCGGCCGCCGATGGCCATGCTCCTGGACACGGATTTTTCTGTCGCGGGCTGAGCCATCACATTCCAAAGCTCATCTTAAGGATCGCATAGAGTGCGGCGACACCGAGTGCCGCCGTGAAGACGGAATTGAGGATGAGACAGGCGGAGCTAGCGCCGTGGCCGTGTACGTAATCCTCGATAATCGTCTGCATGCCAAGCCGCATGTGCCAGAGAATACCGAGGAAGGCGAGTGCGAGCAGGATGGCAACCGCCGGATTGTGCAGGCTGGCCACCAATCCGGCGCGCGACGTCCCCAGATGCGCGACGATGAACCAGACGAAAAACCCAATCAGCGGCAGGTTGGCGAGCGCCAAGACCCACTGCATCAAGAAATGTTTCGTGCCGGAGTTGGCCGAGCCGAGCCGGCGCGCTTGCGCCAGCGGCGTTCGCATGCTCATGGCATCACCCCGTAACCCACGATCCACAAGAGGACCGTGAGGATGATGGAGCCCGCCAGATTGGCCCGTGCCATCCATTCGACGGTTGCGAGGTCGAAGCCGCGGCCCGTATCCCAGATCAGATGGCGGATGCCGCCCAGCGCATGGTGGATCAGCGCCCAGGTGAAGCCGAAGAGGATGAGCCGGCCGAACCAGTGACCGAAGAAGCCTTGCACCAGGTCGAAATAGGCATCGGAAAGGGCCGCCGCCGTGAGCCACCAGACCAGCAGGACGACGCCAAAATACAGCGCCGCCCCGGTGATGCGATGGGCAATCGACATCATCATGGTCAGCATCGGCCGGTAGATTTGCAGATGCGGCGACAAGGGCCGCGGGGCGGGCTTCGTCTCAGCCATGATTCTGTTCCGGTCTTGTGGACAAGTTTCTACCTGCTGCGCCGCAATATCGCAATTACGCCAAAAGGCATAGCCGGGATGCCGAATTCGCTGCGGGAACGGCAATTTTGACGCAGGTCATGGCCCGCGCCGTCCGCCACCGCCAAATGACGGCGAAATTTGGTAGTATTTGCGCATGAGTGAGATCGTTTGCCCCGCCTGTTCCGCCGTCAATCGCCTGCCGCCGGACAGGCCGGCCCGCGAGGCCAAATGCGGCAAGTGTCACGCGCCCCTCTTCGACGGCCATCCCATGGCTCTGACGGCTGAAAACTTCGGCAAGCACGTCGTCCGGAATTCGATTCCGGTGGTCGTCGATTTCTGGGCCGGCTGGTGCGGCCCCTGCACGACGATGGCGCCCGAGTTCCACAAGGCCGCGGAAGTCCTGGAGCCCACCGTGCGTTTCGCCAAGCTCGACACCGAAGCCGCGCAAGACGTGGCCGCCGCCCACAACATCCGTTCCATTCCGACCATGATCCTGTTCCGGGAGGGCCGCGAGATCGCCCGCAAGTCCGGCGCCATGGCTGCCGGCCACATCGTCCAGTGGCTGCGCGAGAATTTGAGCGGCTAGGGCGGTTTGCACCTGAGTTGTGCCGCTCCCCACCCTGCTCAGGCGCAGTTGGCGCTAACTGAGCGGGAGGTGCCGCCTGACCAGCCGGTACTCGTGCCAAATGAGCGCCATGACGAAGATATCGAAGACCGTCAGCACGATCAATCCGAGCGCCTGCGTATATGAGTACCGGTACAGCTGGTAGACGATAAACAGCGCCAAAGCCACCAACGACGCGGGATAGGACCACAGCCTGTTTCGGAGCAGGCCGATGACGAGCAGCAGTTTCACCAGGCCGTGGCTCAAGAGATAGAAGGCGTAGAATTGCTTGCTACCCAAGGACAGACCTTGCGCGGCCTGCAGCAGGTAAGTTGCAACGAGATCGTTTGGATCTTCGACTAGTTCGCTCTGGGTTGCCAGGCGAACGAGAGTGGAGATCGTCGCCGTATTAACGGCATAGAGCACGACGCCGCCAACGCACTCGATGAGGGCATGGGCGCCCTTGAGAAGAACGCTGACCTCGAAAATCCGGTGAATGACGCGCTCATTCATGTGACCCCCGCGATAGCGCGAAGCGTCACGCCTTCCTGTTCTGCCTATTGGCGACCAGATCCTCCACCACCGCCGGATCGGCGAGCGTCGAGGTATCGCCCAGCGAGGCGAAATCGTCCTCGGCGATCTTGCGCAGGATGCGGCGCATGATCTTGCCGGAGCGGGTCTTGGGCAGGCCGGGCGCGAACTGGATCTTGTCGGGCGTGGCGAACGGGCCGATGTCCTTGCGCACATGAGCGACGAGTTCCTTGCGCAGCTCGTCGGAGCCCTGTTCGCCCGCCATCAGCGTCACATAGCAATAGATGCCCTGACCCTTGATGTCGTGCGGATAGCCAACGACGGCGGCTTCCGAAACCTTCTTGTGGGCAACCAGTGCCGATTCCACTTCCGCCGTGCCGAGCCTGTGGCCGGAGACGTTGATCACGTCGTCGACGCGGCCGGTGATCCAGTAGTAGCCGTCGGCGTCGCGGCGGCAGCCGTCGCCGGTGAAATACATGCCCTTGTAGGTGGAGAAATAGGTCTGCA
>CAYOZR010000195.1:0-5013 GCA_964408555.1 uncultured Aestuariivirga sp.
CAGGGCACCTACGAGACCTTCGCCGAGGTCGGCCGCAAGCATTATGCGGGCCAACTCAAGGGCAAGTGGTTCCTGACCGCGGGTTTGGGCGGCATGGGCGGCGCCCAGCCGCTCGCCGCCACCATGGCCGGCGCCTCGATGATCGCCATCGAATGCCAGCCAAGCCGCATCGACATGCGGCTGCGCACCCGCTACCTCGACACCCAGGCCAAGACCATCGACGAAGCGCTGACGATCGTCGAGCGCTCCCACCGCCAAGGCAAGCCGGTCTCCGTCGGGCTTCTCGGCAATGCCGCCGAGCTTCTCCCCGAATTCGTGCGCCGCGGCATCAGGCCGGATGCGCTCACCGACCAGACCTCGGCCCATGATCCGGTGAACGGCTATCTCCCGGCCGGCTGGACGCTGGCGGAGTGGGAGGACAAGCGCGCCTCCGATCCGCAAGCGGTGAAGGCGGCCAGCATGGCCTCCATGAAGGTGCATGTGCAGGCCATGCTCGACTTTTATCACCAGGGCGTGCCCACCTTCGACTATGGCAACAATATCCGCCAGATGGCCTTGGAGATGGGCCTCAAGAACGCCTTCGAATTTCCCGGCTTCGTGCCGGCCTATATCCGCCCGCTGTTCTGCCGCGGCATCGGCCCCTTCCGCTGGGCGGCGCTGTCCGGCAATCCGCAAGACATCTACAAGACCGATGCCCGCGTCAAGGAGCTGATCCCCGGCGATCCGCATCTGCACAACTGGCTCGACATGGCGAGAGAGCGTATTGCCTTCCAGGGCCTGCCCGCCCGCATCTGCTGGGTGGGCCTCGGCCAGCGCCATCGTCTCGGCCTCGCTTTCAACGAGATGGTGAGGAACGGCGAGCTTGAAGCTCCCATCGTCATCGGCCGCGATCATCTTGACTCAGGCTCGGTCGCCTCGCCCAACCGCGAGACCGAAACCATGCTCGACGGCTCCGATGCCGTCTCCGACTGGCCGCTGCTCAATGCGCTTCTCAACACCGCATCCGGCGCCACCTGGGTGTCGATCCATCACGGCGGCGGCGTCGGCATCGGCTATTCGCAGCATGCCGGCATGGTGGTCGTCGCCGACGGCAGCGACGATGCCGCCCGAAGGCTCGAGCGCGTCTTGTGGAACGATCCGGCCTCGGGCGTCATGCGCCACGCCGATGCGGGCTACCAGATCGCCGTCGACTGCGCCAAGGAGCAGGGACTGAAATTGCCGGGCGTTACCATGTAAAAAAAGCCCCGGCGGTTTTCCGCCGGGGTCGAATTTGCACGCACGAATGAGTCTGGAGCGTTCCTTTTCGGCGAAGTGATTCCGCTTCGCTGGGAATTGCAAAAGGCGCGGACTCTACTTCTGCAACTCGGTCCAGATCTTCGTATAGAGAGCCTGCACCTCGGGCGGGCAGGTCCGGGTGAACTCGCCCTTGGCGAGAAACTGCTCGGGGATATTCACCTCCGGCGCAGTTGTCATGTCGGGCGGCATGAACTTCTCCGAGCCCTTGATGCCGTTGGAATAGCGCGCGAAGGCGGAGATCATGGCGGCGTTCTCGGGGTCCATGATGAAGTTCTGGAATAGTTTGGCGTTCTCGACGTTCTTGGCGTCTTTCAGCACCGAGACATTGTCCATGAAGATCGGATAACCCTCCTTGGGGAATCCGAAGACAAGTGCCGGGTTCTGAAGCCGCGCCCGAAACGACCAGCCGTTCCAGTTGACGCCGGCGCCCAGATCCTCCTTGGCATATTTCTCAGGATTGGAATAGTCCATGGAGATCCAGTTGGCCTTGGCGGCCACCAGCTTGTCGCGGGCCTTCTTGAGAATGTCCTTATCGCCGGTGCACAGCTCGCCGCCGACATATTTGATGGCGAGTTGCATGATTTCGGCCATCTCGGGCACGACATTGACCTTGCCTTTCAACTCATCCGGCGTGTCGAGAAAGATAGCGGAGGTATTGGGGTCGCCCTTGTAGATCTTAGTGTTGACCAGCATGCCGGTGACGCCCCATTGCCAGGGCACCGTGTAATGCCGGCCCGGATCGAACGGCACATCCACCCATTTCGGATCGACATTCTTGAAGTTTTCCATCTGATCGGGGCGGGTTTCCAGCAGCAAGCCCTCGCTGATCCAGATGGGTATGACGCTGGCTGACGGCACCACAATGTCGAAGCCGTGGCCGCCGGCCCGCACCTTGGCCAGCGCCGTATCGTTGGAATCATAGTCGGTGACAGTGACCTTGACGTTATACTTCGCCTCGAACTTCTTGAGCAATTCAGGGCTGGTGTAGTCGCCCCAATTATAAATTTGCAGATCGCCTTCGGCATGGGCAAGTCCGGCTGCCAAGCCCATGGACAGTCCGCAAATCGCTGCGGCAAATGTGTACTTCATGGACGTCTCTCCCTTTTTTAACTGACCGCAGACGACCTGCTGCCGGCCAATTACGGAAAGAATGACACGTGCCGCTCTGATGGCAAGCGGAATATCGGTGACGGCGCGTCTTGCCGGACGTTGGCGGCACCTATCCACCCAAGACGGGAAGCCCCGGCGGTTTCCCGCCGGGGCCTGAAACACGGACCTTACTTCTGCAGGTCGGTCCAGATTTTCGTGTACATCTCGGTTACTTCCGGCGAGCAGGCCAGCACGAACTTGCCCTTGCCGGCGAGTTCCGCCGGGATGACGATCTCATTCGCCGTCTTCATGTCTTCCGGCATGAAGGCTTCCGAGCCCTTGATGCCGTTGGCATAGCGGGCGAAGGCCGAGATCAGCGCGGCGTTTTCCGGATCCATGACGAAGTTCTGGAACAGTTTGGCGTTCTCGACGTTCTTGGCGTCCTTGAGGATGGCGACATTGTCCATCCAGATCACGAAACCTTCCTTGGGATAGCCGTAAACGACGTCGGGGTTCTGCAGCCGCGCCCGGAAGGTCGAGCCGTTCCAGTTGACGCCGCCGGAGAAATCGCCCTTGGAAATCTTCTCGACCGAGCCGTAGTCCAGCGACAACCACTTGGTCTTGGCTTCGACCAGCTTGTCGCGCACCTTCTTGAGCAGTTCCTTGTCGCCCGAGCAGGGTTCGCCGCCCATATACATGATGGCCAGCGACATGACGTCGCCCATCTCGGGAACGACGTTGATCTTGCCGACAAGTTCGGCCGGCGGATCGAGCCAGATGGCCGACGTGTTCACGTCGCCGCTGTAGACCGTCTTGATGGCATAGGTACCGGTCGTTCCCCACTGCCACGGCACCGTAAAGTGCCGGCCTGTATCGAAGGGCACGTCCACCCATTTCGGATCGACATTCTTGAAGTTTTCCATCTGGTCGGGGCGCGATTCGAGCAGCAGGCCCTCGTTGATCCAGATCGGCACGAAATTCGCCGATGGCACCACGATATCGAAGCCGTGGCCGCCGGCCCGCACCTTGGCCAGCGCCGTGTCGTTGGAATCATAGTCGGTGATATTGACCTTGATACTGTATTTCGCCTCGAACTTCTTGATCATGTCCGGGTTGGTGTAGTCGCCCCAGTTGAAGATGTTGAGTTCGCCTTCGGCGGCGGCCGGTCCGGCCATCGCGATCATCATGGCGCCTATTGCGGCACCCGTCAGTTTCCAGTTCATGGCATGTCTCCCTGTTGTGGTGGATGCGGAAGTCTAGCTCTTTCTCCGGTTGAGGAAAAAGAACAATGTCACGATCGCGACCGAAATCAGGAAAAAGGCGGTCGAGATCGCATTGATTTCCGGAGTTATGATACGCCGGAGCTGGCCGAGCATATAGGTGGGCAGCGTGTCCTGCCCGGCCGATTTGACGAATTCGGTGATCACCACGTCGTCGAGCGAGATGACGAAAGCCAGCATGAAGCCGGCCATGATGCCGGGCCACAGGAGCGGAAAGGTCACGTAGCGGAATGCGTTCCATGGCGTCGCGTAGAGATCGGCGGCCGCGCGCTCGAGCGTCAGGTCCATGCTTTCGAGCCGCGCCCTGACCGGCAGATAGGCGAAGGGAATGCAGAAGGCCGTGTGCGCCGCGAGCAGATAGCCGAGCCCGGTATAGCCGGTCGCCACCTTGATCGTGGCGAAGGTGATGAGGAGTGCCACCGCGGTGACGATTTCCGGCACCATCAGCGGCGCATTGATCGCTGCATAGATGGCGGTCAGTCCGCGGAACGGCTTGGTCCGCGTCGTGGCCAAAGCCGCCATGGTGGCGGCGATGGTCGACAGTGTTGCGGCGACCGCGGCGATCCGCAGCGAGCGCAGCGACACTTCCTTGATCTGCTCGTTGGCCCAGGCCGCCTCGTACCAGCGCCACGAGAAGCCTTCCCAGATCGCCACCGAGGTTCCGGAATTGAAGGAATAGAAAATCAGCGTGGCGATCGGCGCATAAAGCATGACGAAGCAGACTGCCGCGATCGCTGTGAAGCCGGTTTGCCGCCGGACCGAAAATCCCGACGCCCTAGACATGACCGCCGGTTCCCTTCGAGGCCTGGCGCACATAGACGAGCAGAGCGGCCATGACGATCGCCATCAGCGTGATCGACAAAGCCGAACCCAGGGGCCAGTTGCGCCCCTGGCCGAACTGCAGCTCGATGAGATTGCCGAGCATCAGGTTTCTGCCGCCGCCGAGAACCCGCGGCGTCACATAGGCGCCGAGCGAGGGGATGAACACCAGGATCGACCCGGCGATGATGCCGGGCTTGACCAGCGGAATGATCACCCGCCGCAGCACCTGGAAGCGTGTCGCATAGAGATCGTAGCCGGCCTCGACCAGGCGGAAATCGAGCTTCTCCATGCTGGCATAGAGCGGCAGCACCATCAGCGGCAGATACACATAGAGCATGCCCATCATGATCGCCGTGTCGGTGAACATGATCTGGATGGGCGTATCGATGATGCCGAGCCCGATCAGCGCCGAATTGATGATGCCCTCGTTGCGGATCACTTCCATTATGGCGAAGGTGCGGATCAGCAGATTGGTCCAGAACGGAATGGTGATGAGAAACAGCCAGACATCGCGGTTGCGCTCCGG
>CAYOZR010000196.1:0-4968 GCA_964408555.1 uncultured Aestuariivirga sp.
TCGAACGCTGATCGGGGGAGAAAACCATGGGCCGTGTCGCAGTCTTAACCGGTGGCAGCCGCGGCAGTGGGGCGGGCATTTCCAAGGCGCTGAAGGCTGCGGGCGACAAGGTCGCCGCCAATTATGCCGGTAACGAGGAGGCCGCCGCGAAATTCAAGGCCGAGACCGGAATCCCCGTCTACAAATGGGATGTGTCGAACCACGAGGCCTGTGCCGCAGGCCTCAAGAAGATCGAGGCCGATCTGGGTCCGGTCGAGGTGCTGGTCAACAATGCCGGCATCACCCGCGACGCCATGTTCCACAAGATGACGGCGCAGCAGTGGAACGAGGTGATCAACACCAACCTCAATTCACTGTTCAACATGACCCAACCCATCTGGAGCGGCATGCGCGACCGCGGCTTCGGCCGTATCGTCTGCATCTCCTCGATCAACGGCCAGAAGGGCCAGATGGGCCAAACCAATTATGCCGCCGCCAAGTCGGGCGAGATCGGCTTCGTCAAGTCGCTGGCCCAGGAGGGAGCCGCCAAGGGCATCACCGTCAATGCCATCTGCCCCGGCTATATCGGCACCGAGATGGTGCGTGCCGTTCCCCAGGACGTACTCGAGAAGCGCATCCTTCCCCTGATCCCGGTGGGCCGCCTCGGCGAGCCGGAAGAAATCGCGCGCTGCGTGGTCTTTCTCGCTGCCGACGAGGCGGGCTTCATCACCGGCTCGACGCTCTCGGCCAATGGCGGCCAGTACATGACATGAATCCACACGGCAATGTCATCGCCGGATTTATTTCGGCGGCCTGTTTTGCAACAAATCCGGCCGCCTGCATGGGTTGAACGACGGGTCCCCGCGACAAGTGCGGGGATGACAGAATGGGCGAGCGATGGAACTTACGGCGGAAGGCCTGCAGTGCGAGCGCGGGGGACGGATTGTCTTCAGCGGCGTTGGCTTTGCGCTGAAGGCGGGCGAGCTTCTGTTGCTCACCGGCCCCAACGGTTCCGGCAAGTCATCGCTGCTCCGCCTGATTGCCGGGCTCAATGAGCCGGCCTCCGGCCGCATCGCCTTGCATGGCGGCCATGGCGAGCTGTCGACCGGCCAGCAGTCCCATTATGTGGCGCATCAGGACGCCATCAAGCCGGCTCTCACGGTGGCCGAGAATCTCGAATTCTGGTGCGGCGTTCTGGGTGGCGGCGAAGTCAAGAGAGCTCTCGCCGCCCTCGATCTCGCGCGTCTTGCCACCTATCCGGCGGCGCTGCTCTCGGCCGGTCAGAAGCGCCGCCTGGCGCTTGCCCGTGTGGCGCTGGTGCCACGCGTCCTCTGGCTGCTCGACGAGCCCACCACCGGCCTCGACAAGAATTCGCGCCTTCTGCTCTGCCGCCTGATGCAGGCCCAGCTCGATCAAGGCGGCCTCGTCATCGCGGCCACCCATGTGCCGCTCGGTATCGAGGCGCAGCGCCAACTCGATCTGGGAGAGCCGTCGTGAACGCGATCTGGGCACTGATCCGGCGTGATCTGACTTTGAGCCTCCGTCAGGGCGGCGGCGCCGGAACCGCGCTTGGCTTCTTTCTCACCGTCGTGGTGCTGCTGCCCCTGGGCCTCGGCCCCGATCAGGCGCTGCTGCAGCGGATCGCGCCCGGCGCCCTGTGGATCGCGCTGCTGCTCTCGGTGCTGCTCTCGGCCGACCGCATCTTCCAGCAGGATTTCGAGGACGGCTCGCTCGACATTCTCGCCATGGCGCCCCTGCCGCTCGAACTCACGGCCCTTGCCAAGGCCATCGCCCATTGGCTGAGCGCCAGCCTGCCGCTTGCCGTCGCCGCGCCGCTCCTGGGTTTTCTCATCAATCTCGAGCCGCAAGCGATCCTGCCGCTCTTCCTTGCCATGGGGCTTGGCTCGGTGACCTTGTCGCTCTTGGCCGCCATCGGCGCGGCAGTCACCGTGGGCTTGCGGCGCGGCGGACTTCTGGTCTCGCTGCTGGTTCTGCCGCTCTACGTGCCGGTGCTGATCTTCGGCATGTCGGCCGCGGGTGGCGGCCCCGGTCTTGCCACAGCTTCGCTGCTTATACTTCTGGCATTGGCGCTCGCCAGCCTGGTGCTGTCTCCGCTCGCCGCGGCTGCGGCACTCAGGTCCTATCTCAAGTGAGGAAGGTGGACTAGAAACCGGTCATGCAACATCTCGCCAACCCCACCAACTTCCTGCGGCTTGCCAATGCCGTGCTGCCTTATGTTTGGGCGGCGGCGGCTCTCTGTCTCGCGGTGGGACTTTATGGCGCGCTCGCCGCGGCGCCGGCCGACTATCAGCAGGGCGAGACGGTGCGCATCATCTTCGTCCATGTGCCGGCCGCCTGGATGGCGCTCTTCGTCTATACGGTGATGGCCATCGCCAGCGCCACGGCCATTATCTTCCGCCATCCGCTCGCCGATGTGGCGGCGAAGTCCGCCGCCCCCATCGGCGCCGCCTTCTGCTTTCTCGCCCTTGCCACCGGTTCGCTGTGGGGCAAGCCCATGTGGGGCGCCTGGTGGGTGTGGGATGCCAGGCTCACCTCGATGTTCGTGCTGCTGCTGCTTTATCTGGGCTACATGGCGATCTGGCAGGCGATCGAGGAGCCGCATCGCGCCGCCCAGATCGCCCGCATCGTGGCGCTGGTGGGCTTCGTCAATGTTCCGGTGGTGAAGTTTTCGGTCGACTGGTGGAACTCGCTGCACCAGCCGGCCAGCGTCTTCCGCATGGGCGGCCCCACCATCCACATCTCCATCCTCTGGCCGCTGCTGGTCATGGGGCTCGCTTACACGCTGTTGTTCCTCGCCCTTCATCTCGTCGCCATGCGCAGCGAGATCGCGGCGCGCAAGATCCGGCAGTTGCGCATCGCCCGCATCGGAGACCGCTGATGGACCTGGCAGCACCTCATACCGGTTTCGTCGCCGCCGCCTATGTGATTTCGGCGCTGGTCCTGCTCGGGCTTGCCGCATCCATTCTGGTCCGCGACCGGAGGCTGCGCGCCGAGGCGGCGGCCCTCGACCGCCAGCGCACGAAGGATACGCCATGAGCGAAATGGAAGCAGCCCCGCGCTGGAGGCTAAGGCTGGCTATCGTTCCGGCCGTCGTCTTCGCGGCACTTGCGGTGCTGTTCTGGCGCGGCCTTTTCGGCGACCCTTCCGAAATTCCCTCGACCCTCATCGGCAAGGAGGTTCCCAGCTTCGCCCTTCCCGCCCTTGAAGGGGCGGGCGTTCCGGGTTTCGACACCGCGGCTCTCAAGGCGGGGAGCGTCACCGTCGTCAATGTCTGGGCGTCCTGGTGCGTACCCTGCCGGCAGGAGCATCCGCTGCTCATGGAACTTGCGAAGCGCAAGGATATCCGCCTCTATGGCATCGACTACAAGGACGAGCCGGAAAACGCCCGCCGATTCATCGGCACGCTCGGCCTGCCCTATGCCGCGTTGGGCGTCGATGAGAACGGGCGCGTTGCCATCGATTTCGGCGTCTACGGCGTGCCTGAGACCTTCATCGTCGATGGCGCCGGCAGGATCAGGTTCAAGTGGATCGGCCCGCTGACACCCGAGGCGCTCACCGGCACGCTTGCCGTGGAAATCGAAAAAGCCAAGACGCCGCTGCCGTGAACGGCGTCAGCCGCGGCGGCGGGACTTGAGCTTGCGGCCGGGCTTTGCCGGTTCCTTCTCCTCGATCTTGTCCATCTCGGCGGCAAGAATTGCGAGATTGTCGAGGAAGAACTTGCGGTCGCCGCTGGGGATGAGCGAGAGGAGTTGCCGGTCCACCTCGTCTGCACCCGGCTGCGCCATCTTCAGCATCTTCTTGCCGACGGCGGTGATGCGGATGGCGTTGGTGCGGCCGTCGTCCTTGGTGCGGCGGCGCTGCAGATAGCCCTGAGCCAAGAGCCGCGCCACCAGATCGGCGAGCGTCGAGCGGTCGATGCCGGTGACTTTCACCAGATCGGTCTGGCTCTTGCCGTCATTGCTGTCGACGGCGAGCAGCACTGTGAACTGCCGGTGGGTGAGACCCGACTTGCCGACTTCGCCCATGTAGATGTGGTTTGAAAACTGCGCCGCACGCTTCAGCAGGTGCGATGGTGAACGCGAGAACTGCTTCACGTCCCTGTTGCCCGTCATGAACCCCTTCTCCTGCCACATGAACCGTACGCGTTCGCGCATTCCGGTTCAATGCCCCGCTCCCTCATTGCCTATTTTCCCGTTCGCAATCGCCTGTCCCCCGGCAGTGCGGAGGCCGAACCGGGACGTTCCGGAGCCGCGTTGTCCTAGCGACTCGTCTTTCCCGCTGCAAGTAAAAAGAAAACCGCTCCCGCCAATGAAAATTGCACCGTCCGTCCGCGGATCAGTTAAAATCATCAGGACACGGAATTCAACCCTTGACATGCGATGAACGATCGTTCTCTGGCCGCCCATTTTTCCAGATCGGTGCCGCCCGGCGGCACCCATGAGCGCGACATCCGCGGCACCTGCGGCTTCGTCCACTATGTCAATCCGAAGGTGGTGACCGGATCGATTGTGCGCCGCGATGGCCTGATGCCGCTGTGCCGCCGCGCCATCGAGCCGCGCCGCGGATTCTGGACATTACCCGCGGGATTCATGGAGTTGGGCGAAACCGTCGAGGCGGCGGCGCGGCGCGAGGCACGCGAAGAGGCCAACGCCGAGATCGTCATCGGCCGGCTCTTCGCCGTCAACACCATCCCGCATCTTGCCCAGGTCCAGGTCATGTATCTGGCGCATCTGGCGGTACCGGACGTCTCCGCCGGACCCGAGAGTCTGGAAGTGAAATTCATGGGCTGGGACGAAATCCCCTGGGCCGATCTCGCCTTTCCCTCGGTGCGCTGGGCTCTCGAACAATACCGTTCGGTCGAAGTCCGGTCGGACTTCGCGCCGTTCTCCAACCCGCCGGGCGAGTTCGGCGATCCTAGAGCGGGATGATTCTACATTGACCCATATCCGGCGTTGACGAAGTAGTTTC
>CAYOZR010000197.1:0-4859 GCA_964408555.1 uncultured Aestuariivirga sp.
CCAGCCCCTTCTCCAACATCAAGGGCCAGCTCCGCATCGCGCTGTCGGGCACCACAACCATTGTCAGCGGCGACGTCAACGGCGACGGCACGGCGGATTTCCAGATCGGGCTCCTCAACTTCACCGGCCTTGCCAACCTCACGGCCATCGATTTCCTGCTTTAGCCGGAATTCCGCCACTGTTGTGGTTAACTATTTCTTGATGCCTTTCGGTTGAAACTCCGCTAAGTCAAGGAGCGAGGGAGTCTCGAGATGCGCGGCACATTGGCGGTTGTTGCGGTGATTTCGGTTCTGTGGCCGGCATCGGCCATGGCCTACGAGAATTTCATCCCGCTGGGCCACAATTATTCGCCCGACGACCAGACCCTGCCGGAAATCAACAGCCGTCAGGATCGCATCAACCTGCAGACCGACATCTACGAGACCGAGATCTATGTCGAGCAGCGTAGCCAGCGCGCCGATACGAGCTTCCTCAACCGCTTCATCTCGTCCCAGGAAACCTCGGGGGCCGATTACTCGATCGACTATTGAACGATTGCGGGGCCCGCGCGCCCTGTTTCGCGCGAGCCCCTGGGCTTGACGCCTCTTTTGTAAGTCAGTGCACCGTCAGCCAGTCGCGCGCCCGGCGCTGGGCTTCCGCCACCTGCGCCGCCGTCATTTCGAGCGCCAGTTCGCAGCGGTATTGCTTGGCCGCATCGCTGCCTTTCATGGCCGCGAGATTGAACCATTGGTGCGCCGTCACATAATCCTGTCCGACACCGTGGCCGATGCAATAGATCATGCCGAGCTCGAACAGCGCATCCGCCGTCGCTGGCGCCGGTGTTTCCGCCGCTTCCGTGAATTGAGCTTTCGCCATCGTTCATCCCCTCTGTTTGCCGCCGGTCTCGATCTCCCCTCGATGGCCCGCTTAAGGCGCGATCTTGGCCCGCGTTCTGAAACGGCGGGTTAAGCGGCAGGATTAAAGCGATATGAAACGGCCCCGCGCCGCGCTCCGGCGCGCCGCCAAGAACTTGCGTTCATTCAATCGCTTGCGGCGAAATTTACCGGGTCTTCACCGTGCCGCGTTTACCCGCCATTGAGCACGCCGCCGGTTAGCGCCGCGTCCCGAACAGAATGGCGTGGGCCTCGTCGTCGTCCTTCAAGGTGCTGGGCGCCACGCGGTACTGTTCACCCACGGCAACGCCGCGCCCGACCGCCGGCCGCGCCGCGATTGTCTCGAACCAGCGCTTCAAGTTGGAATAATCGCCGAGCTTGAGGCCGAGCCGGTCGTAGGATCTGACCCATGGCCAGCACGCCATGTCGGCGATCGAATATTTGCCGGCGAGGAATTCGCGGGCTCCCAGCCGCTTGTCCATGACGCCATAGAGCCGCGCCACCTCGTTCACATAACGCTCGATGGCATAGGGAATATTCTGGCGCGCATAGTTCCTGAAATGCCCGGCCTGGCCCGACATGGGCCCGAGCCCGCCCATCTGCCAGAACAGCCATTGCTCGACTTCGACGCGCTCGCGCGTGCGCGCCGGATAGAATTTGCCGGTCTTGTTGCCAAGATATTGCAGGATGGCGCCCGACTCGAACACCGAAATCGGCTTGCCGCCGGGACCGCCGGGATCGACGATGGCCGGCATCCGGTTGTTGGGCGAAATCGCCAGGAACTGCGGCTTGAATTGATCGCCCTTCAGGATGTTGACGTATTCGACCGCATAGGGGAGCTTGCACTCCTCCAGCATGATGGTGATTTTCCAGCCGTTCGGCGTCGGCCAGTAATAGAGGTCTATTGGTTTGCGCTTCGCCATCACATGGCTTTCATTCAATTCAATGGAACGGCGAGCTTGATCGAGATCGGATAGTGGTCCGAGCCCGCCGCATTGCCGATCTTCTGGCTTTCGGTGGCGCGGATATCGGGACTGACGAAGATATGATCGATTGCCATCTGCGGCAACTGGATGAACGATGGCCAGCTCGGCAGCATCGTGAGGCGGGTCATGCCGGTGCGTCCGGCGAATGTACTGACAATCCGCGAATAGGGCGTCGCGTTGAAATCGCCCATCACCAGCTTGCGGCCCGGGATCGTCTCGACGAATTTCGACAATTCGACAACCTGGCGGAACTGGGCGCGCGACTGGGGGAAGCGGATGGTATGGGTGGCGATTACCGTCAGTCCGCCTAGCTCGGGTCCGAGCTTGGCCTTGATCGCCGGCGGACCCTCCCAGTCGATGCGCGTATCCGATGCCGCGATCGGGAATTTCGACAAGATCGCCAGATTGCAGAAATCCCAGGCGAAGCAGTCGGCCCGGTAGGGATAACGCGCCGCCAGGGACGCCAGCATGGGGCGCAGTTGCGGTCCCACTTCGACGAGCGTCAGGATATCGGCATCGAGCCGCTCGATTTCGGCGCGTGTCTCCTCGGCCCGCTGATTGCCGTAGTGAGTATTGAAGCTGGCAACCGCGATCTCGCGTTCGCCCGGCTTGGCGGCATCGAGGATGCGGGCCCGGTCGCTGGCCAGATGCGGCCAGGCCCCGATGCCGGCGAGCCCGGCGATCAGCAGCATGAAGGCCACCGGCAATCGGGCCCGCGGCATGATGAAGCCCAAGGCGAAACCCGCCGCGATCACCGCGAATTGCAGGGTGAACTGCGAGAAAACGTCGAAGGCGATCCACAAATTGCCGAGCCGCGAGGCAACCAGGCCCAGGAGCCCCAGCGCGAGGCCGAGCAGGCACTCAAATCGTCCACGCCGCCGGCGCGGCGGCGGCGGCGCAATGGGGCTCGCCGGTTTTGCCCTGTCTTTTTCGCTCGCGTCCGACAATGAACCGCTCCGGCCCGCCTACAGCAGCCGGCTTTCCATCGGCAGGATCTGTTCCGGCGGCCCGAAGCCGGGAAGCGCCTCGAAACGCTTCTTCCAGGCGACAACGTGCGGATAGTGCGACAGATCGATAGCGGCTTCCAGCGCATAGCGAGTGACCGCGTAGATGCCGATATCGGCAATGGTCGCCCGCTTTGCGGCGACCCACGGCGTGCGCGCCAGCTCGTGCTCGAGCATCGCGAAGGCGGCCTTCGCCTCGGTGTCGTACATCACCCGCACTTCATCGCCGAACTGGCGGAAGCCGCGCTGCCGCGCCCGCAGGCGGAACACCGGCACCGCCAGCTTGTCCCATTGCCAGAACAGCCACTCGCGGATGCGTTGCCTTTCCAGCGGCGTCCTGCCTTCGAATTTTTTCAGGCTCTCGGCGAGATGCTCGAGGATGGCCGCCGACTGCACCACGAACATCTGCCCGTCGCGCAGCGTTGGCACCTGGCCGTAGCGGTTCTTCACCAGATAGTCGGGCTGCTTGTGCTGGCCTTCGCGCAGATTGATATGAATGTAGGAGAACGGATGCCGGCACAGCGACAGCATCAGCGCCACCGTGTAGGTGGGCCCCGAGGTCATGGTGCCGTATAATGTAAAGCGCTGCTTGTTGCCGCTCGCCGCGCCGCCTTTCTTGCCGGTGGCCTGCTTCTTGGCCTGCTTCTTGGCCTTCTTCACGGCTTTCTTGACGGCTGTTTTCTTGGCAGCCTTCTTGGCGGGCTTCGCCATCGGAAAATCCTCCCAAACCCCGTCGTCCCCGAAACTCAGGGTACGGACTATAGCGGAGAATTTCCGGAAACGGAAATTGAAACTAACCGTTTGTCCCAATTAGTTAATTTCGAGCTTCTTGCGGAGCATGTCGTTGACCGCCTGGGGGTTGGCCTTGCCCCCTGTCACTTTCATCACCTGGCCCACGAACCAGCCCAGCATGGAAGGTTTGGCCTTGGCCTGGGCCACCTTGTCGGGATTGGCGGCGACGATCTCGTCCACCGCCTTCTCAATGGCGCCCAAATCGGTCACCTGTTTGAGGCCGCGGGTCCCGACGATCGCCGCGGGCGAGCCGCCCTCGCTCCACACGATCTCGAAGACGTCCTTGGCGATCTTGCCGGAAATGGTTCCGGCGGCGATCAGATCGGCGATCTCGCCGAGCTGGGCGGCGGAAACCGGCGTCGCCTCGATCGTCTTGCCTTCCTTGTTGAGGCGGCCGAACAGCTCGTTGATCACCCAATTGGCGGCGAGCTTGCCGTCGCGGCCGCGGGCCACGGCTTCGAAGAAATCCGCCGCCGCGCGCTCGGCCACCAGCACGCCCGCGTCATAGGCCGAAAGCCCGTAGTCGCGGATGAAACGCTGGCTCTTTTCGTCGGGCAATTCCGGCAGACCTTTACGGATCGCCTCGATCCAGGCGCCGTCGAGTTCCAAAGGCAGCAGGTCGGGATCGGGGAAATAGCGGTAGTCGTGGGCTTCTTCCTTGGAGCGCATCGAGCGGGTCTCGCCCTTGCGCGCGTCGAACAGCCGGGTCTCCTGGCCGATCTTGCCGCCATCCTCGATAATACCGATCTGGCGGCGGGCTTCGTAGTCGATCGCCTGGCCAATGAAGCGGATGGAGTTGACGTTCTTGATTTCGCAGCGGGTGCCGAACTCCGCCCCCGGGCGGCGCACCGAGACGTTGATGTCGGCGCGCAGGCTCCCCTGCTCCATGTTGCCGTCGCAGGTGCCGAGATAGCGCATGATCTGGCGCAGCTTGGTCACATAGGCCTTGGCCTCGTCGGCCGAGCGCATGTCGGGCTTGGAGACGATTTCCATCAGCGCGCAGCCGGAGCGGTTGAGATCGACGAAGCTCATGCTTGGGTGCTGGTCGTGCAGCGACTTGCCGGCATCCTGCTCGAGATGCAGGCGTTCGATGCCGACTTCGACGGCACGGCCGTCGACATCGACATGAACCGTGCCCTCGCCGACGATCGGCTGCTTGTACTGGGAAATCTGGTAGCCCTGCGGCAGGTCGGGATAGAAATAGT
>CAYOZR010000198.1:0-4800 GCA_964408555.1 uncultured Aestuariivirga sp.
GTGGGGGCGAGTGTCCCCTCGGACGGGGACGGCTCTGCGCGGAAGGTGCGGGATGACTTCGGCCGGGCGGGCCTGTGGGCCGAGGTGGACTTGCGCAATGAGAAGATCAACTAGAAGGTCCGCGAACCCTCGGTCGCCAAGGTGCCGGTGAGGCGCGTTGTCGGCAAACGCGAGATGGAAGAGGGCGCTGTCAACATGCGGCGGCTGGGTTCACAGGACCAGATGCCGATGAAGCTGGTGGAGGCCGTCGCCGCGCTGAAGGCCGAGGCGACTGCACCGGATATGAAGATTGAATAGAGTAGCGCTGGCGACGCCTTGGACTTTAAACTAAGAAAGACAATCATCCACCAAGGTTGATCACCGTTGTATTCGAATTGCTCCAATATCATCATGACGTTGCTCTCACATTACACATCGCGAGTTGGCCTCTTCGGAATTGTTCGATCGCAGAGCTTTTGGGCTTCAGAATTTGTATCGCTAAATGACAGTTCTGAATTTCAGTATGCGTTTTTGGCAATTTACGAAAGGGCCTTGGGAGCTGCAATTGAGCGTATCCCAACAGAATTACGCGACAAAACTGTCACATTCGAGAGTTTGAAATCCCAATTTCCAATTCTCTCGCAGCAGATCAACCAGGAAATTGCGGGAGGAGATGGTTTTGGTTCCTTGTACGTGACTTCATTTGCGCGAGGAAAGAACAAAAATGAAGACGAGAGGGGAATTCTCACGCTTTGGGATAGATATACGCGTTGTGAGGGCTATTGCCTTCAATTTGATCAAGATAACGTAGAAAGAATAGTGGCCCATGAGCTAGATCGCCATACATATGAGTGGATTGAACTGGCGACAGTCAAATATGTAATCGACCCAATGGAACCCGATTTTTGTGAATTGGTCGAGCAAATGTCCCTGAAACTTGGGCGAATTCTCTATGAAAGTTGTGGCGATTCTCGGGTGCTTTCGGGCTTAGGAAGAATAATACCTGACAGCAGTTTTGGAAGAAAATTGCTCAGCTATTGTGGAACTCATAAGGATCCGGCATTTTCAGATGAGCGAGAGGTGCGAATTTTGGCTTCTCCAGCAGGAAAAGCTGAGTCCCGTTTTCTTACTGGTGTTGCCACTCGAAAGGGAATTCAAAATCGATCGTCATTGGGCGAGCCTACAAGGTACATTGAAATTGGGAACAATTTACTTCCTGGATTTGTGCCTTCTCGAATTCTCATTGGCCCCAAAGCGCAGATGACTATCAATGATGTTTGGAATCTTTATCCCGGCATGCCAGAAGTCAGGCGGTCAGATATTCCGATAAGGTAATTGTCTCGCATTGGCGCTCCGAGGGACGAGAGACTCATTGGCATATTGCACTCTATGCAAGCCCGAGCACCGATAAAGGTGCGATCTCTTGAAATGTAGTCGTATTTGCTACAACAGAACTCCGCCGATAAGGGGCCTCACGTGGAAATCGGACTTTACACATTTGCTGACGTGGCTCGCGGCGCTCACCCGGGGCAGCGCTTGCGTCAGCTTGTCGAGGAAATCGAGCTGGCCGACCAAGTGGGCCTCGATGTCTTCGGCGTCGGCGAGCATCACCGGCCGGATTATGCGGTGTCGGCGCCGGCCGTGGCACTGGCGGCGGGGGCGGCGCGGACGAAGCGCATCCGGCTCACCAGTGCCGTGACGGTGTTGGGTTCCGACGATCCGGTGCGGGTGTTCCAGCAGTTCGCGACTCTCGATCTGCTTTCCGGTGGCCGCGCCGAGATCATGGCGGGGCGTGGTTCGTTCATCGAATCCTTTCCGCTGTTCGGTTACGATCTGGAAGACTATGACGCGCTGTTCGCCGAGAAGCTCGATCTTCTGTTGAAATTGCGCGAGAGCGAGAAGATCACCTGGCAGGGCCAGCTTCGTCCCTCGCTCGACAATATCGGCGTCTATCCGCGCCCGGTGCAAAATCCGCTGCCCGTGTGGATCGCGGTGGGCGGCACGCCGCAATCGGTGGTGCGCGCGGCCTCGCTGGGACTTCCCATGGCGCTTGCCATCATCGGCGGCGACCCTTCGCGCTTTGCTCCGTTTTTCGATCTCTACCGTGAGGCGGCACAGCGTGCGGGCAAGAATGTTCCACCACAGAAGCTCAGCCTCAACATGCATGGCTTCGTGGGCGATTCGATGCAGGAGGCGAAGGACATTTTCTTTCCGCCCCATGCCGAGGTGATGACCCGCATCGGACGCGAGCGCGGCTGGCCGCCGCAGACACGGGCGCAGTTCGAGGCCTCTTGCGGGTCGCGCGGCCATCTCCTGATCGGCAGCCCGGAAGAGGTGGCTGAAAAGATCGTGGGCCTCCACAAGGTCTTCGGCAACGACCGTATTCTCGTCCAGATGGCGATCGGCACCATGCCGCATAAGCACGTGCTGCGGGCCATCGAACTGATGGGCACGAAAGTGGCGCCGCTGGTGCGGGCGGCCATCGGTTGAACACGGGCCACACACCCGATCGTGAAGAAGCTTGAGTTGCGAAGGCGCGCTTAACTGTGGACTCTGCGCGGCGTCATTCTAACCAACCTGGTCCATATGAACCACGCCGAAACCATGTCCAATCCCGCAATGCCCGGGCAAAGCCGCGTGCGGGTTCCGGTGCATTCGCTCGGCGTGCGCATCTTCCATTGGCTCAATGCCATCGCCATCGTGGTGATGATCATGAGCGGCTGGCGCATCTACAATGCCTCGCCGCTGTTTTCCTTCCGCTTTCCACGCGAGGCGACACTCGGCGGCTGGCTGGGTGGCGCCCTGCAATGGCACTTCGCCGCCATGTGGCTCCTGGGCATCAATCTGCTGGCCTATCTTCTCATTGGACTGTTGCGCGGGCATTTCCGGCGCGCCTTCTTTCCGGTCTCGCCGGGCGCCATACTGCGCGACCTCCGCCAGGCCCTGCGCGGCGGGCCGACCCATGAGACCGGCCGCTACAATGCCGTGCAGAAAGCCGCCTATCTGGGCGTCCTCGCGGCCATCGTCGTCACCATTCTTTCCGGGCTTGCGGTGTGGAAGCCGGTGCAATTGCAGGAATTGGCGGCATTGATGGGCGGTTATGAGGGCGCCCGGCTGGTGCACTTCGCCGGCATGACGGCGATCTCAGTCTTCATCGTGGTGCATCTCGCTCTCGTGCTGCTGGTGCCCGGTACATTGCTGCCGATGATCCTGGGCTGGACGCGGAAACCCGCGGAGCAAACAAGGGTGGAAGGCCATGTCCCTTAAACTATCCGACCGCGGCATAATCCTGCCCGGCAAGTCTCTCGAAGTGCCGAGCCTCGGGCGCCGGTCTTTCCTGAAGCAATCGCTGACGCTGGGCGCGCTGTCGCTGCTGACCGGCTGCGACACGAGCGATGAATCCGCCGTCGACCGCATGCTGTGGTCGATGTCGCGCTGGAACGACCGGGTGCAGGCGGCGATCTTCGATCCGGACAAGCCGGCACCCACCTATGCCGAGAGCGACATCACCGATCCGTTTCCTTTCAATGCGTATTACTCCGAATCGCGGGCGCCGGTGGTGGCGGAGGAGGGCTTTGCGCTCGATCTCGGCGGCCTCATCGAAAACCGCGAGAGCTGGACGCTGGCGCGGCTGAGGGCCCTGCCGCAAACCTCGCAGATTACCCGGCACATCTGCGTCGAGGGCTGGAGCGCCATCGGCAAATGGGGCGGAGTGATGTTCGGCGATTTCCTGCGCCTGGTGGGAGCCGACACAAAGGCCAAATATGTCGGCTTCAAGTGCGCCGACGACTATTATTCCAGCGTCGACATGGCAACCGCGCTGCATCCGCAAACCATTCTGGCGTTGACCTTCCGCGACCAGGTTCTGCCGCGCAAATACGGCTTCCCGATGAAGCTCCGGGTGCCGACCAAGCTCGGCTTCAAGAACCCGAAGCACATCATGGCGGTCTTTGTCACCAACGACTATCCCGGCGGCTACTGGGAAGACCAGGGTTACAACTGGTTCAGCGGGTCGTGAGTTCACGCGGCTTCACAGCTGCGTGCATCGCGGGCATGTGCTTTGATCGTGAATGAAGCAAGCGGCACGGTTGAGGCGGGGCAATTCCGTCCCGACAAGAGGAAACACACCATGCTGAAATCACTGATTGCCGCCGGACTGCTGGGTCTTGCGCTGACCGCGACGGCCCATGCCGCCGAGATGGCCAAATGCGATGACGCTTCGATGATGAAGATGGACGAAGCGATCAAAGCCGACACGGACCCGAAGATGAAGGAAGCCGCCGACATGGCCATGAAGGAATTGGACATGGCAAAGATGGCGATGAAGGACAGCAAGATGGACGATTGTTCCATGCATCTGACCAACGCCATGAAGGCCATGGAGATGAAGTCGTCCAACTAATGGCGCGGGCGGGTGGGGCGGATGGTTCCGCCCCATCCACTTCAGATCGTCGAGTCAACCGGCTCAGTTTATCGCCAGTACCACGCGGCCGGTGATGGCGCCCTTCTTCATGCGGGCGAAGACGTCATTAATCGCCGCCAGCGGCTGCTTCTCGATCTTGGCCTTGACCAGGCCGCTCGCGGCGAAATCGACCGCTTCCTGCAAGTCCTGGCGGGTGCCGACATTGGAGCCGCGGATGCTGATCTCGCCATTGACGACGGAGGAAATCGTCAGCCTTATATTATCGGCCTCGCCGCCGGGAAGCCCGATCCAGCAGACGGTGCCGCCATTGCGCAGAACGCCCAGCGACTGCCCGAAGGCCTTGGGCGCGACGGCGGTGACGGAGGCGCCGTGAGCCCCCCCGATCGACTGCCTGGTGG
>CAYOZR010000199.1:0-4707 GCA_964408555.1 uncultured Aestuariivirga sp.
CCAGGAGCTTCTCGGCCACGCCAGCCTGTCGACCACCCAGATCTACACCGAAGTCGACCGCAGCCATCTCATCGCCCAATATCGCAAAGCACATCCGCGCGCCTGAAGCTTGCGGGAGCTCGCGGAACTCCGTAGCTTGCCGCTCCCGATTTGTGTGAGTGCCTTTCTTGCCCGTCATCGACACGATCCAGCCCGACGCCGAGTTGCCGAAGAAAACCGCCGTTGCCGTTATCGGCGGCGGCATTATCGGAGTCTGCACCGCCCTTGAACTGGCCGAGCGCGGCATCGCCGTCGCTCTGCTTGAAAAGGCTGAGATCGGCGCCGAGCAATCGAGCCGCAATTGGGGCTGGTGCCGCCAGATGGGCCGCGATGCCCGCGAGATTCCGCTGATCCTCGAATCGCTCGAGCTCTGGCGCGGCATGAATGAGCGGATCGGCGCCGAAACCGGCTTCCGGCAATGCGGCATCGTCTATTTGTGCGAGACCGATGCCGAACTCGCCGCCAAGGAAAAATGGTACATCGAAAATGCCCGGCCGTTCGGGCTCGATACGCGGCTCGTCTCGGGCGAGGAGGCCGAGGAACTGCAACCGGGTTCATCACGTAAGTGGAAGGGCGCCCTTTATACGTCGGCCGACGGGCGCGCCGAACCTTTCATCGCCGCCTCGGCAATCGCGCGGGCGGCCCAGAAGCGCGGCGCGAAAATTTTCACCGCATGCGCCGTGCGCGGGATTGAAACCGCGGCGGGCCGTGTCGCGGCGGTCGTCACCGAAAGAGGCACCATTGCCTGCGACACGGCGGTGCTGGCGGGTGGGGCCTGGTCGCGGCGTTTCTGCCACAACATCGGCATCGAATTCCCGCAGCTCTCGGTGGTCAATTCGGTGATGCGCACCGAGCCCATCGAAACCGGTCTCGCGCGCACCTGTTCGGGAGGAAAATTCAGCTTCCGCAAGCGCCTCGACGGCGGCTTCACCGTCACGCACCGGCATCTCTCGGTCGCCGATATCATGCCCGATAGCTTCCGCCTGTTGTTCCGCTTCTTGCCGGCGCTGTTCGTCGACCGGAACGGGCTCAAGCTGCGCATCGGCCGGCGCTTCCTCGACGAGGCGCTGCTCAAGCGGCGCTGGCGCCTCGACGAGCGCTCGCCCTTCGAAGGGGTGCGCGTGCTCGATCCCGAGCCGGTCATGCCGATCCTTGAGGAAGCGGCGGCAAGCCTGAAGGATTACTACCCCGCCTTCCGCGACATGCGGATCGCCGAGCGCTGGGCCGGAATCATCGATGCCACACCCGATGCCGTGCCAGTCATGTCGGCGATCGAAAAACTTCCGGGCTTCTATCTCGCTTCGGGATTTTCCGGCCACGGCTTCGGCCTGGGGCCGGGGGCGGGTAAGCTCATGGCGCAACTGGTGACAGGCGAGACGCCGTGCGCCGATCCGTCACCCTTCCGCTATTCGCGCTATTTCGACGGCAGCAATCCGCGGCCCACGACCGGCCTGTAAGGACTACGCGGCGAGGCGGCCGGCTACACCCTCTTACTCGCTGGGCTGCTACTTAAGCCTCGCCAGTCTTTAACTTATCTTAACGGCGTCGGCGAAGGCCCCGCAATCACGCATGAATTGCGCGATTGGCCACGGCAAGCGCCGCCTCTTTTACGGCCTCCGAAAGGGTCGGATGGGCATGGCAGGTGCGGGCCAGATCCTCGGCCGAGCCGCCGAATTCCATCAGCACCGCCACCTCATGGATAATTTCGCCGGCCTGGGGTCCGACGATGTGGCAGCCGAGCACCCGGTCCGTCCGGGCATCGGCCAGAACCTTGACGAAACCGTCGGTCGTCCGGTTCGCCTTGGCCCGGCCATTGGCGAGAAACGGGAATTTCCCGGTCCTGTATTCGATGCCGGCGGCCTTCAGTTCCTCTTCGGTCTTGCCCACCGCCGCCACCTCCGGCGCGGTGTAGACGACGCCGGGAATGCAGTCGTAATTCACATGCCCCGCTTGCCCCGCGATCACTTCCGCAACCGCAATGCCCTCGTCTTCCGCCTTGTGGGCAAGCATGGGTCCACGCACCGCATCGCCGATGGCATAAACATTCGCTAGCGTGGTTTCGAAACGGTTACCGATGTCGATGCGGCCCCTGGCGTCGCGCTTGATGCCCGCCTCGTCAAGTCCCAAGCCTTCCGTGTACGGAATGCGGCCGATGGCGACGAGCACCGTGTCGGCATCGATCGTTTCGGCGCCGCCACCGCCCGCGGGCTCCATCGACAGCGTTACTTTTTCCTTGAGTTTCGCCGCCGCCGTCACCTTGGCTGAAAGCCGGAAGACAAAGCCCTGCTTCTGCAGCAGGCGCTGGAAAGTCTTCGCCACCTCGAGATCCATGCCGGGCAGGATGCGGTCGAGATATTCAATGACCGTAACCTTCGATCCAAGCCGCGCATAAACCGAGCCGAGTTCAAGCCCGATGACGCCGGCCCCGATCACCGCGAGATGACCGGGAACCTTGTCGAGTTCGAGCGCGCCGGTCGAAGACACGATCTGCCTCTCGTCGATGTCGACGCCCTCAAGGCGCGCCACATCGGAACCGGTGGCGATCACGATATTCTTCGTCTCGATCGTCTGGCCGGCCACATCGACCTTGCCGCCGCCGAGAATTTTGCCAACGCCGCGGAACACCGTCACCTTGTTCTTCTTGAACAGGAAATCGATGCCCTTGGTGTTGCCGTCGACCGCTTCCTGCTTGAACGTCATCATGCGCTTGAGATCGAAACGCGGCGAGGCGTCGATCCCCATGGCGGCGAAGGAATGCTGGGCTTCCGCATAGCGCTCCGAGGCATGCAGCAGCGCCTTCGATGGAATGCAGCCGATATTGAGACAAGTGCCGCCATGGCTGGCGCGCTTCTCGACCACCGCCACTTTCATGCCGATCTGTGCGGCCCGTATGGCGCAGACATAGCCGCCGGGTCCAGTGCCGATGACGGTGAGATCGAATTGCTCGGCCATGTCACAGATCCAAAATCGCCCGCTGCGGGTCTTCCAGGCCTTCCTTGACGCGGACCAGGAAGGTGACCGCCTCCTTGCCGTCGACGATGCGGTGATCGTAGGAGAGCGCCAGATACATCATCGGGCGGATCGCCACCTGGCCGGCGATAGCCACCGGCCGCTCGTGAATCTTGTGCATGCCGAGAATGCCCGATTGCGGGGCGTTGAGAATGGGCGTCGACATCAGCGAGCCGTAGATGCCGCCATTGGTGATGGTGAAGGTGCCGCCCTGCATGTCGGCGATCTGCAACAGACCGTCGCGCGCCCGCTTGCCCAAATCGGCGATCGCCTTCTCGATGGCCGCGAAGGACATGGCGTCGGCATCGCGCAGCACCGGCACCACCAGGCCCTTGCCGGTGCCCACCGCCACGCCGATGTTGTAATAATTCTTGTAGACGATGTCCTCGCCGTCGATCTCGGCATTGACCGCGGGTATCTCCTGCAACGCCCGGATGACGGATTTCACGAAGAAGCTCATGAAGCCGAGCTTGATGCCGTGCTTCTTCTCGAAGACCTCCTTGTACTGGTTGCGCAAGCCCATCACCGCGCTCATGTCCACCTCGTTGAAGGTGGTGAGCATGGCGGCGGTGTTCTGGGCGTCCTTGAGGCGCCGCGCGATGGTCTGGCGCAGCCTCGACATGCGCACCCGCTCCTCGCGCTCGCCCGGGGCCACGGGTGGCGGAACCACGACGGGCCTCGCTTCGGCGGCGGGCTTCGCCAGATGCTCGATGAGATCGCCCTTGGCGAGGCGTCCGTCCTTGCCGGTTCCGGCGATGGCGGCGGTATCGACCTTGGTTTCCGCGACGATCTTGCGCACCGCGGGCGACAGCGGCGCTTGCATCGTTAACGGAACCGCCTCGACCTTCTTCGCAATGGGCGCCGCCACCGGTGCCGCGGCGGGCTTGGCGCCGCCCGCGCCTTCCTCGATGGCGCCCAATAACGCTCCGACATTGACGGTCATGCCCGCTTTCGCCGCGATCGAGGCAAGCTTGCCGGAGGCGGGGGCGGGAACTTCCACCGTCACCTTGTCGGTCTCGAGCTCGACCAGCGGCTCGTCCACCTTCACCGCCTCGCCTTCGTTGCGGAACCATTTGGCGATGGTCGCCTCGCTCACCGATTCGCCGAGCGCCGGCACGCGGATTTCCTTGGTCATCGTCACCTCTTGTCGCCGCCGAGCGCCTCTTCGAGGAAGATCCTCAGCTCTTGCAGATGCTTGCTCATCAATCCGGTCGCGGTGGAGGCCGAGGGCGGCCGCCCCGCATAGCGCGGCCGCCGATTGGCGGCGCCCACATATTCCAGCACCCTCTCGATGTTGGACTGGGCGAAGCCCCAGGCGCCCATGTTGTAGGGCTCCTCTTGGCACCAGACGAATTCGGCGTTCTTGAAGCGCGACAGCTCATGGATCAGCGCCTTGTGCGGCCAGGGATAGAGCTGCTCGATGCGCAGGATGTAGATGTCGTCGAGCCCGCGCTTCTCGCGTTCCTCGTAGAGATCATAATAGACCTTGCCGGAGCACATGACGACGCGGCGGATATTGACGTCGGGGGCGAGCTTGATTTTCTCGCCCTCCAGCAATTCGGCATCGTCCCAGAGCACGCGGTGGAAGGAGGTGCCTTCCGCCATCTCGTCGAGTTTCGAGGTGGCGCGCTTGTGGCGTAAGAGCGACTTCGGCGTCAT
>CAYOZR010000200.1:0-4705 GCA_964408555.1 uncultured Aestuariivirga sp.
CTGGGGGATGGCTTGCTTGGTGGATCGTTTCGGGCCGATCCGGGCCGCATCTTCAATTGTCAATCAGCGTCAGGCTTCAGCCATAGCTTCGCCCTTGATGGAAGCAGTTATGCTGCTTCCGGGGGGTCGTTCCTTCCCTTTTGGCAAAGAGAAGGGTTGCGCGGGCGCTGCCCTACGCGGTGTGCCGGTTCCGGTGGTCTGGAACCGGCGATGAGCGCAGAACCAGCGCCCACGCTTTCGCGGCGATTTCTGTCTCCGGTTCGCACTTCGGGCGGTTGCCTCGGAGGACAACTGGCCTAGCTGCCTTGCGGCGCCGGGATCGTAGTGTCCCGGGGTCTTACCGGAGGCTCCCGAGCGCCGAGGTCACGTAATTCCCCAGCCCGCGGGCGCCGCATCCACCCCATCTTTGATCATCGCCATGACCGAGACCCCTTCCGGAGTGGACGGGACAAGAAGAACATAGTAGGAACGAATTGTCAAGGGGGTCTAGGAAAAAAAGTTGAACGGGCCCTACATCTGCCCTTCACGCGCCATGCGCTTATCGAGATAGACGGAGCAGATCTTGGCCAGCTCTTCGATCTTGTCCTGGAAGAAGTGGTTGGCGCCGGCCAACACCTTGTGCTCGATGACGATACCCTTCTGCGTCTTGAGCTTGGATACCAGGCTGTGCACGGCTTCCGGCGGAGCCACCGTATCCTTCTCGCCATTGACGAAGAGACCCGAGGCCGGGCAGGGGGCGAGGAAGGAGAAATCGTAATGCCTGGCCAGCGGCGCGATCGAGATGAAGCCGGAGATTTCCGGCCGCCGCATCAACAACTGCATGGAAATCCACGCGCCGAAGGAAACCCCGGCAATCCAGCAGATCTTGGTTTCGCGGTTAAAGGATTGCAGCCAGTCGAGCGCCGAGGCGGCATCGGCAAGCTCGCCGGCCCCATTCTCGAAAATGCCCTGGCTGCGGCCGACGCCGCGGAAATTGAAGCGCAGCACCGAGAAGCCGCGGCTGACGAACATCTGATAGAGCGAGTGCACGATCGGGTTGTTCATCGTGCCCCCAAAGGTCGGGTGGGGGTGCAACAGGATGGCGATGGGCGAGCCCGGAGCCTTGTTGTGGTGGTAACGCGCTTCGATCCGGCCGGCCGGACCGTTAAAAATCACCTCGGGCATGGACGAGCCTGGTTCCCCTAAAGCCTGCGCTGCAGAATCTCCCGGCAATTGGGTGCCGAATAGTTGACTCCAGCAGTCGGGTTTAATATATCAGTCACTTAGAATGGTTCAAGAAAGGGCGGAAACCTCACCGCCCAGCGAGAGGCTGGCTCATAGCACGGGTGAGGGGCTGAAATGCAAGCATTTCGTGAGCCGGAAACGGGAAGACGCGCGATGAAAATGAGCACCAAAGGCCGCTATGCGGTGATGGCGATGATCGACATCGGCGAACATTCGGCCGGCCAGCCCGTGTCGCTCGCTGAAATCGCCGACCGCCAAGCTATCAGCCAGGAATACCTCGAACAGCTCTTCGGCAAGCTCAGGAAGGCCGGACTGGTGGACAGCGCCCGTGGCCCCGGCGGTGGCTATCGGCTGGCGCGCGAGGCGCGCGAAATTCCGGTGGCCGACATCATCGTCGCCGTCGATGAACCGCTGCGCGTCACCCGCTGCGAAGGCGACGGGGTCGATGGCTGTGTCAAGGGCGAGAAGTGTTGCGCCCATGACCTTTGGTCATCTATGGGCCGCCAGATGATGTATTTCCTGGACTCCATTACCCTCGAGGATGTCGTCACGAAGCGCAATCTGGCGCTGGCCGCCACCATCAAGCAGGCCAAGGACCGCCATGTGAGGGTCGAGGCGTGAGAACCTATCTCGACCATAACGCCACCAGCCCGCCGAGGCCCGCCGCCAAGGCGGCGATGCAGGCGGCCCTGGAGGTGACGGGAAACCCGTCCTCGGTGCATGGCGAGGGCAGGGCGGTGCGCAAACTTCTCGACGATGCGCGCGAAGCGATTGCCCGCGCCCTGGGTGCGATTGCACCCATGGTCGTTTTCACCAGCGGCGGCAGCGAGGCAAACAATCTGGCGCTCAGGGGTGTCGCCGTTGAACGCATTCTGATTTCGGCCATCGAGCATCCCTCGGTGATCGAGGCGGCGAAGGCGACGGGCAAGCCGGTCGAAGTCATTCCGGTTACGGCGGCGGGCGTCATCGATCTCGATGCGCTGGCGAAGCTGCTGCCCGGCCCCAGGGCCCTGGTGAGCGTCATGCTCGCCAACAATGAGACCGGCGTGGTGCAGCCGGTTCGCGAAGTCGTGGCGCTGGCGCAGGCCCATGGCGCGCTGGTTCACAGCGATGCGGTGCAGGCGCTTGGCAAACTGCCGGTCAATTTCGGCCTGCTCGGCGTCGATCTCCTGACGGTTTCGGCCCACAAGCTCGGCGGGCCGGTGGGGACGGGAGCTCTCGTCATCCGCGACGGCCTTGCCATCGCGCCGTTGATTGTAGGCGGCGGCCAGGAATTGCGCCGCCGGGCCGGCACCGAGAACATCGCAGGCGTTGCCGGTTTTGCCGCGGCGGTTTCGGACAAAATCCTCGATGTCAGGGATCTGCGCGACCGGCTTGAGGCGGAGCTTGAAGGCGCGACGATCTTTGGCCGCAACCGGGAGCGCCTGCCGAACACCACCTGCTTCGCGCTGGCCGGGATGAGCGCCGAAATGCTGCTGATGGGTTTCGATCTCGACGGCATCGCGGTTTCGTCGGGTTCCGCTTGCTCCTCCGGCAAGGTGGCGAAATCCCATGTGCTGTCCGCCATGGGTGTGGCTCCGGAACTCGCACAGGCCGCCATCCGGGTGAGCCTCGGCTGGAACAGCAGCCCGGAAGACATCGACCGATTCATCGCCGTGTGGCGCCGCTTGCGCGCCCGCCACAAGGCGAAAGCTGTAGCATAGGAAGAGCCATGGCCGATCTCGACACCATCGAACTCGTCAAGGACATCGACGTCGACAAGTACAAATACGGTTTCACCACCGACATCGAATCCGATTTCGCGCCGAAGGGCCTCGACGAAGCCACCGTGCGCTTCATCTCCGCCAAGAAGGGCGAGCCCCAGTGGATGCTGGACTGGCGCCTCGATGCCTATCGCCGCTGGATCCGGATGGAAGAACCCACCTGGGCGCGGGTGCATTATCCCAAGATCGATTTTCAGGACCTTTACTATTACGCCGCACCCAAAAGCATGGCGGGGCCGAAGAGCCTCGACGAAATCGATCCCAAGCTGCTCGAGACCTATGCCAAGCTCGGCATTCCACTGAAGGAGCAGGAAATCCTCGCCGGTGTCAGGAAGCAGGGCGAGAAGAGCGAGCTCGACAGCGAAGGCGGCGGCGAATACGGCTCCGGCCGTGTCGCTATCGATGCCGTGTTCGACTCGGTCTCGGTCATCACCACCTTCAAGGACGAACTCGCCAAGGCGGGCGTCATCTTCTGTTCGATTTCCGAGGCATTGCGCGAGCATCCCGGTCTGGTGAAGCAATATCTGGGCTCGGTCGTGCCGCAGGGCGACAATTTCTACGCGGCGCTGAATTCGGCGGTGTTCTCCGACGGCTCCTTCGTCTATGTGCCGCCGGGGACCCGCTGCCCGATGGAACTGTCCACCTATTTCCGTATGAACGCCAAGAACACCGGCCAGTTCGAGCGAACGCTCATCATCGCCGACAAGGGCGCTTACGTCTCCTATCTCGAAGGCTGCACCGCGCCCACCCGCGATGAAAGCCAGCTGCACGCCGCCGTGGTCGAATTGATCGCCCTCGACGATGCCGAGATCAAGTATTCGACGGTGCAGAACTGGTATCCCGGCGACGCCGAGGGCCGGGGCGGCATCTATAATTTTGTGACCAAGCGCGGCGACTGCCGCGGCGCCCGCGCCAAGATTTCCTGGACCCAGGTCGAGACCGGCTCGGCGATTACCTGGAAATATCCGAGCTGCATCCTGCGCGGCGACCATTCGCGCGGCGAATTCTATTCGATCGCCATTTCCAACGGCCGCCAGCAGGTGGACTCGGGCACCAAGATGATTCACCTCGGCAAGAATACCTCGAGCCGCATCATCTCCAAGGGCATCGCGGCGGGCCGCAGCGACAACACCTATCGCGGTCTGGTGTCGGCGCATCGCAAGGCGGCGAACGCCCGCAACTTCACCCAGTGCGACTCACTCCTGATCGGCGACAAGTGCGGCGCCCACACGGTGCCCTATATCGAGAGCAAGACCTCGACGGCGCAGTTCGAGCACGAGGCGACGACGTCGAAAATCTCCGACGACCAGATGTTCTACTGCATGTCGCGCGGCCTGTCGCAGGAAGAGGCGGTGGCCTTGATCGTCAACGGCTTCGTCCGCGATGTGTTGCAGCAACTGCCGATGGAATTCATGGCCGAGACCCAGAAGCTGATCGGCATCTCGCTGGAGGGGAGTGTGGGATAAACGCTTAAATTGCCGTCATCCTGGCGAAAGTCGGGACCCACGGCAAATACGATACGGAACTTCTCCCGTCCGTCACGGTGACAGATGGGTCCCGGTTTTCGCCGGGATGACGAAATTGGAAAGCAAGAGAATACCATGCTCGAAATCGACAATCTCCACGTCAAGCTCGCCGACGAGGACCGCGCCATCATCAACGGCTTGTCGCTCTCGGTGAAAGCCTGACCCGTGGTGCGCAGCAGATCGAAATCGCCG
>CAYOZR010000201.1:0-4695 GCA_964408555.1 uncultured Aestuariivirga sp.
CGCCCGGCCCAGAACAACAGCCGCTCGTCCTCCGAAGTGGAAGCCCGGATGGTGGCCGCCTGGTTCTTCCTGGCAATCGCCGAGACCCTCCCGATCAATTGGTCGACCTCGGCCGCCGGCCCGTCAAGCTCGACGATGAGCAGGGCTTCGGCATCGAGCGGATAGCCGGCATGGACGAAGTCCTCGACCGCATGAATAGCCGGCCGGTCCATCATTTCCATGCCGCCCGCAATGATGCCGGCCGAGATGATGTCGGCCACGCATTGCCCGGCATCTTGGTTCGAGGGAAATCCCATGAGCACGGCGCGTGCCGTCTCGGGTCTCGGCAGAATGCGCACGGTGACTTCGGTGATAACCCCGAGCAGGCCTTCGGAACCCGTCACCAGCCCGAGGAGATCGTAGCCCCCGCTGTCGAGATGCTTGCCGCCGAGGCGAACGATCTCGCCGCCGATCAGCACCATCTCGATCCCCAGCACATTGTTGGTGGTGAGGCCGTATTTCAGGCAATGCACGCCGCCGGAATTCTCCGCCACATTGCCGCCGATCGTGCAGGCGATCTGCGAGGAAGGATCGGGAGCGTAATAGAAGCCGCGTTGCTGCACGGCATCGCTGATCGCCAGATTGGTGACCCCCGGCTGCACCGTGACGCAGCGGTTGTCGTAGTCGATGTCGACAATCTTCTTGAACTTACCCATGCCCAGCAGCACGCCGTCGGCCAAGGGCAAAGCACCGCCCGACAGCGAGGTTCCCGCCCCCCGCGGCACCACCTTGATGCCCTGTTCATGGCAATGGCGCAGCACAAGCGAGACCTGCTCGGCGGTCTCCGGCAGAACCACCACCAGCGGCATCTGCCGATAGGCGGTGAGGCCGTCGGTCTCATAAGCCCGCATTTCGGCTGGCGTCTCGATCACCCCTTCGCCCGGCACGATCCGGCGCAGTGCTGCCGCCAGCTCGCCCCTTCGGGCGATTGCCGTGGCATCGGGGATCGGCATGCTGAGCATTAATGTCGCACCTTGATCGCGCGCTGGAAATTCGCTTAAGCTTGGTCAGTGATACTGCCAATGTGGATGCTCAAGCAATCGGGTTGATGACGAGAGAGAGTATGAGAATGATGAAAGCCGTAATCCTATCCGCCATGTTCTTGTCTTTGGCGGCCGTCCCGGCGCTCGCCGAGGGCGATGCCGCCAAGGGCGAAAAGGTGTTCAAGAAATGCATGGCCTGCCACACGGCCGATGCGGCCACCAACAAGACCGGCCCCTATCTGAAAGGTGTCTACGGCCGCAAGGCCGCCACGGCGGAGGGCTATAAGTATTCCGACGATCTCCTGGCCCTGGGCGCTTCGGGGATCGTCTGGGACGATGCCAATCTCGACAAATATCTGGAAAACTCGAAGGTCATGGCGCCCAAGGGCAAGATGTCCTTTCCCGGCCTCAAGAAGCCGGAAGAGCGCGCCGACCTGATCGCCTATCTCAAGACCAAGATCTAGGCGGTATTGGCGCTTGCGGGCGGCCTTGGGGGCTGGCAAGAAGCGGTCCCCGAGGATTTGCAACGATGACCGCCCAAGCGCCGCGCGTCGGCCTCTTCGTCACCTGCCTGGTCGATCTCATCCGGCCGTCCATCGGCTTTGCCGCGGTGAAGCTCCTGGAAGATGCGGGCTGCCGCGTCGAAGTCCCCGAAGCCCAGACTTGCTGCGGCCAGCCCGCCTATAATTCCGGCGACCGCCGAGATGCCATGGGCATAGCCCGTCAGGTGATAGCAAGCTTCAGGGATTTCGACTACGTGGTGGTGCCTTCGGGCTCCTGCGGCGGCATGATCGCCAGGCATTATCCCGAACTCTTCGCCGCAGGCACGCCCGAACGCGCCGAAGCCGAGGCGCTGGCGGCCAGGACCCATGAGCTCGTCTCGTTCCTGGTCAATGTGATGAAGGTCGAAAAGGTGAAGGCGCAATTTGCCGCCCGCGCCACCTATCACGATTCCTGTTCGGGCCTGCGCGAACTCGGCATCAAGCAGGAGCCGCGCAAGCTGCTGGCTTCCGTCGAGGGCATCAGCTTGCGCGAGATGGCCGATGCCGAAGTCTGCTGCGGCTTCGGCGGCACCTTCTGCGTCAAGTATCCGGCGATCTCCGACAAGATGCTGGAGAAGAAGCTGAAGAACATCGCCGCCACCGGGGCGGATACGCTGATCGCCGGCGATCTCGGCTGCCTCATCAACATGGCCGGCAAGCTGAAGCGCGAAGGCTCGGCCATCAAGGTACGTCATGTTGCCGAGGTTCTGGCGGGCGACATGGCGACCCCGCCCATCGCCGAGGCCGGCTGATGGAAACGTCTGCCGCGGAATTTCCCGCCAATGTGCAAAAAGCGCTGGCCGATCCGCATCTGCAATATGCCCTGACCGAAACCGGCCCCCGCTTCATCGCCAAGCGCGCCAAGGCCCGCGAGGCGCTGCCCGAATTCGATGCCCTGCGCGACCAGGCCCGCGACATCAAGGATCATGTGCTGGCCCATCTCGATATCTATCTTGAGCGCTACGAGGCGAAAGCGATCGAGACCGGCGGCCAGGTCCATTGGGCTTCGAGCGCCGAGGAAGCCCGCGCCGCCATTCTGGCGATCTGCAAGCGCGTCGACGCCAAGATCGTCACCAAGGGCAAGTCGATGATCTCCGAGGAGATCGACCTGAACCAGGCCCTCGAGGCGGCCGGCCACACGCCGGTCGAAACCGATCTCGGCGAATATCTGATCCAGCTCCGCAATGAGCGGCCGAGCCACATCATCGCGCCCGCCGTGCATCTGACCCGCGATCAGATCGAGGCCGATTTCCGGAAAGCCCATACCCATCTCGATCCCAACCGCGATCTGACCGAGATTCCGGTGCTGGTCGAGGAGGCGCGCCAGGTGCTGCGCCAGAAATATTTCGATGCCGATGTCGGCGTCACCGGCGCCAATTTCCTCATTGCCGAAACCGGCACCTCGATCATCGTCACCAATGAGGGCAATGGCGATCTCACCCAGTTGCTGCCCAAGGTGCATATCGTCATCGCCTCGATCGAGAAGATCGTGCCGACGCTGGAGGATGCCTCGACCATATTGCGGGTTCTGGCGCGTTCGGCGACGGGACAGGAATTCGCCAATTACACGACGCTGTCGACAGGTCCCAAGCGCGTGGGCGACCCCGACGGCCCCGGGGAATATCATGTTGTCATTCTCGACAACGGCCGCTCCAATGTTCTGGGCACGGAATTTCAGGACATGCTCCGCTGCATCAAATGCGGCGCCTGCCTCAACCATTGTCCAGTGTTTCAGGCGGTGGGCGGCCACGCCTATGGCTCGATCTATCCCGGCCCCATCGGCTCGGTGGTGACCCCGGCACTGATCGGCATCGAGAAGGCGAGGCACTTGCCCAATGCGTCCACCTTATGCGGCCGCTGCGAGGAAGTCTGCCCGATGCGCATTCCGCTGCCCAAAATGCTCAGGCACTGGCGCGAAAAGGAATTCGAGAAACACCTGACGCCGGCTTCCGTCCGCGCGGGGCTCGGCCTCTGGGCCTTCTTGGCGAAGCGGCCGAAGCTCTATCATTTCGCCACCCGCCTTGCGGCACGAATCCTCGGTCGTCTCGGCCATGGCAAGGGCAGGCTCTCCTCCCTGCCGTTCGCTTCGGGATGGACCCGGTACCGCGACTTCCCCGCGCCGCAGGGCAAGACCTTCCAGCGGATGTGGAAGGAGCGCCGCGGATGAGCGCCCGCGAAGTAATACTTGCACGGATCAAATCCCGGGTACCCCGGGGCGATGACGCCGCCCGCGTGGCCAGCGTCGATGCCCGCCTGTCGCGGCATGCCGCCAATCTCGTGCCAGCCCGCGGCCGGGGCGATATCGAACACCGCATCCGCGTCTTTACCGAGATGATGCTGGCGGTGGGCGGTACGGTCGAGGTGCTCGACGTTTTCGACGATGTGCCGGAGGCCGTCGCCGCCTATCTGCGGCAGGGCAATCTTCCGGCCCATATCCGCCGCGGCGCCGATGCGATGCTCGCCAAACTGCCCTGGCACCGCGCCGCCGCGGTCGAGGTAGCCGAGGGCCGCGCCATCGACAGCGACAAGGCCTCGCTCACCCGCGCCTTCGCCGGGGTGGCCGAGTCGGGCACCATCATCCAGCTCTCCGGCCCCGACAATCCGACCACGCTGAACTTTCTGCCCGAGGCCCATATCGTGGTGCTGGAGGCGGCAAACCTGCATGCGAGCTATGAAGAAGTGTGGACGCGCCTGCGCGAACGCGCCATGCCGCGCACCGTCAACATGATTTCCGGTCCCTCGCGCACCGGCGACATCGAGCAGACCATCGTGCGCCCGGCCCATGGCCCGAAGAACATGCATGTGATCATCGTGCGCGGCTGACAAGGCTTTTGACTCCGCCGTCGATCCTGCGCATTGTCAGCTACGGATATGAACCGCGCTGACAGGGGACTGGGCATGAAGCTTTTGCGTTACGGGCCGAAGGGCAAGGAGAAGCCGGGCCTTCTCGACAAGGATGGCAGGATTCGCGATCTCTCCGGAATCATCGCCGATGTGACCGGCGAGACGATTTCGCCCAAGGGCCTGGCGCGGCTGCGCAAGATCGAGCCGGAATCGCTCGGCATCGTGCGCGGCACTCCGCGCATCGGCTCCTGCATCGCCAATCCACAGAAATTCATCGCCATCGGCCT
>CAYOZR010000202.1:0-4667 GCA_964408555.1 uncultured Aestuariivirga sp.
TGACCGATGACGGCGCGGAGACCGATCTCGATCTCGGTCACTACGAGCGCTTCACCGGCCGTCCGGCGACCAAGGCCGACAACATCACCACCGGCCGCATCTATCAGGACATCCTGAACAAGGAACGCCGCGGCGATTATCTCGGCGCGACCGTTCAAGTGATTCCTCACGTCACAAACGCCATCAAGGAGTTCATCCTCGGTGGCAACGACGGCTTCGATTTCGTGCTGTGCGAGATCGGCGGCACGGTGGGCGATATCGAGGGCCTGCCGTTCTTCGAGGCGATCCGCCAGTTCGGCCAGGAGCAACCGCGCGGCTCCTGCATTTACATTCACCTGACACTGTTGCCCTACATCCCGACGGCGGGGGAGCTCAAGACCAAGCCTACCCAGCATTCGGTCAAGGAGCTGCGCTCGATCGGCATCCAGCCCGACATATTGCTGTGCCGCGCCGACCGCGAAATCCCGGTCAACGAGCGCCGCAAGATCGCGCTGTTCTGCAATGTCAGGCCCTCCGCCGTGATCCAGGCGCTGGACGTGAAAAGTATCTATGACGTGCCGCGTGCCTATCATGCCGAAGGCCTCGACAAGGAAGTGCTCGATGCCTTCGGCATCGCCCACGCCAAGGGCCCGGACCTGTCCAAGTGGCATGAGATCATGCACCGCATCACCCAGCCGGAAGGCGAGGTGAAAATCGCGGTGGTCGGCAAATATACCGGGCTTCTCGACGCCTACAAGTCGCTGAACGAAGCCCTGATCCACGGCGGCATCGCCAACAAGGTGAAGGTCGAGCTCGAATGGATCGAGTCGGAAATCTTCGAAAAGCAAGATCCCGCGCCCTATCTTGAAGGGGTCCACGGCATTCTGGTGCCCGGCGGCTTCGGCGAACGCGGCTCGGAAGGCAAGATCAAGGCCGCCAGTTTTGCCCGGACGCGCAAGGTTCCCTATTTCGGCATCTGCTTCGGCATGCAGATGGCCTGCATCGAGGCGGCCCGCAACCTGTGCGGCATCGCCGGCGCCAGCTCCACCGAATTCGGCGCGACCAAGGAGCCGGTGGTCGGCACCATGACCGAATGGATGAAGGGCAACGAGCTGGAAATCCGCAAGATGGGCGGCGATCTCGGCGGCACCATGCGGCTCGGCGCCTATGACGCTGAGCTCAAGCCCGGCAGCAAGATCGCCGAAATCTACGGCGCCACACGCATTTCCGAACGCCACCGCCACCGCTACGAGGTCAACACCCGCTATCGCGACCGGCTGGAAAAGGCGGGCATGAGTTTCGCCGGCATGTCGCCCGACGGCCTGTTGCCGGAGACCATCGAATATCCGGATCATCCCTGGTTCATCGGCGTCCAGTATCACCCGGAACTCAAGTCGAAGCCGTTCGAGCCGCATCCGCTCTTCGCTTCCTTCATCGCGGCGGCGGTCGAACAGAGCCGGTTGGTATAGCGATGCGAGTGGCGCGGCAGCTGCTTCGCCTCTGCGCTCTTGCCACACTGGCGGCATGGCTGACGCTGGCAGCGGCCTTTGCTTATGACGAGGCGGTGACCGGCCAGGCCGAGCGCGCCGCCGAAAGCTTCCGCACCGATCTCAAGGGCATCGAAACCGAGCTGCAACTGCCGACCGTGACGGACGAACAGCTCGGCGAAAAACGCATCCTGCTGGAAGACATCCGCGGCAGGGCGCTAACCCAGGCCGGAACTCTCGCCGGCCCGCTCGGCGAGGTCGCCCAGCAGATCGCGCAACTCGGGCCGGCACCCGGCGAAGGCCAAAGCGAAGCCGAGACCATCGCCGCGCAACGCAAGACCCTGGGCGAGGCGCAGAACCGCCTGCAGGCCGCCAAGGCGCAGCTCGAGCTGGTGGCGGTCGCGGCCGAACAGATGGCGGGCCGTGCGTCCTCGATCCAGCGCGACCGTTTCTTCAGCCGCATATTCGAAGCCGGAAAATCGATCCTCAACCCGGTTCTCTGGCGCGATACGGGCCTCGGTGCCGCGCTCTTCGTCCAGCGCATCGCTGCGCTGCTCGGTAATTGGTGGAAGGAGACGGCGGGTGCGGGCAATGCCTGGTGGCTGTTATTCGCCCCCGGCTGCCTGGCGGGCTTTACCGGGCTCTACGCGTTGCTCGGCCAGTGGTTGCGGCGCTGGATCGGGCCCGGCCTTCGCACCAGCCGCGCCCCCGACGAATTCGACCGCATCTGGCGCATCCTGCGCGCCGTGGCCAGCGCTTTCGTCCTGCTCACGCTGGCGTTCATCATGCCGATCTATGCGTCGCTCGCCATGGGCGGGTTTCTGACGGCGCGCATTGAGCTCCTGACCGGCGCGCTGTTCAATATCGTGCTCACCGTCGGTGTCTTCCACGTCTTCGTCCGCCGCGCCGCGGCGCCGGGCCAGCCCGCCTGGCGCATCGTCGATCTCGACGACCGCGCTGCTTCGCGCTTTACCCTCCTGGCCACGCTCACCGCCTTCGTTTCGGTCGCGGCCAAGCACATCGCCGAAATTGCCGATGCCCTGTATCTGCCGGTCGCTTACACGATCGGCCAATCGGCGGTCGTCGCCGTGGTTCTGTTGCTGCTCCTGTCGCTCATCCTGCTCAACCTGCGCAATCAGCCGGGACTGGCGGACAAGGCGCCGGGCAAGCGCATCTATTTCGCCTGGGCATCGTCCTTCGTTCCCGTCATCTGGCTCGCCATGGCGGCGGCGGCGCTGGCGCTGCTTTTCGGCTATGTGGCGCTCGGCGGCTTCATTGCCGCGCAGATTTTCGATACCTCGGTGCTGATCGCCACTCTGTTCCTGCTGCACCACCTTTCCGATTCCGCGGTCAAGGCGAGCTTCGATCCCAACAGCGGTTTCGGCCGCCTGCTGCGCCGCGCCACGGGACTCGGCGAGCGCGCCATCGAGCGGCTTAGCCTCTTGTTCCGCACCGTGGCAGACCTGCTGCTGATCATGGCCGGCCTGCCGCTGATGTTCCTGCAATGGGCGGTGACCTGGGTGGATTTCCGGGCGCTGGCCAACAAGGCCTTTTTCGGCTTCAAGGTGGGCGACGTCAGCTTGTCGCTGTGGTCGGTGCTGCTGGTGGTATTGGTCCTGATCGCCGGCATCGTCTTGACCAATCTGGTGGTGCGCTGGCTCGACCGGCGCATCCTGGCCGAAACCCGCATCGACAAGGGCGTGCAGGATTCGGTCCGGAAGGGTGCCAGCTATGCCGGTTATATTCTCGCCACCGGCTTGGCGTTCGGCGCGGCGGGGCTCGACTTCTCCAATCTCGCGCTGGTTGCCGGCGCGCTGGGCGTCGGCATCGGTTTCGGCCTGCAGTCGATCGTCAACAATTTTGTCTCCGGCCTGATCCTCTTGGCCGAGCGGCCGGTGCGGGTCGGCGACTGGGTGGTTCTGCCGGCGGGCGAAGGCATGATCAAGCGCATCAATGTGCGCTCGACCGAGATCGAGACCTTCGACAACTGCACCATCATCGTGCCGAACTCGAATCTCATTACCGAGGCGGTCCGCAACTGGACCCACGCCGATACGCTGGGACGTCTTACCGTCAATGCGAGTGCCGCCTATGACAGCAATGCCGAGGAGGTGCGCGATCTACTGATCAAGCTCGCCCGCGCCCACCCCAAGGTGCTGACCTATCCGGAACCGCAGGTGACGCTGGCGCGCTTCGGGGCCTATGCGATCGATTTCGAGATCAAGGCGCATGTGGCCGACGTCTTCGAGGCGGTGATCGTGGCCAGCGATCTGCGTTACGAGATCCTCAAGGCCTTCCGCGAAAAAGGCATTACCATTCCGCTCGCACCTGTCGTAAGCATCGCCCGATGAATGACACGCAACACGATATCGAACGGCTCCCCGGCCTCGCCTTCTTGAAAAAGGTGATCGCCGAAGGGCAGCGCTCGGCCATGTCGGAGGCGCTCGACATGCGTCTCATCGAGGTGACCGAGGGCCGGGCGGTCTTCGAGGCCTTTCCCTCGGCCCGCTTTTATAATCCACAGGCCCGCCTGCACGGCGGTTATGCGGCGGCCCTCATCGATTCCACTCTCGGCTGCGCCGTACAAACCAATATGGGGCCGGGCGTCGGTTTTGGCACCATCGAGCTCAAGGTAAATTACGTGCGCAAGATCGACGCCGGCACGGGACGGCTTCTGTGCACCGGAACCGTTCTGCATGCCGGCCGCCGCCTCGCCACCGCCGAAGCCAGGGTGGTCGACGAGGCGGGCAAGCTCTATGCCCACGGTTCCGGCACTTTCATGGTCTATTCCGAATGATGCCCAATGCCATCGTCAAGGCGGGCAACGTCGTCTTCGGCAATCGCCTGCCGCTCGCCCTCATCGCCGGGCCCTGCCAGCTCGAAAGCCGCGACCATGCCTTCATGGTGGCGGGCCGACTGAAAGAGATGTGCGGCCGGCTCGGCATCGGCCTCGTCTACAAGACGAGCTTCGACAAGGCGAACCGCACCAGCTTGTCGAGCAAGCGCGGCCTCGGCCTTGCGAAAGCCCTGCCGGTCTTCGCCGATTTGCGCCGGGAGTTCGGCCTGCCGCTCTTGACCGACGTCCACGAAATTCAGCAGTGTGCGGAATTAGCGCCGGTCGTCGACATCTTGCAGATCCCGGCCTTCCTCTGCCGCCAGACCGATCTGCTCATCGCCGCCGCGAAAACCGGCAGGGTGGTC
>CAYOZR010000203.1:0-4597 GCA_964408555.1 uncultured Aestuariivirga sp.
TTCGCCATGTACAACACGATCGAAGAGGTTGACGCGCTAGCCGAAGCCCTTATCTCAGCACAAAGGATTTTCCTGTGAGCGAGACCGCCAACCAAAGCGTGGCCGAGACGCCGCCCAACCCGAACGCCATTCCGGCCGGCGAGCTGGCCCGCATGACCGACGATATCGTGGCGGCGCTGAAGACCGTCTACGACCCGGAAATTCCGGTCGATATCTATGAGCTGGGCCTCATCTACAAGGTCGATATCGACGACGACCGCAATGTGGCGATCGAGATGACGCTGACCGCTCCCGGCTGTCCGGTGGCGGGCGACATGCCGGGCTGGGTGGAGAATGCCGTCTCCACGGTGGCGGGCGTCGCCTCGGCCAAGGCCAACATTGTCTTCGATCCGCCCTGGGATCATGCCCGCATGTCGGATGAGGCGCGCGTCGCGCTCAATATATGGTAGGATGGACATCATGGCAACAGCAACTCCGCGCCCCCGCCCCCAGGCGATGAAATTGACCGAAGCCGCCGCCGAGCGGGTGCGCCAGATCATGGCGAAATCCGAGCGGCCCGTCGCCGGCCTGCGCATCGGTGTCAAGAACGGCGGCTGCGCCGGCATGGAATACACCATGGAATGGGCCGCCGAGCAGCAGCCCTTCGACGAGGTGGTGGAGGACAAGGGCGTCAAGGTGCTGATCGAGCCCAAGGCGGTGATGTTCCTGCTCGGCACCGAGATGGATTTCCAGGCGGGCGCGCTCAAATCCGGCTTCGTCTTCAACAATCCGAACCAGACGAGCGCCTGCGGCTGCGGCGAAAGCGTGCAGTTGAAGCCCGCCGCCGCCGCCGAGGCATGAGCGCCGGCCGCCAATTCGCCGAATTCATCGTCGAGCAGATGGCGGACTTCGGCCCGACCGCGGCGCGCCCCATGTTCGGCGGCATCGGCCTGTTTCGCGACGGGGTGATGTTCGCGCTGATCGCCGATGACACGCTCTATCTCAAGGCCGACGACACGACCAAGCGTGAATTCGAGGCCGAGGGCATGGCGCCCTTTATCCATAGCGCCAAGAAGGGGCGCAACACGATCATGTCCTATTGGCGGGCGCCGGAACGCTGCCTCGACGATCCCGACGAGATGGCCGAATGGTGCCGCAAGGCCCATGGCGCGGCGCTGCGGGCGAAGCGGAAGTGAGGGCTCGTGCCCGGGCCGGGCGGCGGTTTGGATGACAAAGCGCGGCGAAATCGCATGAAAAAGCCTGCGTTTTCGCTGAAAAAAGCGAGCATTTGCGCACCGGATTCGGAGCCAAATTAGTTGACAGTGTCAACTATTTCCGGGGGAGGGGCGGGTTGCATTATTGTACGCAAATGCGTACGATCAAAATATGCGCACCACCTCCTACAGCGAACTCCGCAAGAACCTCGCCCGCATGCTCGACCGGGTCCATGACGACCGCGAGCCGCTGATCGTCACCCGCGACCGCGGCAAGCCCGCCGCCGTGCTCATGTCGCTTGAGGAGTTCGCCTCCTATGAGGAGACGCGCCACCTGCTGAAAAGCCCCGCCAATGCCAAACGCCTGCGCCAGTCCATCGCCGAGTTCGAAGCGGGCGGCGGCAAGGAACGGAAGCTCGCCGAGTGAACCCGGTTTTCTCCGAACGCGCCTGGGAGGAATATCTCTACTGGCAGGCGCAGGACGAGAAAATCCTCGAACGTCTCAACACCCTGATCAAGGACTGCCGCCGCACGCCGTTCAACGGCATCGGCAAGCCGGAACCTTTGCGCGGCGAACTCTCCGGCTGGTGGTCGAGGCGGATCACCCAGGAACAGCGGCTGGTCTACCGGGTGAGTGACGGGGCGCTGCAGATTGCCCAGTGCAGGTATCATTATTGAAATTCGGAACGAATATCGCATTGCTTTGTAGACAGTGCAATGACGTTGGGGCAATCTCTAACAGATATTGAAGGACTGAGATGACCAAAAATAGACTTCTATTTAGCAATCTCAATGTCCGCCATCTGGGTGTCACGCAAGTCATTGGGCTTCCTACGACGAAGCCGCTCGGGTGACCACACTATCAAAGGCACTCTGTGGAAGGAGGTAGATGATGACCAATCGAAAGAACTATGCGGAACTTGTGCAGCAGGCAGAGAAAGCAGTCGCTAGCGTGAAAGACCCGGAACTCCGGCGAATAGCATTTCAAAAGATTTTGGAAAGCTTGTTCGCTGACAGCGAAGGAGCAGAAAAGGCATCAGAGGGAATTCATCGCGGCAAGGGAAAGGCAAAGAGCGAAATCAAAAAGGTTGCAAAGGCAAGGGCCGGAACAGCGAGTTACATTTTCGAATTGGTAGAGGAGGACTTCTTTAAAAAGCCCAAGACAATTTTGGAAGTCAAAGCGGAACTTGAAAACCGGGGACACCATATTCCTATGACTTCGCTGAGTGGGCCGCTTCAAAAGAAATGCCAGGAGCGTGTCCTAAGGCGACAGAAGACCAAAGCTGGAGGCAATAAGGAAACCTTCGCCTATTCAAATTGGTAACATGCACCATGCGGATCGACGACAGTGAAAACCCTGCAAGGCGCTTGGAGCTTCTTGCCCAAGAAGCTGTCGCAGTTTCCAAAATGGCAAAGAAGCACCATCAAAACCTCTCCGGAATGGGCTTCTACGCAAATAAACTCGCTAATCTCCGTGTCGCTGCCACGAATGCATTCACGGAACTAAATTCGGCATCTGCGGGGGACACTTCCGCTCTGGCGGAAATTGTGAGTACTGTGTTCTCGGCAAAGACCCAAACAAAAGCCCGTGCAGAGGCGGAGCGGGAACTGTCGTATTCGCTGCGAACCACGTGGAAAGAGCAACGCAATGCTCCAATAGCAAACGTTGACGACGGGCTCTTTCCCACGACCCTCTTGAGCCAGACAAATCGTGGTTATCTGGCGATGATTGGTCGACAAATGAATGGTTGCTTCCACTCAGGCTTTTTCGACGCCTGCGCGGTAATGATGCGAAGATTATTTGAGATATCAATTATCGAGGCATTTGAGCACAAGAACTTGGGTAACAGAATAAAAAATCAAAACGGAGACTACCTTCAGCTTTCTGATTTAGTCACCAAGGCGCTAGCGGAGCCGGCGCTTAACCTGTCGCGCAATTCTAAGAAGGCCTTGCCCAAGCTGCGGGACAACGGTCATTTGTCGGCGCATGGTCGATCATATTTTGCTCAAAAATCTGATTTGGAGCGCATCCAGCATGATTTTCGTGTGGCTGTCGAAGAACTCCTTCACGTTGCACGATTGCTGTAGTGAAGTGATTGCCAGCTAGCCTAGGAGGGCGCACCCTGCAAGACGTATGGGTGATATCGCTCTCGCTGAAAGTCTCTTCCTAGAAGCCTCTGTTGCCGAAGAAAGAGCGATGGCGCTTGTTCGCGCTCGAAAGGGCTCTCGTTAAGAGTTGATTTTCATTGATATTGAACGAGATCAATAGCAGCCTGAGTTTTCCCGAAAGGCCTGCTTCCTCGGCCGTTGAAATTATCGAGACAATCCCTACGCCGTCTTCACCGGCCTCATAAGAAACGCCGGCATGTTGTCCTTGTGGAAGCCGCTGGTGTCGGGCGCGTCGGGGAGGGAGCGCGGCGGGTTCTTGTCGGGCTTCGGCGGGTGCGGCTTGTGGGCGTGTTCGGCGCGCGGCTGATGGGCAGGTTTTTCGGCGCGATGCTGCTGCGGCGCGGGTTGTTCGGCGCGCGGCGGTGACGGTTGCGCGGCGGCTGGAGCCGGGCGCTCCGTCCGCTCATGCCGCCCCTCGCGGCGCGGCTTGCGGGCGTGGCCGGGGCTGCGCGGGCGTTCCGCCGGGCTCTCGCTCTCGCTCGCTTCCACCGTGCCGATGTCGAACCACTCGATATCCTTCTTGATCAGGGCCTCGATGGCCTTGACGTATTTGGCATCCTCGCGGCAGGCCATGGTGAAGGCGTGGCCCTCGCGCCCGGCGCGCGCCGTGCGGCCGATGCGGTGCACGTAATCCTCGGCATGGATCGGCACGTCGAAATTGAATATGTGACTGACGTCCGGAATGTCGAGGCCGCGCGCCGCCACGTCCGAGGCGATCAAATAGGTGATCTCGTTGTTGCGGAAGGCCAAGAGCATCTTGAGGCGGGCCGACTGGTCCATGTCGCCGTGCAGCGCCCCGGCGTTGAAGCCGTGCGTCTTCAAGGACTTTTCCAGGAGCGCCACGGTGGTCTTGCGGTTGGCAAAGACGATGGCGTTCTTCACATTGGTCTGGGTACGGAGCAGTTTGCGCAAGGCCTCGCGCTTCAGCTTGGCGTCATGCGGCACGGCGACCAGGTGCTGTTGGAGGGTTTCGACCGTCGAGCTGGTGCGCTCGGATTCGATGCGCACCGGATTGTGCAGGAACTGGGTGGTGAGGCGCTGGATTTCCGCCGGCATGGTGGCCGAGAAGAACAGCGTCTGGCGGGTGAAGGGCAGGAGCTTGCAGATGCGCTCGATGTCGGGGATGAAGCCCATGTCGAGCATCCGGTCGGCCTCGTCGATCACCAGCATCTCGATGCCGGTGAGCAGCAGCCCGCCGCGCTCCATGTGGTCGAGCAGGCGTCCCGGCGTGGCAA
>CAYOZR010000204.1:0-4580 GCA_964408555.1 uncultured Aestuariivirga sp.
TGCCGCCAGCGTTCGTTCTGAGCCAGGATCAAACTCTCAAGTTTGAAACAGCTCTCCTGATGAATGAATTCACCAGAAAAATGATCGCATTGCGTACTAAATTGACGAGAGATCATGTGCTCTGGTGTTTCCACCAAAGCATTGTCTTCTCTTTAAATATAAAACGCATACGACTAATGTTTCGGTTGTCCACGAGGTTACCCTCATGAACCGCCAGGACACACGCCGCCTGCGTTTCTCTTTCTTTCTTCAACGATGTCAAACAGCGGGGAGGATTTGCGAACCCTCCGGTCCAATGCATCGGACACAAATCGTCGCCGGTCCCCTTTCGGGCGGTACCGGCAGTTTTTGGCCAGTTGCATCAGGAATGCACACAGGAACGTTGGCGCCGACGAGCGGTGCGCGTCCCTCAGTGGCCGGGTTATAGGGGGGACTGGCGCGGGGTGTCAAGCATCTTATCGCAATATTTTTGCGGTTGCAAAAACACCGTGGAAAACCGGGCTTTCCAGTTTCCCGCACGGTTCAACACCGGCCCCGCGGCGGGCTCTCGTGGGTGAAGAAACCGGCCTGCCGCAATCTCGCCATGATTGAGACCGAGCCTCGTGTGGCTAGTGGTTAACGGAACCGAAACCGTCTGTTGCGAAACTGCGGGAAGTCCGCATTCCGCGGCGATTGTGAAGGATGGAACGGCGCCGATCCCGCGCCAATCTTCGCCCTTCGCCGCGGGTTCGGTCAATCCGGTTGACTTATCCTGAATGTCTGGGCATTTTCCGGACAACTCTACGGCGGAGCAATCTCAAGGACCGTGCCAGGCGTGGGAAGCCTGCGGCGGCAAAAGCGGAACGGCAAAAGAAACATTCGGACAAGCCGTCCGAAAGAGGGGATTGGGGACTTGAAGGAACGCTTCGTTTTGCATCGGGCGCGCAGACCGGCAGCCGTTCGCCGGCCGCATATGCCGGTGCATTCCACCTCCCGCGACTCCGAGCTCAATAGTCCCTTCGATATCGAACCCGTCCATCACCGCTGGCTGTTGACCACCTGTGCGGCCGGCATTGCCGGATCGCTGCTGGTGGGGGGCGCGGTTCTGAGCATTTTGGGCCAGAATGCCGCCCCGCGCGATGCCTTTGCCGCAGTCCGGAAATCGGAACAGACGGCCGCGCCACTGTTCAAGGGCAGTGCCGCCGAAGGTCAGCTTGAGGAAGTCGCCCTCAAGCCGTTCAAGGAATTGTCCAGCACCTATCAGCCGCAAAGCGATGCACTGGTGATTCCCGAACGCGATTTTTCCGGCGACAACCTTTATCCCGAGATCACCGCCGACGAATTGCCCTATGGCGACGGCAAGACCATGGTTCTCGACGCCGAAATCCAGGCGGCGGAAACCGAATCCGCCAACATCACCACCATCTCCAAGACGCCGCCGGCCGAACCCATCGACGAGACTTTCAAGCTTGCCAAGGGCCGCACGCTGACTGATGAACTGGTCGATCGCGGGGTTACCATGGATGCGGCCCAGGCGCTGGTTGCCGCCATCGAGCCCGTCTTCCCGGCCAAGATGATGAAGGCCGGCACCGAAATCGAACTGACCCTCGACCGCCAGCAGGATTTCTACGGCCGCGACGTGACTTTCCCGGTGGAAATCTCCTTCAAGCCGGGGCCGAACGAGACCATCAAGGTCGAGGCCGACGAGGACGGCCGCTTTGTCGCCTCCATCGCGGGTGCCAAGGGTGCCACCAAGTCGCAATACGCTCAGTATAATCACTTCCGCACCAAGACGCTGGTCGGCTCCAGCCTCTACAGCACCGCCAAGGACAACAAGGTTCCCGATTATATCGTCACCGAGCTGACCCGCGTCTTCGCCTATGACGTGGACTTCCAGCGCCAGGTCAAGGCGAGCGACAGCTTCGAGGTCTTCTATGGAAATCCGCTGACCGGCACGTCGTCGAAGCGCAAGGTTTTGCACTTCGCCCAGCTTACTCTCTCCGGCAAGACCAGAACCTATTTCCGCTACACCACCGCCGACGGCCAGACCGATTACTTCGACGAGAACGGCCGCAGCGCCACCAAGTCCCTGCTCAAGACGCCGGTGTCGGGCGCCCGCCTCACCTCCGGCTTCGGCATGCGCGTCCACCCGCTGCTCGGCTATTCCAAGATGCATACGGGCGTCGACTTCGGCGCTCCCTACGGCACGCCGATTCGCGCCGCCGGCGCCGGCACCATCGAGTTGGCGGGCCGCCACGGCGCCTATGGCATCACCATCAAGATCCAGCATTCCGGCCATTACGAGACCCTCTACGCCCACATGAGCAAGCTCGCCGCCGGCATCAGCCCCGGCGCCAAGGTCAACCAGGGCCAGATCATCGGCTATGTCGGTTCGAGCGGGCGCGCCACCGGGCCGCATCTGCATTACGAAGTCCGCATCGACGACCGCGCCGTCAATCCCACCCGCATCAAGGCGGCCGGCGGCAAGCAACTGGCCGGCAAGGAATTGGGCCGCTTCAAGCAGCTCAAGCAGCGGGTCCTGGCGATGATGCAGACCGCGCCTTCCGCCCTCCAGGTCGCCCAGGTTTCGCCGTAAGGCGAACGCCGCCGTTTAAGCCGCCGCGGCCTTTTCCTGGCGCGGGCGGAGCGTCAGCGCGCCCTCGCCGACGCCGACATCGATGGTGTCGCCGTCCTTGATCCGGCCGGCCAGCAGCGCTTCCGCCAAAGGGTCCTGCAGCGATTTCTGAATGACCCGCTTCAAGGGCCTGGCGCCGTAAGCCGGATCGTAGCCCTTTTCGGCCAGCCAGTTGCGCGCCGCCTCCGAAATCACCACGGTAATTTTCCGTTCACTGAGCAGTTTCTGCAGGCGGCCCGCCTGGATATCGACGATCGCGCCCATGTGCTCGCGCCGCAGCCGGTGGAACAGGATGATCTCGTCGAGCCGGTTGAGGAATTCCGGGCGGAAATGCGCCTTGACGGTGGCCATCACCTGATCGCGCACCGCGTCCACATCCTGGCCCTCGCCGAGGTTCACCAGATATTCCGAGCCGAGATTCGAGGTCATGACGATCAGCGTGTTCTTGAAATCGACGGTGCGGCCCTGGCCGTCGGTGAGCCGGCCGTCGTCGAGCACCTGCAAGAGCACGTTGAACACGTCCGGATGCGCCTTCTCGATTTCGTCGAAAAGGACGACCTGATAGGGCCGGCGCCTGACCGCTTCGGTCAGAGCGCCCCCCTCGTCATAGCCGACATAGCCGGGAGGCGCGCCGATCATACGGGCAACCGAGTGCTTCTCCATGTATTCCGACATGTCGATGCGCGCCATGGCGTGCTCGTCGTCGAAGAGGAACGCCGCCAGCACCTTGGTGAGTTCGGTCTTGCCCACGCCGGTGGGCCCCAGGAACATGAAGGAGCCGATGGGACGGTTGGGGTCCTGCAGCCCGGCGCGGGCCCGGCGCACCGCGGTCGCCACCGCCTGCACTGCCTCCTCCTGGCCGACGACGCGGCGGCCTAAATCCTTTTCCATGTGCAGGAGCTTGTCGCGTTCGCCTTCCAGCATCCGGTCGACGGGAATGCCGGTCCAGCGCGAAACGACATGGGCCACGTGGGCTTCGGTCACGGCTTCTTCCAGCATCTTCGATTCGCCCGCCTGCTCCGCCGTCTTGAGCTTCTTTTCGAGTTCGGGAATGGTCGCATAGGCCAGCTCGCCGGCTCTCGCGAAATCGCCCTTGCGCTGCGCCCGGTCGAGGGCGAGCCGCGCCTTTTCCAGCTCCTCCTTGAGCTTCGAGGCCGAGGCCAGCTTCTCCTTCTCCGCCTGCCACTTGCGGGTCAGGCTGGCCGACTTCTCCTCGAATTCGGCGAGCTCCTTCTCAAGCCTGGCGAGACGGTCTTTCGAGGCCGCGTCGGTCTCCTTCTTCAGGGCCCCGCGCTCGATCTGCAATTGCATGATGCGGCGGTCGATCTCGTCGAGTTCCTCGGGCTTCGAATCGACCTGCATGCGCAGCCGCGCCGCCGCCTCGTCCATCAGGTCGATGGCCTTGTCGGGCAGGAAGCGGTCGGAGATGTAGCGGCTGGACAGCGTCGCCGCCGCGACAATCGCCGCGTCGGTGATGCGCACCCCGTGGTGAAGTTCGTATTTCTCCTTGATGCCGCGCAGGATCGAGATCGAATCCTCGACGGTCGGTTCCGACACGAAGACCGGCTGGAAGCGCCGGGCCAGGGCGGCATCCTTCTCGATGTGCTTGCGGTATTCGTCGAGCGTGGTGGCGCCCACGCAGTGCAGTTCGCCGCGCGCCAGCGCCGGCTTCAGCAGGTTGGAGGCATCCATGGCGCCGTCGGCCTTGCCGGCCCCGACCAGGGTGTGCATTTCGTCGATGAACAGGATGACGCCGCCCGCCGCCGCCGTTACCTCGGAGAGCACGGCCTTGAGCCGCTCCTCGAATTCGCCGCGATATTTCGCGCCGGCGATGAGCGAGCCCATGTCGAGCGCCATGAGCTTCTTGTCCTTGAGACTCTCCGGCACGTCGCCCTTGACGATGCGCAGCGCCCGGCCCTCGGCGATCGCCGGCTTGCCGACACCGGGTTCGCCGATCAGCCCCGGG
>CAYOZR010000205.1:0-4557 GCA_964408555.1 uncultured Aestuariivirga sp.
CAGCGATCCCGCCTACGACTCGCGCACGAACGTCGAGGGCACGGTCAACATGCTGGCCGCCGCGAAGTCCGCCGGCGCTCGGCGCTTCGTCTTCGCGTCGACCGGCGGTGCGATCTACGGCGAGATCGAGCCCGTGCCGACGCCGGAGACGGCCAGCCCGGCCCCGATGGCGCCCTACGGCACCAGCAAGCTCTGCGCGGAGCAGTACCTCGGCCTCTACGAGCGGCTGTTCTACAGCGCAGCGTCCAGTGCAAGGGAACTCTTCGAACTTTCTGGAGTCTCTGGCGGCATCCGCAGTGGGATGTTGTTCGTGTTGGCCAACTACCTGCGCCAGTTCGTTGCAGGGCCGCGCTTCCTTGCAGCAAGAAAGGCGTGTGCTCCAGATGCGATCCGACCGTCTGAGGACGAACAAGGATATCACGATCCCGGAAGAAGTCCAGACGAAGATGCAGAAGATTCCTCCTCCCAATCTCGACTTGCCATCGCCCTGCGCAACTCGGGCATGACTGGCAGCGGACTCCCTCGCAAGACGACTGCCCCTCTCTCTTCTTGCGCTTCGTCGGACTTCTCCACTCCGTATCAACTCTCAGAGGAGTTTCTGCAGAGATGTGCAAACCTCCGGAGCTTCACGCTGGAGGACATGCTGTTGGAATTGCTGATCCGCATCAGAGACGGAAAGGAACAGATCCAGATGGAGCCCTCGCGACTGGCCGAGATGGTGCATCTGCTCCCTCCTCTTCCGGCTCTGCTCTTCCCAAAGGTCTTGATCTTCACGAATTACACGATGAATGGAGATCATGCCCAGGAACTGTCCAGACAGGTGTTTGGATCGGCGCCGAGATCTGCGTTATTACTCAAACAGACGGACGATGTGCGAGTGCGCGGAGAAAAGATCCGCGCCTTCCAGGAAGATGACGAAGTCCGCGTCCTGATCATGGGCATCCTCCTCGGAAATACGAGCATCAACGTGCCCCGCGCCACACACGTGATCCAGATCGGGCTGGAATGGAACCCCATCAACGATGCACAGGCCCAGTGCAGGGCCCGCAGACCCGGGCAGATGCAGCCCATCCTCAGTTACCGACTCGTGATCAAGAGCACCATCGGAGAGGAGATGGTCAAACGCTGTTGTCTCAAGTCTGACGCCGCCCGCGCAGTGGAAGAGATCTCGATGTCTGCCCCCTCCAGAGACCTGTCCCCGTCCGCGGCCAGTTGCCCCACCAAGATCGAGCGGAAGGTCGTGGGACGCATGTCCTACCGCGACGTCTGTTGCCTCTTCGCATCCCCCGAGTGGACCCGCGACGCAGGATCCGTCTCCTCCGGCCAGTCCACCCTCAATCCCATGCCCAGCTTCTCGGAGGCGCTCGACGAAGAGAAGCTCCAGACCTATCTGGACTCCATCAACTGGACGGAACGCGCCGCCCAGAAGAACCACCACCGTCGGGTCGTGATCACCGCCCACATCCTCGACAACATCGACGAGGAACTTGCCGCAGAGGAGCATCAGGACCTTGCCTTTGCCATATCTATTCGGAGGGAGCAGAAGAAGTTCTGGTCTTCCTCCTTTTCCACATCTTCCTCTGGCAGGGGGAGGAGCGCCGCCCGCAATCGCTCTCCTCCGATCTCGCGTGACACACCGAGGGAGATCAAACACGCCCCTGCATCTCCAAGAAAGAGACAGAAGACCTCTGACACAGAAGAGGACGAATCCGACGAAGTCTTCTTTGCCAAACCCCTCCGTGCCCAACGACGTCAATCGGCAGGAGCGCACGATGTCTTTGTCTTGTTTCAATCGCTTTATCAGATGTTGGACAACGTTCAACAAAACCCCTCTGTCCCTGTCATATCCCCAGAGACCCGGCTGGAAAGGGGAGCCAGTTGGGCCCAAAGGCCGGTGCAGACCTGTTTGCGTCTTCGTTGCTTGGGCAGAGAGATCATGGCGGGCATCAAACTTCCCGATTAAACCACCGTCCTTCTGTTTTTATCGATCCGTCACTGCCGCATACCTCTCTCTGCATAGCTCTGCAAGGGTCTCTCCAATCGGAGTGACGATCTTTGGGTCTTCTGGCTTCGTGCCGTTTCCAATTTCGTAGCGCCGTCGGAGCTCTTCGGTCCGCCTTCGTTGATACGCGAGCACCAGAAGCGTCGATTTGCCTCTCTCCGTCGACGGGGCTCCCAGCATGATCGAGATCTTTGCCAGAGACTCGATCGACCTCTCGATGAGGGCCAGTTGCGAAGAGCGTGCCTCCATCTTCCGGCTCTGCTCGCGCGTTTCTGCCCACAGCTCGTAGATGTGCATCAATCGTCCGCGCTCGCTGGGGTTGGCCTGTTTCCTGATGATGTTGAACACCTCGCTGACCAACTTCGCAAAGTCTTCTCCTCGGTGGTACAGCTTCCCTCCCTCCACTGTCATGAACTGTTCGTCTGTCAGCGTTTCCACGAACTGTCCAAAGTCTTCGAGCGACATTTCTTGTATCTGCCCCATGTTCTCTGTGAATGCATCGACAATCTCGTTGGAGTTGTCGAAGTCGCTGGCGGCGAGAGTCGCCATGAACCCATCCCATATCTGGTTGATGGCGTCTTCGCGCTCCTCCTCTTCCTCCTCGGGTTCCATCTCTTCTGGTCAATAGAGCGGGGGGTGCCACTCTTTTTGATCTGCACACGTCGCTGGAAGCTGTCTTTGTTTTTTCCCCCACCGGAAGAGGCCGTTATGGATAGTGACAGAGCGAAGCGAGGTCGCCGAGACCGGAGAAGACGGAAAAAGAAGAGAAGAGAAAGCAGCTCCTCCAGGATGAAGGAGCTGATTTATCCAGAGGTGTTTCTGGACCCCTTCTCTCCCACATGCCAGGAGCTCCCTCTGATGGGGTTTCTACTCCACAGCGGGAAGAAGGCCGTGCGCGGATCCCCCTTCCCAGAGGTGCCCGAGAACATGCAGGAGAAGTTGGAGCGCTTCTTCGTGGTGCAGAACGCCCAGAGATTCTACCAGAGGATTGCACTGCGTCACTGGCCGTGGATGAGATTCTATGCCCAGCTCAGTGGGGGGTACGAGTCCCGTTCGCAGAGCGTGCCCAAGGATCTGGCTGCGGTGCATAGTGTGGCCAAGGCCTATATCCAGGTGGGGCGTGCCCTGGAATTGATGGCCTCCAGAGATCAGGGCTTCTGCTCTGGATATGGGATCGAGCAGCTGAAGCAATAAAGTGCGCGCTTACAGAAATGTGTGGATTTATTGGTCCTATCCCGAAGAAGGCGAAGGACTCCCGCTGAGAATCGAGCTCCACATGTCCTCGACGTCTCCGATCTCTGTCTCTTGGAAGCTGGTCCTGGCAAAGTAGTCCACCACTTCTTCCACTGTCTGCCTCTCTGCGTAGTTGACGATCTCCTGTGCGTGACGACAGGAGGCGAAGTTGGAGGGATCCGGCTTCGCTGGAAGCGTCGAGATGTCGCAGTCGAAGAAATCCCCCGTCGTGGCCAGGAAGAATCTCTGCATCAAGAGACAGTTGGTCACCATGGAGAGCTGGGTGTTGCATCCGTCGGTCCGTTGGAGATATTGCATGTTCTGGAGCATGGTCGCCATGGTGCCCACCTCCATCGCGCCTATGTCCTCTTCGGCGCCATTCAGTCCCTGCACCAGAAGGATGATGTTGATCGACATGAGAACGATGTTGGCCACATTGAGCACTGCTGTGATCCACACGAGTCCGCGTATGAAATAGGACTCTGTGCAATTCATCCGATCCCGTCTCAAAGGGGTCTCGAAGTTTCCTCTCCTCCCCCCCTTCTTCCCCTCGTACCAATACTCGTCGCTGGGCTCTCCCATTTCCCCCTGTTGTGGCATGGAAGACTTCGTAGCGCGGTCAGGAGTCTCTGTTTCTGAGATGGGCGAACATATTATATTTATTGTTGTTGGGGGACGCTGTTCACTGGGGGGGTCTTCTCCATTTCCAGCGCCGACACGACCCCGCTCTTGGACTTCTCGAAGAAGGACATGACTCCTGCGATGTCTTTGCTCGCGCTCCAGAACCCCTTTTGGGCAGAGGACTCCTGCTCTTTTTCGGGATCCTCTTTGGGTTCTTCCTCTGGCGCGGGTTCTTCTGTTTCGACGGAAGGTTCCTCCTGCTCCTGCTTGGATTCGGGATCCTGCTCCTTTTCCACCAACTGCGCCTCGGTTGCATCGTCGAGGCAGCCCTTTTCCATCAACTTCGTCTTTTCTAGATAGTAGATGCATCCTTTTTCAAAGATGTATGACAATGTCGAGAGAACCTCAAAGGAGTGGAAGAGGTCCATGCGCCTCCCCACGCCCTGCTTCTTGTTGTAGATCTTCTCCGTGATAAACAACACCTGTGCAAAAGAGAGGAATGCCTCCGACATGATTCCGGCCGATTCTTCTTCCGTTATGCACGCCGCCAGCATGTTGTAATTCCCGAGACACTGCGCGAAGTGGTAGGGAAGAAACTGATCGATGTCTCTGGGGAAGTATTTGGAGTAGCTGCGGAAGACGCAGTTCCTGAAGTAGGCATGTCTCCTTGTCAGATCGGACATGGTGTAGTCCTTTGATAT
>CAYOZR010000206.1:0-4440 GCA_964408555.1 uncultured Aestuariivirga sp.
GTTGGCCCGCATAATGCTTGCGGCCGACCTCGGCGAAGGTCTCGTAGGTGCCCTGGACGATGCCTTGCGTGCCGATATAGATCCACGAACCCGCCGTCATCTGGCCGTACATCATCAAGCCCTTGCGATCGAGCTCGTTGAAATGGTCCCAGGTGCCCCAATGGGGCACGAGATTGGAATTGGCGATGAGCACGCGGGGCGCATCCTGGTGGGTGCGGAAAATGCCGACCGGCTTGCCGGACTGGACGAGCAGGGTTTCGTCGGCTTCGAGCGACCTGAGCCCCGCCACGATGCGGTCGAAGGCTTCCCAGTTGCGCGCCGCCCGGCCGATGCCGCCATAGACGACGAGTTCCTCGGGCCGTTCGGCCACACCCGGATCGAGATTGTTCATCAACATGCGCAGCGGCGCTTCGGTGAGCCAGGATTTGGCGGTGATCGCCGTGCCGGTGGGCGACTTGATGTGGCGCGAGTTGTCGCGGCGGGTGTTCATCGGGGGCTCCTATTGGGACAGCGTGCCCTGGGCGCTGGTCTTGTAGCGGCTGTAGAGGGCGTAGCGGCTGGCGGGATAGATGAGGGTGGCGACGGTCACCACATGGCCCTTGCTCCATGAGCGGCGATGCAGCGCCAGGCAGGGTTCGGCGGCGGGCATGTCGAGCAGCTTCTGCTGCCGGAGATCGGGCATGACCGCCTCGACGGTGTGTTCGAGCTCATCGACGGGAACGGCGGCGAGCAGATAGGCGGTGGGTGTCGTCGCGGTGAAATCCTGCACCATGAAAGCCGGCACCACGAAGGGGTTCACATAACGGTCCTCGAGCTGCACGGGGACGCCGTTCTCCTCATGCACGATCACCACATGGTAGAGGCGCTGCGGCGACTTCATCTCGAACTCCTCGGTGAGGATCGCACTCGCCGTCACTTCCTCGTGGGCAACGAGGCGCGAGGTGTAGCGATGGCCGCGGGCCTCGATCTCCTCGGCGATGTTGCGAAGCTCCACCAGGCTCGAGCGGGCGGGCGGCTCGCGCACGAAAGTGCCGACGCCGGGCACGCGGGCGAGATAGCCGTCGGCGGTCAATTCGCGCAGCGCCCGGTTGGCGGTCATGCGGCTGATGCCGAAACTTTCGACCAGCTCGTTCTCGGATGGAACCCTGGCGCCCGGCGCCCAGATGCCGGCGCGGATGTGGCCGAGGATGTGATCCTTGACCTTGGCATAGAGGGGCTGGGCCTCGTTCATGCGAGGCTGCCACGGACGAGCTTGCCATCGCGGATGACGGCGGCGAGCGGATTTAGCCCCAGGGGATAGGCAAGTTCGCCGGGGCGCTCGACATCCCAGAAGGCGAGATCGGCCTTGAGGCCCGGGGCGATGCGGCCGCGATCCCGCAAGCCCAAGGCCCGGGCCGCGCTGGCCGTTACACCAAGAAGTGCCTCCTCCGGCGTCAGGCCAAAAAGCACGCAGGCCATGTTCATGGTGGAGAGCAAAGAGTGAACGGGTGACGATCCAGGGTTGAGGTCGGTTGCAATGGCGATGGGAACCTTGTGCGAACGGAGCGCGGCAACCGGTGGCGACTGCTTTTCGCGCAGATAGTAGAAGGCGCCGGGCAGGAGTACGGCCACCGTGCCGGAGGCGGCAATGGCGGCGACGCCGTCCGCGTCGAGATATTCGATGTGATCGACCGAGAGAGCATTGTATCGAGCCGCTATCTTAGCGCCGCCGAGATTGGAGAGCTGCTCGGCATGGAGCTTGACCGGCAGACCGAGGGCCTTGGCGGCCTTGAACACCTGCTCCATTTCCACGGCCGAAAAGGCGATGTCCTCGCAGAAACCATCGACCGCGTCGGCCAGCCCCGCCTTGGCCACGGCGGGAAGGGCCTGCTCGCAGACGAGCTTCACATATTCGGCGTGGTTGTCGCGGAATTCCGGCGGAAAGGCATGGGCGCCGAGAAAGGTGGTGACCACATCGACGGGGCGCGAGGCACCGAGCGCGCGGGCGACGCGCAGCATCTTCATCTCGGTTTCGACATCGAGGCCATAGCCGGACTTGATCTCGATGGTGGTGACAGCTTCGGCGAGCAGGCAGTCGAGGCGCTTCAGAGCGGTCTGGCGCAGTTCTGCTTCGGCAGCCGCCCTTGTGGCGCGCACTGTCGCCGCGATGCCGCCGCCGGCCTTGGCGATCTCGGCGTAGGAAACGCCATTGAGGCGCATTTCGAACTCATTGGCGCGACTGCCGCCATAGACCAGATGGGTGTGGCAATCGATCAGTCCGGGAGTGACCAGTCTTCCGCCGCAATCGACGGCATCGCCCGCCGGGGCCGCCGAACGGGGGCCTGCCCAAGCAATGGTCTGGCCTTCGATGCGGATGGCGGCATCGGGGAGGAGGCCGTAGCCGCCGGTCATGGTTGTCAATTGAAGATTTGTGAGAAGCATGCGCAAAATCACTTGTATAAGGTTGTCTATACAATATAGTACAATCCATGCAAAGCACCAAATTTCACTTCTCCTCGACGCTAACGCCGCAAGGCTGGCAGGATGACGTGACGGTCAGCATCGGCTCTAACGGCCTCATCGAGAGCGTCGCGGCAAACTCGAAATATGGCTACAAGATCAAAGGCATCGCCATTCCGGCCCTGACCAATGTGCATTCCCACGCGCACCAGCGCTTGATGGCGGGGCTGGCCGAGCGGGCGGGTCCGGGAGCCGATAGTTTCTGGACTTGGCGGGACGTCATGTACGGCTTTGCCCTCAAGCTCGGCCCCGACGATCTGGGGGCGGTGGCCGCCCAGCTCTATGTCGAGATGCTGAAAAGCGGCTTCTCAGTGGTGGGAGAGTTCCAATATCTGCACCACCAGCCGGACGGAACACCCTATGGCGAGCCGGCCGAACTTTCGCTGCGCTGCATCGGTGCCGCCGAACAGGCGGGCATCGCCATCACCATGCTGCCGGCGCTTTACAACTATGGCGGCTTCGGCGGTCAGGCTTCGACGCCGGGCCAGCGGCGCTTCGTCAACGGCGCCGATCGTTTCTTGCGCATTTTCGAGACGCTCGACCGGGTGTGCGGCGGTCATCCGCTGCGCCGGCTCGGCATCGCCCCGCACAGTCTCAGGGCGGTGACGGCGGAACTGCTCAAGACGGTGATCGCGGCCATTGATGCCAAGGCGCCAATCCACATTCACGTGGCGGAGCAGGTGAAGGAGGTCGAGGACTGCCTCGCCTGGGGCTCGCGCCGCCCGGTCGAACTGCTGCTCGACAGCCTCGATGTGTCGCCGCGCTGGTGCGCCATTCACGCCACCCACATGACGGCGGCGGAAACCGAGGACCTGGCGAAGTCGGGCGCGGTGGTGGGACTGTGCCCCACCACCGAGGCCAATCTCGGCGACGGCATTTTTCCGGCGGTCGACTATCGCAAGGCGGGCGGCGTCATCGCCATCGGCTCCGACAGCCACATCTCGGTCTCGCCGGCGGAAGATCTGCGCATGCTGGAATATTCGCAGCGGCTGCGCGACTTGACCCGCAATGCCCTGGCCTCGGGGCCCGGAGCATCGACCGGGCGGAGCCTGTTCGATGCGGCGCTGAAGGGTGGCGCCCAGGCCATGGCCCAGCCGGTGGGCGCCATTGCTCCGGGATACCGTGCCGATATCGCCGTGCTCGATGCCGATCACCCGGCTCTCATCGGCCGCAGCGGCGACAGCTTGCTCGACAGCTGGATTTTTTCCGGCGGCAATCAATGCGTGAAGGATGTCTTTGTGGCGGGGACGCATGTGGTCAAGGACCGGCACCATATCCGCGAAGAGGAAATCGAAGCGGGTTTCCGCGCCGCGGTTCGAAGGTTGTCGCAATGATCAGGATCGGAAACGGCCCCCTGTCGCTTGGCGATGTGCGCGCCGCACTGGCCGGCCCCATCAAGGTTGAACTGACCGAGAAGGCGCGGGGCCTGATCACGCGCAGCGCCGCGACGGTGGCGCGGCTGCTGGCCACGGGTGAGGCGATCTATGGCGTCAATACCGGCTTCGGCAAGCTTGCCAAGACGCGCATTGCCGCCGCCGACCTCGCGGCGCTGCAGGTCAATATCGTGCGCTCGCATGCGGCGGGCGTGGGCGCGCCGCTGCCGCCCGGGGTGGTGCGCTTGATTCTGCTCTTCAAGCTCAATGCCCTGTCGCAGGGAGCTTCGGGTATTTCGCTTACCGTCATGGAGGCGCTGGCCGGGCTGATCAATGCCGATATCCTGCCGGTCATTCCGGGACAGGGATCGGTGGGCGCTTCCGGCGATCTCGCACCGCTGGCCCATATGAGCCTGGTTCTGACCGGCGAGGGCGAAGCGCTGGTGAAGGATGCGCGCGTCTCCGGCAGCGAGGCGATGAAGGTTGCGGGAGTTGCGCCGGTGGCGCTCGGTCCAAAGGAAGGGCTGGCGCTGCTCAACGGCACGCAGGTTTCAACGGCTCTGGCACT
>CAYOZR010000207.1:0-4398 GCA_964408555.1 uncultured Aestuariivirga sp.
CGGTTCATGCCCTTGCACATGATGTAGGAGAGGATGGCGCCCGACGAGCCGACCAGCGCGCCGGTGATGATGAGCGCGGTATTGCCGAGCGTGAAGCCGATACCGGCCGCGGCCCATCCCGAATAGGAGTTGAGCATCGAGATCACCACCGGCATGTCGGCGCCGCCGATGGGCACGATCAGCAAGAAGCCGAGCGCGAAGCTCGCCGCCACGAGCAGCCAGAAATCGAGCGGACCCTGGCCGGCGAAGAACCGGTAGATGAAGAAAATCAGCGCCAGGGCCAATGCGATATTGATGACATGGCGGGCGGGCAGCAGGATCGGCGCCCCGCTCATGCGGCCGTCGAGCTTGAGGAAGGCGATGATCGAGCCGGTGAAGGTGACGGCGCCGATTGCCGCGCCGAGCGACATTTCGATGCGGCTTTGCCCGTGAATGACGCCATCCGTTGCGATGCCGAAGGCGTCGGGTGCGTAGAAGGCGGCGGCCGCCACGAACACGGCGGCAAGACCGACCAGCGAATGGAAGGCGGCAACCAGCTGCGGCATGGCCGTCATGGGAATTCGCCGCGCGGTGACCGCGCCGATGGTGCCGCCCACGGCGATGCCGCCCACGATCAGCGCCCAGATCAGCGGATTGGTGGGAGCGGCGATGGCAAGGGTGGTGAAGATGGCCAGCGCCATGCCGGCCATGCCGTACATGTTGCCGGCCCGCGATGTGGCGGGCGAGGACAGGCCGCGCAACGCCATGATGAAACAGGCGCCGGCGACCAGATAGAGAAGGGCTGCGAAATTGGCCGACATCTCTTACTTGCCCTTCTTCTTGTACATGGCGAGCATGCGCTGGGTGACCAGGAAGCCGCCGAAAATGTTTACACTCGCCAGCATCAGCGCCAGAAAGCCGAAGATCATGGCGATGACCGAGCCCGAGGCGATGGCGCCGGCACCGACGGCGAGAAGGGCGCCGACCACGATCACCGAGGAGATCGCATTGGTGACCGACATCAGCGGCGTATGCAGGGCGGGTGTGACGTTCCACACCACATAGTAGCCGACGAACACCGCCAGCACGAAAATGCCGAGCAGCGAGATGAAGGGATCGATGGTGTGGGCGAGCTGTTCCATTTGATCAGGCCTTGAACATGGGATGCACCAGGGCGCCGTCCCTGGCGATCAGCGTGCCCTTGACGATTTCGTCCTCGAAGTCGATCTTGAGGCTGCCGTCCTTCTGGATCAGCGGCTCGAGGAAATTGGCGAGGTTTTTGGCATAGAGCTGCGAGGCGTTGCCAGCGAGCTGGCCGGCGAGATTGACGGTGCCGATGATCGACACGCCCTTGTGGACGACAATCTGGTCCGGCTTCGACAACGGGCAATTGCCGCCGCGCTCGACCGCCAGATCGACGATCACCGAGCCCGCCTTCATGGTGTCGACCATCTCCTTGGTGACCAGCACCGGCGCCGGGCGTCCGGGGATCAACGCCGTGGTGATGACGATGTCCTGGCCCTTGATGTGCTCGGCCACCAGCGCTGCCTGCTTGGCCTTGTCCTCGGCGGACAATTCCTTGGCATAGCCGCCGGCGGTTGCCGCATCCGCCACATCGGCGAAGACGAATTTGGCGCCGAGGCTCTTCACCTGCTCTTCGGTGGCCTTGCGCACGTCGGTGGCCGAGACGATGGCGCCGAGCCGCCGCGCCGTGGCGATCGCCTGCAGGCCGGCAACGCCCACCCCCATGATGAACACCCTGGCCGGCGGCACCGTGCCCGCCGCCGTCATCATCATTGGAAAGGCGCGGCCGAAATGGCCGGCCGCGTCGATCACCGCCTTATAGCCTGCGAGATTGGCCTGCGACGAGAGAATGTCCATGGACTGGGCGCGGGAAATACGCGGCATGAGCTCCATGGCGAACAGCGTGAGGCCCGCCTTGGCCAGGAGATCGAGGCCCTTGCGATCGCCATAGGGATCGAGCCCGCCGGCCAGGATGGTGCCCTTCTTCAGCGCCTTGACCAGTCTGTCGGAAGGCCGCCGCACCGTGAGCACGATGGCGGCGTCCTTGAAATCCGCCTCGCTCCTGACGATCTTGGCGCCCACCGCGGCATAGGCGTCGTCGGCGATATGGGATCCGGCTCCCGCCCCCGCCTGGATGATGACCTTGAGGCCCTTCTTGACATAGGCCTTGACGGTATCGGGGCTCGCCGCAACCCGGGATTCGCCCGGATGTGTTTCAGTCGGGATGGCGATCAGCATGTCCTGGCGGTCGCCTCAGGAGACGTTGACGGCGGTGATCAGTCCGAACAGGACGAGCAGCCCCAGCGACAGGAAGTAGCGCGACCCGGTGCGGGCATCGATGGCGACCGCGATGAGGCCGAGGATCAGCCCGGCAAAGCCCGTGAATACGTTCAGCGTGTGGGCGAAGCGGAAGGCGACCAGCGCCACGAGGACAAAGCCGCAGATGAGAGACAAGACGATGGCACCCTTGACGAAGCCCCGATAGGTGCTGCGGTGTTCCTCCATGCCGTGGGCATGCGTGCCTGACGAGATATGTTCGGCCATGTCTATCCCCTGTAGCCCGAGTGCCTTTGCGGGCGTTTCTAGCCAACCCGGCCCGGTGCCGCAAGCGGCAGTCCCCGGCGCGGCGATGAGTCACGCAATCTCATTCCATCCCCTCCAACTCGTCGATCATGCCGGAGATGACCGCCAGGCCCTTCTGCCAGAAGCCGGGATCGGTGGCGTCGAGGCCGAAGGGCTTGAGCAGTTCCGAATGGTGCTTGCTGCCGCCCGCCTTGAGCATGGCGAAATATTTCTCCTGGAAGCCCGTCTCGCTCTCCCGGTAGCGGGCATAGAGCGAATTCACCAGGCAGTCGCCGAAGGCATAGGCATAGACATAGAACGGCGAGTGGATGAAGTGCGGGATGTAGGTCCAGAAGGTCTCGTAGCTCTCGCCGAGGACGATCGCGTCGCCCAGGCTTTCCGTCTGCACCTCGAGCCAGATGGCGTTGATCTGGTCGGGGGTGAGTTCTCCCTCCTTGCGCGCCGTGTGAATTTTACGCTCGAAAGTGTAGAAGGCGATCTGCCGCACCACCGTGTTGATCATGTCCTCGACCTTGGACGCGAGCAGCGCCTTGCGCTTTTTGGCATCCGTCGTCTGCCGGAGCAGCGCCTGGAAGGTCAGCATTTCACCGAACACGCTCGCCGTCTCGGCCAGGGTGAGCGGTGTTGAGGCCATCAGCGCGCCTTGGCCCGCCGCCAGCACCTGATGCACGCCGTGGCCCAGCTCATGGGCCAGCGTCATCACGTCCCGCGCCTTGCCCAGATAGTTGAGCATCAGACAGGGGAAAGCCACCGCCAGCCAGGCCGTGCGGATCGGCTTCTTGCCGAAGTGGCCCATGTCGGCGTACAGCGCCTCGGCGCCCGTCAGCGCCAGCACCACGGCGCCCAGCGACAGGAAGGCGATGCGGCCATTTTCCAGCAGGAAAGCCACCGCGTGCAGGGGATTGATGGCGGCCAGGATGGCCGGCGACTTGATGATGTTGACCACGCCCATGCAGGCCAGCGCGACAAACCAGATCAGCATGACGGGGGCGAAGAAGCGGCCGATGCCGGCCGTGCCGTGCGACTGCACGGAATACAGCCCCACCAGCACGGCGATCGTCAGCCACACGACGTAGGGGCTGAAGGCGGGCGTGGCCACTTCCAGGCCCTCAATGGCCGACAGCACGGAAATGGCCGGCGTGATCATGCTGTCGCCATAGAACAGGGTGGCGCCGAACACGCCGATCACCATCAGCGGCACGTGCCAGCGCGATGACTTGCTGACGGACGACAGCACCAGCGCCATCAGGGCCATGATGCCGCCCTCGCCGCGGTTGTCGGCGCCCAACCCCAGGGCCACATACTTGAAGGAAAAGATCAGGGTCAGGCCCACGAAGAACACCGGGACGATGCCCAGCAGGTTGTTATACGTGACGGGCAGGCCGTGGGTCGGGTCGCAGACCGTTTTCAGGGTGTACAGGGGACTGGTGGCGATATCGCCATAGACGATGCCCACAGCAGCCAGTGTCAAGCCGACCAGGCTGCTTTTTTTGTGTTCCGACGTCAAGATTGCACCCGTTTTTGTTTTGTTGCATCGCACAATATGATAGGTATTAGCAAATAGCAAGAGTATTTTTGCATGGTTCCGGGCTGCCCCAAGGTCGTTGTTTTATGCCGCAGCGCCCGCTTGCGCGCGCGTGCGGCCGTTGATTTGTTGCCATTCTACGCCTCGCCAGCGGCGCCGGGCAGCCCCGTGTGTTTTCAGCGATAATGACAGACTGTCTACTCCGGAGCGAACGCCATCATGAATCCAGGCATGTTGTACGCCTCCCTCGCCTTCCTGTGCTGGGGCTTGTGTCCCCTGTATTTCCA
>CAYOZR010000208.1:0-4384 GCA_964408555.1 uncultured Aestuariivirga sp.
AGAAGGAACTGGCCTCGCGCCCGCGCACCGACGACGACGACACGGCGGAAGCGGCGGAGTAGGCAACGTCCTGCCGAAAGGCGGTAAAGCTTCCAGTTATTGCGGCAGTCTGGCAGGCTCGCCGGTCTTTCCCGGCCGGTAACGCTTGACCTTGATCGCCGCCCTGCGGGCCTGTGCAGCGGCGATGTCATAGGCCGTCCACATCCTGAGCAGCGTGTCCATCCTGACGCCGAAGGCCTTTTCAATCCGGATCGCCATATCGGAAGACAGCGACGAGCGCGCATTGAGGAGTGCCGACAGAGCCGGGCGCGTGACCCCGAGAATCCTTGCCGCCGCCGTCACCGGCAGCGCCAACGGCTCGAGAATCTCCATCTTGATGAATCGTCCGGGATGGGAAGGCCGCAACATCTGAACCATTGTCAACTCCTAATGATAATCCTCGAAGTCGAGATCGGCGACTTCGTTTTCAGTCTCATCGATCCGGAAAGCGATCCGCCAGTTGCGGGTGACCGTCAGACTCCATGTGCCCTTGCGGTTTCCGGTCATGATGTGTGCCCGCCAGGACGGTATCGATCGGACCTCCTCGACATCGCTCATTTCCTGCAGGAACGAAACGAGGTTGCCGATCTTCTCCGCCGCCGCCGGAGGGAGCCCGGACCGGTTAACCCTTTCGATGAACCGCCACAGGCCCTTGTGGACGACATTCCGGATCTTCATGGCGGCAATCTAGGCAGGTGGCCGTAGCCTATCAAGTTACGCATTACACTCGCCCGGTCACGGCCCCGCCTGAAACGGCTCCGGATCGGCGCGCGGGTCGGAGCGGAACTCCATCAGGATGTGGCCGAACAGCGCCACAAGCACCACGGCACCGCCCATGAGAGTTGCCGGCGCCGGAATTTCGGTGAGCAACAGCCACACCCAAAACGGCGTCAGCGGCACTTCCAGTGCGGCAATGAGCGTTGCCTCCGCCGCCGGCACGCGCTTCGAGCCGAAGACGTAGAGGGCAAGCCCCGCGGCGTTCTGGAACACGCCGAACAGCGCCATGAGCCCGAAGTCGCGCGTGGTAACCGCCAGCGGCGCGGCGAACCAGAAGCAGAAGAAGGCGCAGAGCCAGGCGGAAGCGCCCATGGCCGGCAGCATCGGCACCTCGCGGTGGCGCCGCATGATCACCGTGAATCCCGCCATGCCGAGCGTCATCAGCATGGCGAGCAGCTTGCCGAACAGGCTGCCGCCCCATTCGGCGCCGGTGAGCATGATGGCGACGCCGCCGAGCGCTGCGCCGCTGGCGATCATCGTCGAAACTGTAGGCCGCTCGCCGATGAACAGATAGGCGAACCCCGCCGTCACGAAGGGCACCGTCGCATAAATCACCATGGCGTCCGCCACGCTGGTAAAGCGCAAGGCGCCGATGCCGGTGATCATGCTGGTGGCGCAGAGCACGGCGACGGCGAGCGCCGGCCAGCGCAGCCGGGCGAGAATGGCCGGCGACTGGCTCCGTTCCATGAGGAAGAACAGGGCGAACACCGCGCTGCCCGAGAAGATGCCGCGCCAGAACAGCATGGTCATGAGGTCGGCCGAGATGACTCGGGTGAAGATGCCCGCCGACGACCAGGCAAGCGCCGCCACCGCGACCAGCGCCAGGCCCAGCCGGTGCTGGGATCGTTCGGCGACGGTCATCGCGATTGCGCCTTGACGAGATTGATGGTGTTGCCGGCGAGAATCAGCGCCGCCCCTCGCTATTCCGCCACCATTAAACAAGCGGGCCTGCGCCGCAAAGGCCTCGAAACCTCATGGCAACCCTGCGGGCCACGCGGACTTGACGAATGGACCCGCTTCCCGCATGTTGCGCCGCCATGAAAACCGCGCCCCACCATGCCGTTAACTTTTGCGGCATTATTATCTGCAGCTAGCCGAACACCGCTGGCAGGGCGCCGCTTGACTTGAATTCAGCTGAAGCGATCCCCGGGCCGGCAAGCCCTGAGAGAGCTTATGCCGTTGAAACTCTACAATACACTCACCCGCCGGAAGGAGGACTTCGTCCCCCTCGATCCGCAGCATGTGCGCATGTATGTCTGCGGGCCGACGGTCTACGATTTCGCCCATATCGGCAATGCCAGGCCGGTCATCGTCTTCGACGTGCTGTTCCGGCTCTTGCGCCATCTCTATGGGCCGGACCACGTCACCTATGTCCGCAACATCACCGACGTCGACGACAAGATCAATGCGCGGGCCCGCGAGGAGGGGGTGCCGATCCGCGACCTGACCGAGCGCACGGTGCGGCAGTTCCACGAGGACATCGCGGCGCTTGGCGTGCTGCCGCCGACTCATGAGCCGCGGGCCACCGAATACATCGGTCCGATGATTGCGTTGATGGAGCGGCTGATCGCCAAGGGCCATGCCTATGTGGCGGACGGCCATGTGCTGTTCGACGTGACATCGACGCAGGATTACGGCCGCCTGTCGCGGCGCTCCCTCGACGAGATGATGGCGGGCGCCCGCGTCGAGGTGGCGCCCTACAAGAAGGGCGACATGGACTTCGTGCTGTGGAAGCCCTCGGACAAGGACACGCCGGGCTGGAACAGCCCGTGGGGCAGGGGCCGCCCCGGCTGGCACATCGAATGCTCGGCCATGAGCTGGAAACTTCTGGGCGAGACCTTCGACATCCACGGCGGCGGCATCGATCTGGTCTTCCCCCACCATGAAAATGAACTGGCCCAAACCCGCTGCGTCTTCGGCCACAAACTCATGGCCAATATCTGGATGCACAACGGCTTTCTCCAGGTGGAAGGACAGAAAATGTCCAAGAGCCTGGGGAATTTCGTGACGATCAATGAGTTGTTGAAGGATTGGCCGGGCGAAGTTCTGCGTTTCAATATGCTACGCACCCATTACCGTCAGCCGATCGATTGGACAAACAAAGGACTAGAGAACTCCTTCCACGTCCTAGATGACCTATGGCGGGCTGCGTCCCCGCAGGCAATTCCGGCAATACCCAACGCAGGAGTATTAGAAGCCCTATCCGATGATCTAAATACCCCGGAAGCCATTGCCCAGTTGCATGTCATTCGAAGGAAAGTCGTGCAAGGTGGACAGGGAGCACGTTCCGGGGAGCTTGCTGCCAGTCTGCGGTTCCTGGGCATCGACCTGGATAATTTTGGTCGCTGGATCAAGACGTCATTGCAGAAAACGCTGAGCGATGTCTCTAGAATTGATAGTCTTGTCGAAGACCGCCTCGAAGCCCGCAAGGTGAAGAATTGGACGGAGAGCGATCGCATCCGCGATGAACTCGCCGCCATAGGCATCGCCATCAAGGACAACAAGGACGGCACCACATCCTGGGAGGTTAAGCGATGAACGCGCCCGACGACCGCAACAAGTCCTGGAAAGACAGCCTGCCTTTCCCGCGCCACTGGCTTACCTATGTGGTGCTGAAAATCGCCGTGCTGGTCGCCGCCGTGCTGCTGGTCCTCTATCTGAGTGGATTGCTGCGATGACCCGCGAACGCCTCTATCTGTTCGACACCACGTTGCGCGACGGACAGCAGACGCCGGGGATCGATTTCTCCCTCGACGACAAGCTGGTGGTGATCGGCATGCTCGACAGCCTCGGCCTCGATTACATCGAGGGTGGCTATCCGGGCGGCAATCCGACCGATTCGGCGCTCTTTGCGGAAGCGCGTCCGATGCGCGCCACATTCACCGCCTTCGGCATGGTGAAGCGGGCCGGGCGCTCCGTCTCCAACGACGCCGGCCTCCAGCAGCTCTTGCAGGCGAAATCGAAAGCCGTCTGCTTCGTCGCCAAGGCTTGGGACTATCATGTGCGGGTGGCGCTGGGCTGCACCAACGAGGAAAATCTCGAATCGATCCGTCAGTCCATCGCGGCGGCGAAATCCGCGGGCAAGGAAGTGCTGCTCGACTGCGAGCATTTCTTCGACGGCTACAAGGCCAATCCCGCCTATGCTCTCGCCTGTGCCAAGGCCGCCTATGACGCCGGCGCCCGCTGGGTGGTGCTGTGCGATACCAATGGCGGAACCTTGCCCGCCGAAATCGCGGAAATCGTCCGTACCGTGACGAAATCGGTGCCGGGCTCGCATCTCGGCATCCACGCCCATGACGACACCGGCCAGGCGGTGGCCAATTCGCTCGCCGCCGTCGATGCCGGAGTGCGCCACATCCAGGGAACGCTCAACGGCATCGGCGAGCGCTGCGGCAACGCCAATCTGGTTTCGATCGTCCCGACGCTCGCCCTCAAGGATGCCTATCGCCACCGCTTCGAAACCGGTGTCGGCGAAGATCGGCTCAAGGACCTGACCCATGTCTCGCGCGCCTTCGACGAGCTTCTCAACCGCGCCCCCAACGCCCAGGCGCCCTGTGTCGGGAAAAGC
>CAYOZR010000209.1:0-4359 GCA_964408555.1 uncultured Aestuariivirga sp.
AAAAAGTCCGGTTTGCAAAACGCTCTGGAGAAGTCATCGATGGCTGACGAAAAAGGCAAGAAGGCGGCGAAAAAGTCCCAGGCCGGCAAGCTGGAAGCGGTGAAGCCCGAGGCCAAGAAGACGGAAGCCAAGAAGCCCGAAGGCAAGAAAGCCGACGCCGGCAAGGAGGCGAAAGCCGCTCCCGCCGAGGTGCTGCCGAAGGACTACGTGCCGCGCCTGCGCAAGCACTATGACGAGGTCGTGCGTCCGAAGCTCATCGAGCAGTTCGGCTATAAGAACGTCATGGAAGTGCCGCGGATCGACAAGATCGTGCTCAACATGGGCATCGGCGAGGCCACCCAGGATTCGAAGCTGGTGCAGGTCGCCGCCTCCGAGCTTGAGAGGATCGCCGGCCAGAAGGTGGTGATCACCAAGTCGCGCAAGGCCATCGCCCAGTTCAAGATCCGCGAGAACCTGGCGATCGGCGCCAAGGTGACGCTGCGCAAGACCCGCATGTACGAGTTCCTCGACCGGTTCATCACCATAGCGCTCCCCCGGGTGCGCGACTTCCGCGGCCTCTCGGACAAGAGCTTCGACGGCAATGGCAACTTTGCCATGGGCATCAAGGAACACCTCATTTTCCCGGAGATCGACTACGACAAGATCGACCGGGTGTGGGGCCTGGACGTGATCGTCTGCACCACGGCGCGCACCGACGAAGAGGCCCGCGCGCTGCTCGAAGCATTCAACTTCCCCTTCCGCCGCAGCATGCGCAAGCAGGCGGCATGAAGCGGACAAGAGACAACAGGCTGAGGTAGCCACATGGCGAAAACGAGCTCGGTAGAAAAGAACAACCGCCGCAAGCGTCTGGTGAAGCAATTCGCCGGCAAGCGCACCCGCCTCAAGGCGATCGCGCAGAACAAGGCGCTGCCGATGGAAGAGCGTTTTGCCGCGCAGCTCAAGATGGCTGAGCTGCCGCGCAATTCCTCGCCCAACCGCGTGCGCAACCGTTGCGAAGTGACGGGCCGTCCGCGTGCTTACTACAGGAAAGTCAAGATGTCGCGTCTGGCACTGCGCGAAATGGCCAACCAGGGTCTGATCCCCGGCATGGTCAAGTCGAGCTGGTAACGGATACGGACTTCAGGAGAATGATGAAATGAGTGTCGTTGATCCGATCGGAGACATGCTCGCCCGCATCCGCAACGCCCATGAGCGCGGCAAGTCCAAGGTGACGACGCCGGCTTCGCGGCTGCGCGAACGCGTGCTCGAGGTGCTGCAGCAGGAGGGCTTCATCCGCGGCTTCGCCACGGTGCAGCAGGGCAAGGCCAAGGCCGAGATCGAGATCGAGCTGAAATATTTCGACGGCGCTCCGGTGATCCGCGAGATCCATCGGGTGTCGAAGCCGGGCCGCCGCGTCTATGCCTCGGTCGCAACTCTCCCCACCGTCTACAACGGCCTGGGCATTTCCATCCTGTCAACGCCGAAGGGCGTCATGTCGGATGCCGAAGCGCGTGCCCAGAATGTGGGCGGCGAAGTCATCTGCACGGTGTTCTGAGGACCAATCCATGTCTCGTATCGGCAAGAAGGCAGTTCTGGTTCCGGCGGGCGTCACGGTCAACGTGAGCGGCGCCAACCTGTCGGTGAAGGGCCCCAAGGGCGAACTCAAGATGGTGCTCGCCGAGCATGTGCTCGCCACGCTCGACAAGGGCGGTGTCAAGGTCGACCCGCGCGACAACTCCAAGTTGGCGCGCTCCTGCTGGGGCATGTCGCGCACCATGGTCGCCAATATGATCAAGGGCGTCACCGAGGGCTATTCCAAGTCGCTGGAGATCAACGGCGTCGGCTATCGCGCCGCGGTTCAGGGCAAGTCGCTGCAGCTCAATCTCGGCTACAGCCACGACGTCAACTATCCGATTCCGGCCGGCATCGAAATCAAAACGCCGAAGCCCACCGAAATCGTCATCACCGGCATCGACAAGCAGCGTGTCGGTCAAGTGGCGGCGGAAATCCGCGAATACCGTGGCCCCGAATCCTACAAGGGCAAGGGCGTCAAATATGCTGGCGAATACATCTTCCGCAAGGAAGGCAAGAAGAAGTAACGGGTGGTTCACATGGTCACAAAATCGTCCCCATCTGCGATGCGCCGGGCGCGGGTGCGCAAGGCCATTGCGGCGCGCGGCAATCTGCGCCCACGGCTTTCGGTGTTCCGCTCGAGCAAGAACATCTATGCCCAGGTGATCGACGACGCCAAGGGCGCCACGATCGCCGCCGCCTCGAGCCTCGATGAGGCCTTCAAGGCGGCCAAGAAGAAGGGCACCGACAAGGCAGCCGCTGCCGCCGTCGGCAAGCTCGTGGCCGAGCGCGCGCTCAAGGCTGGCGTCACGGACGTCGTCTTCGACCGCGGCGGTTATCTCTTTCATGGGCGCGTCAAGGCGCTCGCCGATGCCGCCCGCGAGGGCGGACTCAACTTCTGATAGGCGGAAAGCACAATGGCTAAGGAACGTGGCGAACGCGGCCGGGATCGCAAGGACAACCGTGAGGAGCGCGACAGCGAGTTCATCGACAAGCTCGTGCACATCAATCGCGTCGCCAAGGTGGTGAAGGGCGGCAAGCGCTTCGGCTTTGCGGCACTCGTCGTTGTCGGCGACCAGAAGGGCCGCGTCGGCTTCGGCCACGGCAAGGCCCGCGAAGTGCCGGAAGCGGTGCGCAAGGCGACGGAAGGCGCCAAGCGCAGCCTGGTGCGCATTCCCTTGCGCGAAGGCCGCACCCTGCATCACGACATGGACGGCCGCTGGGGCGCGGGCAAGGTCGTAGTCCGCGCGGCACCTCCGGGAACCGGCATCATTGCCGGCGGCCCGATGCGCGCCGTGTTCGAATCGCTCGGCGTCCAGGACGTGGTCGCCAAGTCGAAGGGGTCATCCAACCCCTACAACATGGTGCGCGCCACTTTCGATGCCCTGAAGAAGCAGGTGTCGCCCCGTTCGGTGGCGGCGCGGCGCGGCAAGAAGGTAAGCGACGTGCTCCGCCGCCGCGGCGGCGAGGCAGCGGTTGCCGAATAAGCGAAGGACGGTTCCCATGGCGAAGGCAAATACCGGCAAGAAGATCACGGTGCAGCAGGTTCACAGTCCGCAGCGCCGTCCGGCCGATCAGCGCGCGACGCTTGTCGGCCTCGGCCTCAACAAGCTCAACAAGACCTCGACGCTGGAAGATACTCCCGCGGTGCGCGGCATGATCGCCAAGGTCGCGCATCTCGTCCGCGTGGTTGGATAAGGATCAAGACCCATGAAGCTCAATCAGATCGCCGGCAATGCCGGCGCCACCAAGCCCCGCAAGCGCGTCGGCCGCGGCATCGGTTCCGGCCTGGGCAAGACGGCGGGCCGCGGCGGCAAGGGCCAGACGGCGCGCAAGGGCGGCGCCAAGGCTGGCTTCGAAGGCGGCCAGATGCCGATCTACCGGCGCTTGCCGAAGCGCGGCTTCAACAAGCCGAATGCGGTCGCCTATAATGAAATCAATCTGAGCCGCGTTCAGGCGGCTGTCGATGCCAAGAAGCTCGACGGCAATTCGCCGGTCACCGTCGCGGCCCTGGTCGCTGCGGGCGTGCTGTCGAAGCCGCTGGCCGGCGTCAGGCTGCTGGCCAAGGGCGAGATCAAGTCGAAGCTCGCTTTCGAGGTCTGGCATGCCTCGAAGGGCGCGATCGCCGCGGTCGAGAAGGCCGGCGGCAGCGTCAAGGTTCTGCGGCCGGCCGAAGCGCCCGCCGAAACGAAGTAGGGTTGCGTGCGGTCCCTGGGCTCCCCACATAGTTCGGGCCGGGGGCACGAGGCGAGGACATGGAATGGCATCTGCAGCAGAACAACTTGCCGCTAATCTCAACTTCGGCGCCCTCGCCAAATCCGAGGACCTGAAGAACCGTATCTGGTTCACCCTGGGTGCCCTCATCGTTTACCGGCTCGGCACCTACATCCCCATTCCCGGCATCGATACGATAGAACTCGCGAAATTCGCGGCCCAGAACTCTTCCGGCATTCTCGGCTGGGTCAACGGGCTGGCCGGCGGCGCCCTCGGCCGCATGGCGATCTTCGCCCTCAACATCATGCCCTATATCTCGGCCTCGATCATCATCCAGCTGATGACCACGGTCTCGCCGCATCTCGAGCAGCTCAAGAAGGAAGGCGAGCAGGGCCGTAAGAAGATCAATCAGTACACGCGCTACGGCACCGTCATTCTTGCCGCTCTCCAGGCCTATGGCATTTCCGTCGGCCTCGAAGGGCAGGGCGGGTTGGTGCTCGACCCGGGCATGTTCTTCCGCGCCAGCACGGTCATCACCTTGACCGGCGGCACCATGTTCCTGATGTGGATCGGCGAGCAGATCACCTCGCGCGG
>CAYOZR010000210.1:0-4278 GCA_964408555.1 uncultured Aestuariivirga sp.
CCGGTCCGGCCGCCACGGCCAGGCTTTCACCCGCTTCGGCAAGATCAATCTGCGCAACGCCCGGCATGCGGAGGACGCGCGCCCGCTCGATGCCGAGAGCCCGTGCCCGGCCCTGTCGCGTTATTCGCGCGCCTATCTGCACCACCTGGTCCGGTCGGGCGAGCTTCTCGGCATGATGCTTCTATCCTGGGCCAATATCGCCTATTACCCATCGCTCATGCAGGGTATCCGGGCGGCGATCGCCGAAGGGCGTTTGGCCGATTTCCGGGCCGCGACCAAGGAACAATGGAAACGCGGCGATGTTCCGGCTTAGATCGCCGCACATGACAAGGAGGAACCGATGAAAATGTCCGGCGAGGAAACGATCCCCGCATCGCGCGAGACCGTGTGGAAGGCCCTGAACGATCCGGCGATCCTGAAACAGAGCATTCCCGGCTGCGAGTCGATCGTCAAGCATTCGGATACCGAGATGGAAGCCCGCGTGGTGATCAAGCTCGGCCCCCTGAAGACGCGCTTTACCGGCATCGTCAACTTGACCGATCTGGACCCGCCCAATGGCTATCGCATCTCCGGCGAAGGCAAGGGCGGTCTTGCGGGCTCCGCCTCCGGTGGCGCCAATGTCAAGCTCGAAGCGGTGCCCGAGGGCACCCGGCTGCTCTACGACGTCGATGCGCAGGTTACGGGCAAGCTCGCCAGTCTCGGTGCCCGCTTCATTGAACCAACGTCGCGCGCGCTCGCAAGCCAGTTCTTCGCGAAATTCGCGGCGCTGGCGGCGAAGATGGAGCCAGTGGCGGTGGCGAAGCCCAAGAAGCCAGCCAAGAAGGCGGTCAAGAAACCTGCGAAGAAGCCGGTGAAGAAACCGGCAAAAAAGCCCGCCAAGAAAAAGCGCTAGCTACTTCCCCGCGCCGCCCGTGTGCTCACCCTCGCGGGTCAGGTAATAGGCGCCGAGGATGGGCAGGAAGGTGACGGCGATGACGAAGATCGCCACTACATTGGTGACCGGCCGTTGCCGCGGCCTGATCAGCTCGTTGAGCATCCAGATGGGCAGCGTCGCCGACTCCGTGCCGGTGCCGGCGGTGAAGGTGGTGACGATCACTTCGTCGAAGGAAAGCGCGAAAGCCAGCATGCCTCCCGCCAGGAGCGCCGAGGCGATCTGCGGCATCACCACATAGCGGAAGGTCTGGAAACCGTCGGCACCGAGGTCCATCGAAGCCTCGATCATGCTGGTCGAAGTCCGGCGGAAGCGGGCGAGCGCATTATTGTAGACGACGACGATGCAGAAAGTGGCGTGGCCCAGTACGATGGTCCACATGGAGAAATCAAGATCCAGGACATTGAAGGCCGAGCGCAGCGCGATGCCGGTGATGATGCCGGGCAGCGCGATCGGCAAAATGAAGAGCAGCGAAATGTAATCGCGGCCAAAGAACTTGGCGCGCGCCACGGCCGCCGCCGCACAGGTTCCAAGAACGAGCGCAAGGAAAGTGGCGATCGCCGCTACCTTGATCGACAGCGCAATCGCGTTCCAGATGTCCTGGCGCTCCCAGACGACGGCGAACCATTTGAGAGTGAAGCCGGGGGGCGGGAACTGGTAGCTCTTCTCTTCGGTCGTGAAGGCATAGACGAAGATGAGGAGCAGGGGCACATGCAGGAAGAGCACGCCGGCGACAGCGGCAAGAGTGAGCGGCAGGGGCGCGCGCTGGCCGCGATCAGAGCGCATCGAAGGCTCCCATCCGCTTGGCCACCCACAGATAGATGCCCATGATCGCGATGGGCACGACGGTAAATGCGGCGGCGAGCGGAATGTTTCCGGCCGTGCCCTGCAGCGTATAGACCGCCTGGCCGAGGAAGTAGGCGGAGGTGCCGACGATCTGCGGCACGATGTAGTCGCCCAGCGTGAGCGAGAAGGTGAAGATCGAGCCGGCGATGATGCCGGGCAACGCCAACGGCAGAATGACGGTGCGCAAGGCCTGGCGTGGACTGGCGCCGAGATCGGCTGCCGCCTCGATCAGGTTGCCTGGCACCCGCTCCAAAGCCGCCTGAGTGGGCAGGATCATGTAAGGCAGCCAGACATAGACGAAGACCAGGAAAGTGCCGATATAGCTGATCGATAGGGACGGGCCGCCCACCACCGGAATGGCGAGTACGGCATCGAGCAGCCAGGTGAGGTGCAGTTCCGCGGCAAGCCAGCTGATGATGCCTTCCTTGGCGAGGATGAGCTTCCAGGCATAGATCTTCACCAGATAGCTCGACCACAGGGGCAGCATGACGAGGAGATAGAATAGCGCCTTCCATTTCCCCCGCGCGTAGCGCGCCGCGAAATAGGCGAAGGGAAAGGCTATCACCACCGAGGCCAGCGTCACGGCGATCGCCATCGCGAGCGAGCGCCGGATCACGTCCAGATTGGCGAGGCGAAACAGCTCGCCGAAGGTGGCGAGTGTGAATTCGTAACGGATCAGCCCCGAAAACTCGTCGATCGAGAAGAAGCTGTGCAGCAGGAGCGCCAACAGCGAGCCGAGATAGACGACGCCGAGCCACAGGAGCGGCGGTCCGAGCAGCAGCAGCAGCAACAGATGCGGATGGCGAAACAGCACGTCCGAGGCGCGGCGGAAGACTCCGTCGCGAGCCGCGGCGGTCACACCTCGCTCTCCATCACATGCGGCGCCGTCTTTGGCCAGTGCAGAGTGACCAATTCACCAAGCTCGAACTTGCCGGCACTCGAAGGCACCGAGACATTAAGCGTCTTGCCGGATGCGGTCTGGGCATGAAGCCTTGTCACCGCGCCCTGATAGTGGATTGAAGCGACCTTGGCCGCGGTTCCGTTGCTTCCGGCAGGCGGCTTCTTCGCGCTGCGCAGCACTCCGATTTTTTCCGGCCTCAGGCTCGCCCATTTCGCCGGGCCGCCCGCCGATTTGGCGAATGCGGGATCGAGCACATTGGAGGAGCCGACGAAATCGGCCACGAAGCGTGTCCGCGGCCGTTCGTAAATATCTTCCGGCGTGCCGACCTGGACGATTCTGCCTTCGTTGAAAATGGCGACGCGATCGGCCATCGACAGGGCTTCGCCCTGATCGTGGGTGACGAACACGAAGGTGATGCCGAGATTGCGCTGCAGCGCCTTCAGTTCCACTTGCATCTGCTCGCGCAGCTTGAGATCGAGGGCGCCGAGCGGCTCGTCGAGAAGCAGCACTTTCGGCTGGTTGACGAGTGCCCGGGCCAGGGCCACGCGCTGGCGCTGGCCGCCGGAAAGTTGGGAGGGCCGCCGCCCGCCGAAGCCCGGCAGCGCCACGAGTTCCAGGGCCTCCGCCGCCTTGCGGTCGCGTTCGCTCTTGGCCATGCCTCTGACCATCAGCCCGTAGCCGATATTCTCCAGAACCGTCATGTGTGGGAACAGAGCGTAGTCCTGGAACACCGTATTGACGTTGCGCCGGTAGGGCGGAACGCCCACGGCATTGTCGCCGAAGATGTAGAGCTGACCGGAATTGGACTGGTCGAAACCGGCAATGAGTCTGAGGCAGGTGGTCTTGCCCGAACCCGAAGGTCCGAGCATGGCGAAGAATTCGCCGGCCGCGATATCGAGCGTCACGTCATCGACGGCGCGCACGGTCCCGAAATGGCGGGAGACATGTTCAAAACGGACAGCGGGAGTCATGATGTTGCCAGTCTGGGTGCAGAAAAATCGGGCAATCCTGCAATAAAACCTTCTCCCCGCCGGTCCCGGCGGGGAGAAGGGAAATGCAACCTTGCCCTGCGGCCGTTAGCGTCCGCCCAAGACCGCGATCATGTCGGAGGCCCAGCGGTAATAGGGCACGCAGCCTGCGGCCTGGCTCGCGCATTTGGCAACCGGCGTGCGCCAGAAGTGGACCTTGTCGAAGCTGCCGGAGCCGTTCACTTCGCAACCGGCATCGGTCAGGAGAGCGTTGCCCTTGCAGGCGGCGGGAACCGCCGGCACCGAGCCGAACCACGCGGCGAGATCGCCCTGCAGTTTCGGGTTGATCGAGTGTTCGAGCCACATATAGGCGCAGTTGGGATGGGCCGCTTCCGAGTGCATCATCGTCGTGTCGGCCCATCCGGTGGCACCTTCCTCCGGGATGGTCGAGGCGACCGGGGTCTTCTCCATCGCCTCCTTGTCGGCCTGCAGGATATTCACCTGGAACGGCCACGACGAGGACGCCACCACGCCTTCGTTCTTGAAGTCGTCGATCTGGATGAAGGCGTCGTGCCAATAGCGGCCGACCAACTGGCGCTGGCCGCGCAACAGGTCAAGCGCCGCCTTGTACT
>CAYOZR010000211.1:0-4249 GCA_964408555.1 uncultured Aestuariivirga sp.
CGATCCTCGACTATGTGTTCCGCGAGCTGGCCGTCTCCTATCTCGGCCGCAACGACCTCGCCCATGTGGAACCGTCCGAGATCGGCTTCGATGCGCTGGGCAAGGGTGTGGGGAGCGAGGAGCCCAAGGCGCCGGCGCCGGTTTCGGCACAGCGGTTCCTGTCCGCGGGCTTCGTGCGCAAGCAGAACCTGTCGAATGTGGTGATGATGCCGCAGAGCGCCGGCGTTTCCACCTCGCCCGCCCATGCGCTGCAGATGCGGGCGGCGGAATCGGTGGGCGCCCTGGCGCTTGCCGATGTCCACGTGCATCACGAACACCATGAGCATGTATATGTGCATGCCGAAGCCGTCATGGCGCCGGTTCTCGACCGCCGCGTCGAGGCGCGCATAAAGGGCTACGAAGGCGAAAGCTGCTCGGAATGCGGCAACTTCACCATGGTGCGGAACGGAACCTGCCTCAAATGCGATACCTGCGGCGGCACCAGCGGGTGTTCGTAAACCGACGAACGCGCTTCTCTCTCATGGCCGGGCCCTTGTTCCGGCCATTTTTTTGACCGCTGCGAGCTGCGCCGAAAGTGCCGGAGAGCTTCGGCGATAACTAAAATTGGATGCGAAATTCGTCTTCCTCCACATTTTTTTTGTCCCGTGCATTTCTACCACAGGGGCGAAGGGCACGATTCTCCGCCCCCGGAGCAGCGAAAACGGCCCTATTGTCCGTGTACGGAGGGGCCTTGAATTCCCTTGCTTTGCGCGGCTGTTTTGCCGGTTCCGGCGATTTCGTCCGTATACGGATGGCCCGCGCTGGCGCTGGGGCGTTTACTTATTGTTAGGGGAATTGACGGAACATACCAAATGTTGACGGCATATTGCCGAATCACACAAACGGGTACACAATACATGCCAATGACGGTCGTGAAAGCGCTCTTGCTGCCATCGCGGACGTTTGATGTGAGGCTTACCTGCGTTGTGGGGCTCTAACAACACTCTAGGAGATTAGCTCATGGCTAAGAAAGCTGCTAAGAAGCCTGCCAAGAAGGCCGCCAAGAAGAAGGCCGCCAAGAAGAAGAAGTAAGCTTCTTAAGCTTTATCTTCAGGACTGGGCCCCGGATGGCTTCGCCTCCGGGGCCAGTTCATTTTTGGGACACGCTCCGCGATCGAACAGGGCTTCACTGGTAGACGTAGACCGGCGCACCGATATTCACGCGCCTAAAGAGATCGATGACGTCGGTGTTCATCATGCGGATGCAGCCCGAGGAGACGGCGCCGCCGATCGAGGCGGCATTGTTGGTGCCGTGGATGCGGAACAGGGTGCCGCCGATGTAAAGCGCGCGGGCACCGAGCGGATTGTTGGGACCGCCTTTCATGTATTCGGGAATGATATGGCCCTTGGCAGCCTCGCGCGCGATCATCCGCGGCGGCGGCCGCCAGGCGGGCCACTCCTGTTTCGCCACGATGCGCGAAGTTCCGCTCCACTGGAACCCTTCGCGGCCGACGCCGATCCGGTAACGCCGCGCCTTGCCGTCCTCCAGCACAAGATAGAGGGCGCGCTCGGGCGTGCGGATGATGATGCTGCCCGGCCGGTATCGGGTCTCGTCCCACGATATGTTCCTGGCCGTGGACCGGTCCGAGACGAACCGGTCACGGCCGCCGGCACGCGGCTTGCCGAGCAGGCAGGCGAGGAAGCGATCGCATTCGCCCCGTGCCGCCCGCTTCTTTTCGGCCTCCTTCCGGGCAAGCGCCGCCCGCTTCCATTCGGCCTCCTGCTTCGCCTTGGCTTGGGCAGCGAGCTGCTTTTTCTTCTTCAGCAGGATCAGTTCTTCGGCCGTGGGTTCGGCCAATGTGGAGGCAAAGGCACCGCCGGGCGCCACCGTCAAGGCCAGCAGCAGTACCAGAACCGCGACAAGGTACTTCCGCATCATTCGATCGACCCCGGGACGATGGGGCAAGTTACCGGGTTAAGGTTGAGCGGGCAATGGGCTTTGCGGTTCGCTTGCCGTTCACTTATGATCGTCAAGAGAGTCAGGCCAGAGGCAGCAAAGGAGCCCCCCATGATACCGCCCCGCAAGAAATTCGTCTTTTTGCTCATCAGTACCTCGCTTTTGGCATGGCCGGCGCAGGCACAGGACGTGCCGCCGGTGGTCGATGCCCTTCTCAAGAGCTGGGAAAAGCAGACCAAGCTCAAACCCACCTACGACAAGCTCGATGTCGACGGCTCTGGCAATGTGACGATCACCAATCTCACCTCGTCCATGGCGGCAGGCGACAACAATCCCGATGTCAAGATCACCATCGGCGAAGTGGCGCTCCAGGACATTTCCGACGCGGGCGATGGACTTTATGAAATCGGCTCGGCCAAATTCTCGGCGATGAAGATGGACGTGGCCGGGCCGGAGGGCATGGCCTTCACCATCGATATGCCGGAAGGCAGCGCCGAAGGCTGGTATGTCAAGGTTCTCGGCGACAACCCGACACCGCTCGACACGATGCGCGCGTCGATGAGTATCGCCCGCAAGATGTCGTCCGGCAAGATGACCGCCAACGTCATGGGCCAGACCATCACCTCCGACGGCTATGTCTCGACCTGGGACGGCGATCCCACCACCGGGGCCGGCACGTTCAGCACCAAGGTCGCCAATGTGATGATTCCCGAAGGCGCCATCGCCGCCATCGATCCCACCGGCTCGCTGAAGCAGATCGGCTATACGGATCTGGTCTTCGACATGGAGGCGGGCGGCACGGTGACGCTCGAGGGCGAGAACGTCGGCATGGATTTGTCCTTCGCCTATGCGGGCAAGGACATGGGGGCGATGAAAGTCTCGGTCGCCGCATCCGACATCCCGCTGGCGGTCTATGGCGAATTGCAGAAGGCGCAGACGATGGGCAAGGAGCCGGACTTCGCGGCGCTGATGCCGCAATTGCAGAATATTTCCTTGGGCCACTTCAGCTTCCGCTTCGAAGATGCCTCGCTCACCAAGCGGCTCCTGCCAATGGCGGCGGCGATGCAGGGCATGGACGAGGCGACGATGGTGGCCAATGCCGGGGCGATGCTGCAAATGGGGCTGATGCAGCTCAACAACCAGGCCTTCACCGACCAGGTGGTGGGCGCGGTCAACGCCTTCCTCAAGGACCCGAAATCGATCACCATCGCGCTCAAGCCCGCTTCCCCCATCAAGGTGCAGCAGCTGATGACCCTCAATCCGGCCGATCCGGGTGCGGCGATCAGCCTGCTGGGCGTGAGTGTCACGGCCAACGATTGATCATGCCTCCGGCAGGTTCAAGCGGATGTGAAGCTCGCGAAGCTGCTTGGGGGTGACCTCGGAGGGCGCCCCCATCAGCAGATCCTCGGCCTGCTGGTTCATCGGGAACAGCACCACCTCGCGGATATTGGGCTCGTCGCACAGAAGCATGACGATGCGGTCGACGCCGGGGGCGATGCCGCCATGGGGGGGCGCGCCATACTGGAAGGCGCGATACATGCCGCCGAACTTTTCCAGCAGCACCCGCTCGGGATAGCCGGCGATCGCGAAGGCCTTCTTCATGATATCGGGGCGGTGGTTGCGGATGGCACCCGAAGACAGCTCGATGCCGTTGCAGACGATGTCGTACTGGAAGGCGAGGATGTCGAGCGGGTCCCCGGTTTCCAGCGCCTCGAGGCCGCCCTGCGGCATGGAGAAGGGATTGTGGGAGAAGTCGATCATCTTCTCCTCCTCGTTCCACTCATACATGGGGAAATCGACGATCCAGCAGAATTCGAAGCGGTTCTTGGCGGTCAGCTTCAGTTCCTCGCCGACGCGGCTGCGGGCTTCGCCGGCAAATTTGTAGAATTTCGACGGGATGCCGGCGACGAAAAAGGCGGCATCGCCGATGCCGAGCCCGAGCTGCTGGCGCATTGCCTCTGTGCGCTCGGGGCCGATGTTCTTGGCGATGGGACCGGCGGCCCCCTCCTCGCCTTCACGCCAGAAGATATAGCCGAGGCCCGGCTGGCCCTGGGATTGGGCCCAGGAATTCATCCGGTCGCAGAAGGCGCGGCTGCCACCCTTGGGTGCCGGAATGGCCCAGATTTCGACCTTCGGGTTCTCGGCGATCATGCCGGCGAAGACCTTGAAGCCGGAGCCGGCGAAATGTTCGGTGACCGCCTGCATGACGATGGGATTGCGCAAATCGGGCTTGTCGGTGCCGTATTTGCGGATGGCATCGCGGAAGGCGATCTGGGGGAATTCCGGTGTCACCGGCCGGTTGGTGCCGAACCC
>CAYOZR010000212.1:0-4227 GCA_964408555.1 uncultured Aestuariivirga sp.
TGACCCGGCGCGGGTCCATCTTTTCGCGCAGGCGATCGAAGGCGTCGCGGGCGAGAAAATAGCCGATGCGGGCGAGCAGCGTCCGGCTCATCGCCGCGCGGAGATAGACGGCGATCTGCCGCGCCGTGCCCTCCGCCGTCTTCAACGCGATATTGCCGGCAAACCCTTCGGTCACCACCACATCGACGGTGCCCTTGCCGATGTCGTCGCCCTCGACGAAGCCCGCATATTCGAGCGGCAGGTTGAGCTCGCGCAGCAGGCGGCCCGCCTCCTTCACCTGCTCGACGCCCTTGATCTCCTCGACGCCGATGTTGAGAAGACCGATGGTCGGGCGCTCGAGGCCGAACAGGCAGCGGGCCATGGCCTCGCCCATCACCGCGAATTCGAGCAGCTGGGTGGCGTCGGCGCCGATGGTGGCGCCGACATCGAGCACGATGCTTTCGGCTCTGAGCGTCGGCCAGATGGCGGCGATGGCGGGGCGCGAAATGCCGGGCAGGGTTTTCAGCACGAAGCGCGCCATGGCCATCAGCGCGCCGGTGTTGCCGGCCGAGACGGCGGCATGGGCCTCGCCGTGGCGCACCGCATCGATTGCCTGCCACATGCTGCTCTTGCCGCGGCCGCGCCGCAAAGCCTGGCTGGGCTTGTCCTCCATGGCGACCTGGACGTCGGTGTGGCGGATTTCGGAGGTGGCCTTGAGCTTCGGCTGATTTTCCAGAAGCGGCGCGATCCTCTCCCCGTCTCCAAACAGGAGATAGCGATAGCCGGGGTGGCGGACCGCCGACAGGGCCGCCCCTGGAATCACCATTTCGGGGCCGAGATCGCCCCCCATGGCGTCGAGCGCGATGGTCAAATTTCCGGACGTCATGCGTGCTGAAGTGCTGCCCCTCGATCCCCCTCACGGTGCTTCCCGCCGAAGCACCGGATGGCTGCGAAAATAGAGGCTCCGCTCGCGGAAACAACCCCAAATATCCGCAAGGGTGTGTTTTACCGCGCGCCACTACTTCCGCTTGAGTCCGGAAAGCCCGGCGAAGGGCGAGGATTTCTCCACCGGCTCCGGGGCAATCTCGACCGTTGGGGCGAATTCCTCGCCCTCCTTGCGCGGATAGGGGTCCAGTTCGAGGGCGAGGGTTTCGGCAACCACCTCACCCAGATCGATGCTGCCCGTTTCAATCGCGTCGATATCGTCGCCCTCCGCCTGGGCCGCCGCTTCGGCGGCAAGGAAATAGCGCAGCACCGGGAACTCGACTTTGCGGCGGAAGGCTTCGAGACTGATAACGGAGACCTGTTCGAGATCAGCCGAAAGCTTGCCTTCAAGCTTGAGACCGCCGCCGCGCCAGGGTTCGGCCTTCAGTTCGGCGGAAAGGGCATGGAGGGCGGCAAGCGACAGGCGGCGGGCGAGCGCGGCGCGTTCTTCCGCATCGGCCACCAGATGCTCCGTGCTACCGCCCTTGGGCACGCGGTCGACGGCAAGCGGCCGGGGAAATTCAGGGGCGCGAGGTTTCATGGACGCGGCTCCGGAAAAGCAATCCGGCCTTCCAGCAATTCCCCGGCCGGCAGGCGTGCGACCATATCACGGGCCTGCCGGACATAGGCAGCAAGCTTCGCCACCGATCCCGGCGGCGCGCCATCGGGGAAGACGTTGCGCGCCAGTGCCGCTTCGAGGGCTTCCTTCCCCTGCGGCAGGGCCCGATCATAGGCGGCAACGCGGCCATAAAAGACCTCCGCCATCTTGCGCACCTTCTTGCCCACCGAGAGATCGCCTACCCCCATTTCGCGCAACGAGCGGTCCATGTCGGCGAAGAGCTCATCCACCAGGGCCTGGCGGAAACCGGCATCGCCGCCCTTGAGCCGGTCGAGCGCCAGATAGGCGTGGATGGCGATCATGTCGAAGCGGCCGTCGAGGGAATCGGGAACCTGCCAGCCGGCATAGGGCACGGGATGCCGCGCGGCGGCCACAATCGCCTCATAGAGACGCCGGTGGGCGGCAACGGGTTTGCGGAACAGGCGGGTCAAAAGCATCGGCTTGCCGCTGGCCCGGGGTTGGGGCAAGAGAGTGACGGCGGAATTTTCAGTGCGGGGACGGGCGTAACTGGCATGACCGGATTTCTTCGTTTCAAAGGGCGTATGTGGCCGGTTGCCGCCGTTTTCGCAACCCTGCTGGCCGCCTGCGCGCCATCGATCGATCACCGCGGCTACATGGCCAAGCCCGGCGCCTTCGACCAGATCGGCAATGGCATGGCGAAATCCGAGGTCGAGGGCATTCTCGGCTCGCCCTCCACCACGGCCAGCGTCAATCTGCAGGGCGACAGTTATTATTATATCACCAGCGTCACCGAAAGCCGCGCCTTTCTCGCGCCGCGCGAGACCAGCCGCGAGGTGATCGCCATCCGCTTCGACCAGAACGACCAGGTGGTGAGTTTCGCCCAATACGGCCTGGAGGATGGCCGCATCATCAACATCAATTCGCGCGAGACGCCGGTCGCGGGCTCCGATCTGTCGATCCTGCAGCGGCTCTTCCGGGGCCTTCTCGGCTCCAAGCCGGGGGCCGGCGGCTCGATGCTCGGCGGGAAGTTCTGAGGTGTTCGACACGATCCTCGCCGGCGGCCGGGTCATCGACCCTTCGCAGGGTCTTGACACGATAACCGACGTCGCCTTCGCCGGCGGCAAGGTGGCGGCGGTGGGCGACGGATTGAAGGCCTCTCCCGGCACCGCTGTCAGGAACGTCCGCGGGCTGATCGTCGTGCCGGGCCTCATCGATCTTCACACCCATGTCTATTGGGGCGGCACCTCGCTCGGCATCGACGCCGAGGATTTCTGCCGCACCAGCGGGGTGACGACGGCGATCGACACGGGCTCCGCCGGCCCCGGCAATTTCGCCGGTTTCCGCAAACATGTGATCGACAAGAGTGCCACGCGCATTCTCGCTTATCTGCATATCTCGCATGCCGGCATTTTCGGCTTTTCGGCCAACGTGAGTGTGGGCGAAAGCGAGGACATAAGGCTGATGGATCCCGCCGCCGCCGTGGACGTGGTCGAGGCCAACCGCGACGTGATTGTTGGCATGAAGGTGCGCGTCGGCCGCCATGCCAGCGGCGACCAGGGCCTGGCACCGCTCGACATCGCGCTCCAGGTGGCCGAGGAGACCGGTCTTCCCCTCATGGCCCATATCGACGAGCCGCCGCCCTCCTATGAGGAGGTACTCGCCAGACTCCGGCCCGGCGATGTGCTGACCCACGCCTTCCGCCCCTTCCCCAACGCGCCCTGCACGGCGCAAGGCTCGGTCAAGCCCGCCGTCATGGCGGCGAGGAAGCGCGGCGTGCTCTTCGATATCGGCCACGGCATGGGCTCGTTTGCCTTCAAGACGGCGCGCGCCATGCTGGCCTCGGGCTTCCAACCCGATACGATTTCCTCCGACGTCCACAAGCTCTGCATCAATGGCCCGGCCTTCGACCTGGTGACGACCATGTCGAAATTCCTGTGCATGGGCATGAGCCTCGAGAACGTCATCGGCGCCGCCACCGCCAATGCCGCCTTCGCGCTCAAGCGCCACGAACTGGGATCGCTCAAGCCGGGCTCGGCTGGCGATGCCACGGTGCTCGCCATCGACGAGGGCAAGTTCGACTATGTCGATGTGGTGGGCGAGCATCTGGCCGGCGGCCGCAAAATCAATTCTCGCGGCGTGGTCATCGCCGGCAAGTGGTGGCATCCGGCGTAACCGGTCCCGTAACCGATCCCGGCGGACTTGATCGACGTCGATGCGGCTGCTACGGCAAGGCTGTTGTCCTGCCATCGAGTTCGGGCTTTTGTCTCGTCTCCGACTCGGTGTGGAAAGGAGCGGCCTGGATGCGCCACCGACATTTCATTGCAATTCTTGCCCTGGCTGCCGCGGTGGCGGCCACGCCGGCCGCAGTGGCCGGTGATGCCGCCAATGGCAAGCAACTGGCGGCCGCCAAGTGTTCGCGCTGCCACAACATCGAACCCGGCGGGGCCTTCAAGCAGCACCCGCCCACTTTCCAGGCGATCGCCATCTACCGCCGCGAACCCGACATCTGGGGCCGCATCATCTCGCCCTCGCCCCACTCCGGCATGCCGGAAGTGATCTGGGATCTCTCACCAGACGAAGTGCAGGATCTTGTCGCCTATATCACGTCGCTCGATACGACGGTCAGCCCGAACTAGAGCGGGATGATTCTACATTGACCCATATCCGGCGTTGACGAAGTAGTT
>CAYOZR010000213.1:0-4221 GCA_964408555.1 uncultured Aestuariivirga sp.
CTGGGTCACGTCGATGGGATTGACCTGGCCATCCTTCGGCAGGAACACCCCGCCCACGGCGCCCTCGAGATTGTAATGGGGCACGCGCTCCTTGATCTCGGCCACCGAGATCACATCGACGGCCAAGCCGAAATTCTTGGCCATGGAGGCGCCGCGTTTGAGCTCCTCCATGCGGCCTTCGCTGAGGGCAATGGAAATCGAGCCGTTCTGCTTGAAGCCGGTGGCCTGGCCGGTTTCCTTCTCAAGTCCCTCGAACAGGCCGGTGGTATATTTCGCCAGCTCGGTCAGATTGCGCGAGGCGCGCAATTGCCCGACCAGGCCCGCCGCATGCCAGGTGGTGCCGGAGGTCAACTGCTTGCGCTCGAGGAGCACGGTGTTGACGATACCGATCTTGGCCAGATGATAGGCGATCGAGGCGCCGACAATGCCGCCGCCGACAATGACGACATCGGCGCGGGCGGGAAGGGACTTGGACATGGGACAGGGCTCCGGTTGTGTCGCAGGAATAGCAATAAGTCGTAGTCCTGTGGAAGCGCCAACCTGTCTCACGCCGGAGGGCCACAAGCTCACCAAATTCCTTTGCGGGGTGCGGACCTTTCGACTATGAGAGGCCGCAGGAACGAACGGAATACACCATGCATCGTGGCGACATTCTCCCAGCGGAGGCCTGGCAGCGGCTGCAGAACAATGCCTCCGCCGTGCTGATCGACTGCCGCACCCAGCCGGAATGGGTGTTCGTCGGCGTGCCGGCGGTGGAACGGCTGATCCGGCTCTCGTGGCAGGCGTTTCCGACCATGCAGGTGAATAGCCAGTTCGTCGCCGAGATCGAGCAGATGGGCCTGCCGAAGGATGCGGAAATTCTGTGCATCTGCCGCTCCGGCGCGCGCTCGGCCTCGGCGGCTTTGGCGCTCACCCAGGCGGGTTACACCAACGCCTGGAACGTGGCCCAGGGCTTCGAGGGCGACAAGGATGCCACCGGCCACCGCGGCACGGTGGGCGGCTGGAAGGCGGCGGGCCTGCCGTGGGTGCAAAGCTGATGAAGAAGAAAACCAAGGACCAATCGCCGGCGCGCTGGGGCGATGCCACCAAGCTGGTGCGCGGCGGGCTCGACCGTTCGCCTCATGGCGAAACCTCGGAAGCGCTCTTTCTCAATTCCGGCTTTGTTTATGACGAGCCGGAAACGGCGGAGAAGCGCTTCGCCGGCGAGGACGACGGCTATGTCTATGGCCGCTACGGCAATCCCACCGTCACCATGTTCGAGGAGCGGCTCAGGCTCCTGGAAGGGGCGGAGGCCTGTTACGGGCTCGCCTCCGGCATGGCGTCGGTGTTCGGAGCACTCGCCTGCCAGTTGAAGGCGGGCGATCATCTGGTGGCGTCCAAGGCGCTGTTCGGCTCCTGCTACCAGGTGGTGACCGCGATCCTGCCGCGCTTCGGCATCACGACCACGCTGGTCGACGGCAAGGACATGGCTGCCTGGAAGACCGCGATCACCCGCGAGACCAAATGCGTGTTTCTCGAGACGCCCTCCAATCCGACGCTGGAAGTGATCGATCTCGCCGCCGTGTGCGACATCGCCAAGAAGGCCGGCGCCTGTGTCGTGGTCGACAATGTCTTCGCCACGCCCATTCTGCAAAAGCCGCTCGACTTCGGCGCCGATGTCGTCATCTATTCCGGCACCAAGCACATGGACGGGCAGGGCCGGGTTCTCGGCGGCGCCATCCTGTCGACCAAAAAATTCAAGGAAGAGCTGCTCAAGCCGTTCCTCCGCCATACCGGCCCGTCGATCTCGCCGTTCAATGCCTGGGTGCTGTTGAAGGGGCTCGAGACGCTGAAGCTGCGGGTCGAGGCCCAGAGCCAGGCGGCGCAAACGATCGCCGAGACGCTGCAAGCCCTACCGGGAGTGACGCGGGTTCTCTATCCGCATCTCGCGACGCATCCGCAAGCCGCGCTGTCGCTGGCCCAGATGCGGCTGGGCGGCACCATGGTGACTTTCGAAGTGGCGGGCGGCAAGGCGAAGGCCTTCGACGTGCTGCGCAATCTCGGCCTCATCGACATATCCAACAATCTCGGCGACACCAAGTCGTTGATCACCCATCCCGCCTCCACCACCCACCGCAACATCGGCGCCGAGGCCCGCGCCATGATGGGGATCACCGACGGAATGCTCAGACTTTCGGTGGGGCTCGAGGATATCGCCGATCTGACCGCCGATCTGAAACAGGCGATCGCCGGCTAGGTTACTGTCTTCCCCATTTGATGTGGGCCCAGCCGCGTTCGTGCAAATAGTAGAGGGCGATCTTGGTCAGCATTTCGGCCGATGCGATCGAGCCCGCGATCCTGAAACTGCCCGAGAACAGATAACCCAGAATCAAGGTGTCGACGGAGCCCAGCGCTCGCCAAGTGATCGTCTTGGCAAAAGAACGTACCGGGGTCGCATTCGACTTGGTAATCAGTTCGCTCATGCGCGGTGGTGCCTCCTCAATTTGGCGTTCGCCGTCAAATTCGATTCACCGCACGCCTCCCCGCCTCCCGGCATCTTACGAAAAGTCCGCCGCATGCGGCAAGACTTTACATGCTGAGATAGGGCCAAGAGCGAAGTTCGCTACTGTAGTCTTGGCGAGGCGATGTCGACCGGCTTGCCGTTCCGGGTCCAGTGTATGCCACATTCGGTCTTGGCCGTACCAGCCCAACGTCCGGCGCGCGGATCGTCGGCGCTGCCGCCCCGCACGGTGCAGGGCTCGCAGCCGATCGAATAATAGCCGATCGCGGTCAAGGGATGACGCGGTAGCTTGTGGGTCGCCATGTAGAGTTCGATGTCGAGGGCGCTGAATCCGGCGAGCGGCTCGGCCTTGAGGCGGGCGCCATCGATCGTCAGCGGCGTCAGGTCGCGGCGCTCGCCGCCGTGATAGCGCTTGCGGCCCGAGACCACGACATCGAATCCTTGCAGCGCCTTCTGCAGCGGAATTGTCTTGCGGATGTGGCAGCACAGATCGCGGTTGCGGGCATGCAGCGTGCCGTCGCGATCGCTTGCCGCGAGATCGGCGGGATCGGGTTGGATCGAGCGGACATCGGTGAGACCGAGCCGGTCGATCAGCATGCCGCGGTAGCTGAGGGTTTCCCAGAACAGCTTGCCGGTATCGAGAAAGACGACCGGCGCCGCCTTGTCCACTTCCGAAACCATGTGCAAAAGCACGGACGATTCGGCACCGAATGACGAAACGACGGCGAGCCGCCCATGAAAATCGCGGATCAGCGGCTCGAGCAGCTCGCGGCCTTCGAGGCCGGCGTAGGTTTCATGAATGGTTTTGTCCACGATCATTCACCCGGCATGCGGCTGTTCGAGCCAGGGTTCGGCGTCGGTGTGGCGTTCGGTCCACACCTCCGCCTCGCCGCCGCGCCGGAACAGGCCGCGCTGATAGGCGAGCGACATCCGCCGGGCCGCCTGCTGCCATTGGGCAAGCGGGAAGCGTTCGGAAATCTCGAATGCGTCGAAGCCCACCTGCAGCATGAATTGCAACTGATCGGGCAGGATATTGCCGGTCGCACGCAATTCGCCGCGATAACCGAATTCGCGGATCTGCCGGGCGATCGAATAGGCGCGGCCATCGTTGAAGGCGGGGAAGGGGAGAATGATGAGCGACAGCTTGGGCAGGAACGGCGCGAGCGCTTCGGCGCGATCGGCATTGCCGAAGACGACGCCGAGCTTGCCCGGATGCTTCGACAGGCTCTCCCATTCCTTCAAAAGACGCGAGAAGGGAACCACGGCATCGGCATTGGGGAAAATCGCCAGATCTTCGCCGGCCTGAACCCAGATGTCCGGAACGATCGTGTTGTTCTTAAGCAGCGGCATAGAGAGCCTCCTTGAACGGTTTGGCGCCGACACGGCGGTAGGCGGCGAGGAATTCCTCGCCCGGCTGGCGCAGCGCCAGGTAGGTATCGAGAATCTTGCCGATGGCATCGGCGATCTCATGGCCGGCGAAGCCGGGGCCGAGGATGGCGCCAATCGAGGGATTCTCGGCGGAGGAACCGCCGAGCGTGATCTGGTAATATTCCTCGCCCCTCTTATCGAGGCCGAGAATGCCGATGTGGCCGACATGATGATGGCCGCAGGCATTGATGCAGCCCGAAATGTTGATCTTGATGGGGCCGATTTCTTCCTGGCGCGCCATATCGGCGAATTTGCGCGAGAGCGACTGGGCGACGGGGATGGAACGTGCCGTG
>CAYOZR010000214.1:0-4203 GCA_964408555.1 uncultured Aestuariivirga sp.
CGGGCAGGGCGGCTTCGCCGCGCCGGACGAGGGGGCGGGGGCGCGGCTGTTCCTGGCAAGCGACGAGGCGGGCTTCGTCAACGGCACGCATCTTTTCGTCGACAACGCCTTCACGGCGATCTGCGCCTATTTGTCCTCGTCATCGTCCTGCAGGGCGCGCAAGGCCGCGCCTTCGAGATCGTCATACTGGCCGGAGCGCAAGGACCACAGGAAGGCCGCCAGGCCGATGGCCCCGAGAAACAGGGCCACGGGAATCAAGATGAGAAGGCCGGTCATGCTGTCTGCCTCATTGGGTGGGCGGCCGGGCGTTGATGATCCGTGCCTGCTGCCGCAGGTTTGCGCGAGAGGCCGAGACGGAGCGCATTGGCAACCACCATGATCGAGGATGTCGACATGGCAACCGCCGCAACGAGCGGCGAGACCAGCCCCAGCATGGCGAGTGGCACTGCGAAGACATTGTAGCCGATAGCGAGAGCGAAATTCTGCCGGGCGATGCGCTGCGATCTTGCCGCGACATCGAGGGCCAGGATGACGGCGGCAAGCGAGTCGCCCATCCACACGGTTTCGGCGGCGGTACGGCCGATATCGGAGGCGCTGGCCGGCGCCATGGAGGTGAAGCCCGCGGCCAATGCGGGCGCATCGTTGATGCCGTCGCCGACCATCAGGACTTTGCGTCCGGCGCGGGCGAGCGCCTCGACATGGGCGAGCTTGGCCTGCGGCGTGGCGCGGGCGATGGCACGATCGACGCCGACGGCTTCCGCCACGCGCTGCACCGCCGCTTGGCGGTCGCCGGAGAGAAGCTCAACAGCTAGCCCACGCGATTTAAGGGCGGCAATGGTTGCCGCCGCATCGGGGCGCAGCCGGTCCTGGAAGCGGAACAGGATGGGTTCGCCGACGCCTTGCCGGAAAGCGAATTCGAGCCGGCCATCGTCCTGCGTGGCTTCGTCGAGCCCGCACCAGGCGCGGCTGCCCAGGCGCAATTCCGCGCCCCGCGACGTTCCTGCGAGACCGAAGCCCGGCTGTTCGGAAATTCCATCGACTGCCGACGGCGCGATGCCGCGGCGTTCGGCCTCGCGCAGCAGGGCCCTCGATAAGGGATGACGGCTCGCCTGGGCGAGACCGGCGGCGAGCCCCAGCGTCTCCGCTGCGACTTGTCTGGGCTCGACGAGCTCCGGTTCGCCGCGGGTGATTGTGCCGGTCTTGTCGAAAATCGCGGTGTCGACGCGGCTGAGTTTTTCGAGGGCGGCGCCATCCTTGATCATGACGCCCGAGCGGAACAGCCGTCCCGAGGCCACCACCTGCACGGCGGGCACCGCGAGGCCCAGGGCGCAGGGGCAGGTGATGATCAGCACGGCGATTGCCGCCATCAGCGAAGCGTGCCAGCCATTGCCGAGGAAGAGCCAGCCCATGAGCGTCGCGGCGGCCAGCACATGCACGGCGGGCGAATAGAAGCGCGCCAGACGGTCGGCCAGGCGGATATAGCGCGACTGGCCCTGTTCGGCCGCCGCCATGAGCCGGACCAGCCCGGCCAGAAATGTGTCGGCACCGGCGGCAGTGATCTCGACGGTGAGCGGTCCCGTCACATTGACGGCGCCGGCATGGATTTCCGAGCCGGGTTTGACCGTCTCGAGCGCTGCTTCGCCGGTCATCAGCGAGCGGTCGATGTCGCTGATGCCGTCCCGAACGCGGCCGTCGGCGGGAAAGCGGTCGCCGGCGGCGATGGCCGCGATCATTCCGGGCTTGAGATCGCGGGCCGCCACATAGCGGCGGGTCTCGCCCTCGACGATGACCGCACCCTCGGCGGAGAGCGACATCAATTGCGCCACCGCCGAACGGGCCCTGGCCCGCATCAAATGGTCGAGATAGCGGCCGGCGAGGAGGAAGAAGAGAAGCGTCACCGCGGCGTCGAAATAGACGTGTTCCGCATGATTGATGGTTTCGAACAGGCTCATGGCGGAGGCGAGAACGACGCCCAGCGAAATCGGCACGTCCATGTTGACGCGGGCCTGGCGCAGCGCGGCCACCGCCGAATGGAAGAAGGGGCGCCCGGCATAGGCGACGGTTGGAAGGGCGATCAAGGCCGAGAGCCAATGGAACAGATCGCGGGTCGCGGCCTCGGCACCCGACCACACGGAGACGGACAGCAGCATGATGTTGCCGGCGGCGAAGCCCGCAACAGCGAGCGCTCTAAGTAGCCGGCTGCCGTCGCGGTCGTCCCTGAGCAGGCCGGTCTCGCGCGGATCGAAAGGCCGGGCGGGATAGCCCATTGCCGCCAGCCGGTCGATCAGATGTTGCGGCTCGGCTTGGCCCTCGCGCCAGGTCACGGCGACGCGCCGGCCGGTCAGGTTGACGCGGGCGCCGGTAACGCCCGGCAGCGCTGCGAGTGCAGCTTCGATTTCCGTCATGCGGGTGGCGCGGTCGGCGCCGGGCACCAGAAGTTCGATGCGTTTGAGGCCGGGGCCCGCATCGCTCACCCAGCGCTCAGCTTCCTCGCCGGCGAGCAGGAAGGGCCTGATGCCTTCCGGATCGAAGCTGCAACAGGTGAGTGTCACCCCTCGCCCTCCTTGACGACGAAACGCCAAGTCTTGTGGAACGATGTTCCATTGCGGTCGCTGGCGGCGATCTCAAGGTCCCAAATGCCCGCATCCATGACCGACGGAGAGACATAGCCGCCCTTTCCGGTTTCGGTGAATGTGAGTACCCGGTCCTGACGATCGGTTGTCGGGCGGCGGAGTGTGCCGGCGATGCGCAGGTCCGGCAGCGGGCTCCCGTCGCGCGCGGCGAAGACGATACGCAGTTGCTTCGCATCGCGCTGCAATGTGGCTTGCCAGCCCAGGGCTTCCTGGGCGCGCGCCTGTTCCTGTTGCCTATTGAAGTCCTGGCTCGCGACATAGCCGTTCTTGACGATGAGGCCGGACCAGGTGGAATTGGCAAGGAAGGCCAGCACCAGATTGACGCCGATCACCACCGCGAAGAAGGCGACGGTGATGGCGAGCATGTGCCGTCCGGTGAAGGGTTTGGGTTTCATGGCGAGGCCTGTCATCGGCATTATCCCCTATTCCCCGGGCGCATGGAAGATCGCTTCAAAGTGTCCGGACTCCGGATTGCCGCCGGTGGCGATTTCCTCAACCGCGAAGGTGAAGATTGTGGCCTCGGCCTTGCGCACGGATTCAGCGCCGGTCGCCACATAAAGTTTGATGGCGCGGAGCTTGTCGGCCTCGACCGCGACTTCAAGGGCCGTTGCTTGCGTCCCCTCGCCGGCCATTTCCATGGTTGCGGCGGGCAGGCCCTCGACGGCGATGCGGAAGGAGCGCGGCCGCTGTTGCATGTTGAGAATCTTGACCGTGTAGCCGTTGCGGATGGCGCCATCCGACAGCTTGACGTAAAGCGGATTGCGGTCGGCGACGATATTGACGTCGAGCCGGCCGCGCCCGGCGAGCGTCACGAGCATGGCGATGCCGACGGCGGCCCACAGCGTGAAATAAATGGCGGTGCGCGGCCGGAACAGGGTGCGCCACGACCAGCCGCGGCGCTGGCCCGCCTCGTTGGCGGCATAGAGGCTGGCGGTTGAATAGGAAATGAGGCCCTTGGGGAGGTCCACCTTCTCCATCACCGTATCGCAGGCGTCGATGCACAGGGCGCAATTGATGCATTCGAGCTGGTTGCCATCGCGGATATCGATGCCCATCGGGCAGACGGCGACGCAGGCATTGCAATCGATGCAGTCGCCCACCTGCAAGCCTTGCGCCTCCGCCTTCTTGCGGTGGCCGGAGCGCGGTTCGCCGCGCCAGGCATTGTAAGTCACGACCAGCGAATGCTCGTCAAGCATGGCGCCCTGGATGCGCGGCCACGGACACATGTAGATGCAGACCTGCTCGCGCATGAAGCCGGCGAAGATGAAGGTGGTGGCGGTGAGAATGGCGACGGTGAAATAGGCGACGGGGGCGGCTTCGAGTGTCACCAGCTGGCGCAGCAAGGTGGGCGCATCGGCGAAGTAGAAGACCCAGAAGCCGCCGGTGGCGACCGAGATCGCCAGCCAGATGGCAATCTTGAGGGTGCGCTTGCCCAGCTTGCCGAGCGACCAGGGTGCGGCATCGAGCCTGATGCGGGCGTTGCGGTCGCCCTCGACCCAGGCTTCGACGGCGAGGAACAGGTCGGTCCACACCGTCTGCGGGCAGGCATAGCCGCACCAGGCGCGGCCGA
>CAYOZR010000215.1:0-4071 GCA_964408555.1 uncultured Aestuariivirga sp.
AGGGCTTCAAGCAACTGATGCAGACGTTCGAGTCGGCCCGCATCCAGACGGCGGCCCGCGCCGTCGGCGTGGCCCAGAATGCCATCGATCTCGGCCTGAAATATGCCAGTGACCGCGAGCAATTCGGCAAGCCGATCGTGAATTTCCCGCGCATCGCCGACAAGCTGGCGCTGATGGCGGCGGAAATCATGGCGGCGCGCCAGCTCACCTTTTTCGCCGCCCGCGAGAAGGATGCCGGACGCCGCTGCGACCTCGAGGCCGGCATGGCGAAGCTGCTCGGCGCCCGCGTCGCCTGGGCGGCGGCGGACAACGCCCTGCAGATTCACGGCGGCAACGGCTTCGCCCTCGAGTATCAGGTTTCGCGCGTATTGTGCGATGCCCGCATTCTCAACATTTTCGAAGGTGCCGCCGAAATCCAGGCCCAGGTGATTGCCAGACGGCTTCTCGAAGGTGGCAATTGAGCCCGCGCAGCATTCTCGTCACCGGCTGCTCGTCGGGCATCGGCCATGCCTGCGCCGTGGGACTGAAGGCTCGGGGCTGGCGGGTCTTCGCCACCGCCCGCAAGGACACCGACCTGAAGCGGCTCGAAGCCGAGGGACTCGAGGCGCTCCATCTCGACTACGTCGATGCAAGGTCGGTTGAGACCTGTGCAGCGGAAGTGGCAAAGTGCAGCGGCGGAAAACTCGACGCGCTGTTCAACAATGGCGCCTATGGCCAGCCGGGCGCGGTTGAGGATCTGCGGCGCGACGTCCTCGAAGCGCAGTTCGCCGCCAATGTCTTCGGCTGGCATCAACTCACCCGCGCCTGCCTGCCGCTGCTGCGCGCCAATGGCGGCGGCCGCATCGTCAATTGTTCGTCGGTTCTGGGCCTCGTGGCGCTGAAATGGCGCGGCGCCTACAACGCCTCGAAATTCGCCATTGAGGCGCTGTCCGATACGCTGCGGCTGGAACTCAGGGGCAGCCACATCCGGGTGGTCCTGATCGAGCCGGGGCCGATCGCCACCCGCTTCACCGAACATGCGCTGGAAGCTTTCGGCCGCAATATCGACGAGGCGGCCTCGCACTACAGCCACGCCTATGCCCGCCAGCGGGCAAGGCTCGGCAAGGGCGGCTCCAACCGGTTCAGACTGCCGCCCGAGGCGGTCTTCGAAAAACTCGTACGGGCGCTGGAGAGCGCCCAGCCGCGGGCGCGCTATTATGTGACCACCCCCACTTATATGATGGCCTGGGCCCGCCGCTTGCTGCCGCAACGGATGCTCGACCGGCTTTTGCAAAAGGCATCCGATCAATGAACATTTTCGATTATCTCGTGCCGCTCTCCGTCGCCGCCGTCGCCGTGGTGCTGCTGCTCGGTCTGTGGAACATGCTGCGCGGCGGTTCCGCCAACCGCTCGCAGACCCTGATGCGCTGGCGCGTCATTCTGCAATTCGCCGCCATCGTGATCATTATGGCGGGCCTGTGGTTTATGAACCGCTGATCTTGAAGAGGGCGGCGGCGGACACCAGATACCGCCAATGGTTCCGAGCTACAGTGAAGAGATGGTGAGGGAGGGGTTCTGGCCGAAGCTGGCGCGCGTCCTGTCCCGCGTCCCCTTCGCCGAGGACGCCATCGCCGCCTACTATTGCGCCTTCGATCCGGCAACGCCCGTGAAGGTGAAGGGCATTGTCCTTGCGGCGCTCGCATATTTCATTCTGCCCATCGACGTTCTACCAGATTTCATCGTCGGGCTGGGCTTCACCGACGACATGGCGGTGCTGTTCACCGCCATCAATCTGATCCGCTCTCACATGACGCCGGCCCATCGCGACAAGGCAAGAGCGGCGCTGGAGAAACTTAAGCGCGGCGAGACGGTGCCCGTGTGACGATCAGCACCGCGCCGGCGCAGACGGCCATGCCGAGGATTTGCACCGGCGTCAGAGCCTCGCCGAACAGAAGATAAGTCATGGCGGCGGCGACCGCGGGCACCAGGAAGATGAGTCCCGAAACGCGGCTCACCTCGCCGTGGCGGATGAGCAGCATGAGCAGCGTGATGGCGCCCAGCGACAAGACGATGACCGACCAGCCCAGCGCCACCCAGGCATTGACGCTGCCGTCGAAGCGGAAGTTCTCGGTCAGCGCGGCGCCGAGGACGACCACCAGGCTGGCGCCGAAATATTGCCAGGCGCCGCCGCTGGCGAGATTGAGGCCGGTGGCAAAACGCTTCTGGTAGACCGTGCCGAAGGAAATGCTGAAGGCACCGAAAAGCGTCGCGGCGATGGTGATGGGCGTGATGCCGCCCAGTGCCGCGAAGCTGAGCTTGGGCGAAACCACCAGCGCCACGCCGGCTACTCCGGTGGCAAGGCCTGTCCAATGGCGCCAGCCGATGGTTTCGCCGACCATGAAATGCGCGAAGATCGCGGTGATGAGCGGCTGCAGCCCGACGATCAGCGCCGCCACACCCGCCGGCATGCCGCTGGTCACCGCCCAATAGACCGGCCCCAGATAGATGCCGTGCAGAAAGGCCCCGGCGATGATGGCATGGAGCGCCAGTCTCGGCCCGGGCCATGGCGCCCGCAGAAACACCGCGATGGCGGCAAAGAGAGCCCCAGCAGTGGCAAAGCGCAGGGCGAGGAAAGTCAGGGGCTCGACATGCGGTGCCGACAGCCGTGCAACCACGAAGCCGGTTGCCCACATGAGCACGAACAAGGCCGGTGCGGCTGCGATCCAGTCCGGGGCGGGCTTGGGGGAATTCATGGCGGCCGTTGATGCCCGGTTTCGGGTGATGAAGCGAGGGATTTCTTGAGGATTTGGCTCGTAGCCGGTTAAGCTTGCCGCATGATTCTTTCGCGCCCGACCATCGCCTCTCTGACCCTGGAAGCCGTGCAGCGGCTGTTCGCCGACGAAGCGATTCCGCTGGCCGGCAATATCGCCTTCCGCACTTTGTTCTCGGCTTTTCCGTTCCTGATTTTCCTGACGGCGCTTGCCGGTTTCTTCGGCAATGCCGATCTGGCCGAGCGCATCGTCACCTATCTCCTGAGTGTGGCACCCGAGCAATTGGTGCGGCCATTGGCGCCGGAAATCCGTTCTATCCTCACCGTGCCGCGCACCGGCCTCCTGAGCCTCTCGGCGCTGTTGACCATCTGGAGCGCCATGGCGGGGGTGGACAGCGTGCGCGTCGGCCTCAACCGCGCCTATGACTTGAAAGAGCACCGCAATCTTCTCTGGCTCTACGGCCAGAGCATCCTCTTCGTCATCGGCTCGGCGGCGGTGCTACTCGCCGTGTCGCTGCTGATCGTCTTCGCGCCGGTGTTCCTCGCCTTCATCGATGCCAATGCGCCGGACTTCCGCCGCAACTTCGCTGCCCTCGACCGGTTGCGCTATCCCATCGCCATCCTGCTTCTGGCGGGGGGACTGCTGCTCTGCCATCGCGTACTGCCGGCACGGCGGCTCGGCGTCCTCGAACTCCTGCCCGGGGTTCTGCTCACCGTCACCGTGTGGATCGCCCTGTCGAGCGCCTTTTCCTATTACCTCGTCAACTTCAACACCTTCGCCTCGACCTATGCCTCGCTGTCCGGCCTCTTCGCGGCGATGTTCTTTCTCTATCTCGCGGCGCTGGTCCTGATCTTCGGCGGCGAGGTCAACCGCGTGCTGGCGGTGCGGCGGATTACGAAGTCAGCGCCGGAGTCGACGGAGTTCGACGAGAAGTGATTCTTTTTCTTCTTGCGACAGTTCGCGCGAGTCGCGGTCCTCTCCCTGGACTGTCATCGCCGGATTTATTCCGGCGACCCATTTCTCCGCGTGACGGGTAAGTGAAGCCAACGGCACGATGGGTCCCCGCAACAAGTGCGGGGATGACAAACGGGGAAGCGGGTTCACCTCACCGCTGCCTCGATGGCATCCTCGAAGCTGCGCAAGCCCGTGCGCGGTGCCGAGACCAGCACCGCCATGTTGCCGGGGCGGTGCTCGTTCTTCCACATTTTCATGTGCGCCTTGGGGATATCGCGCCAGGAATAGACCTCCGACATGCACGGATCGATGCGCCGGGCGATCACCAGCCGGTTGGCGTTGGAGGCCTGCATGAGATTGGCGAAAT
>CAYOZR010000216.1:0-4038 GCA_964408555.1 uncultured Aestuariivirga sp.
CCGCCGTGGACTTTGCTGGTTGCGTCATGTGCGATCTGTAGCACAGGGCTGTTCGGTGGCACGTCCAGCTTGCCGGTGGCCTCGCCCTTGGGAAGTTCGGAAACCAGCGTCGACCACTTCGCTCCCGACTTGCAGCCCTGGAAGCAGAAGCCGATCTGCTGGCAGGAGCCGCGCCCGTCGCGCGGTTCGGAATTGATCGACATGCGCCCGGTATGCACTTCCTTGTAGCCGAGCTTCTTGGCGCCGGCCTCCAGCACTTTGAAGTTGTTGTTGCCGGGCAGCCCCGGAATGCCGTTGGTTCTTGTGGTTCCCATCTTGAACTCGGCCTTGTCGTAATAGGGTTCCATCTCGGCCAGCGTGATCGGCCAGTCGAGCAGATTGGCGCCGGGAATGTCGCCATAGACCGTCTTCACCTTGAACTCGTGTTCCTGGAGGCGCAGCGAGGCGCCCGCCCAGTGCACGGTGGAGCCGCCGACCGCCTTGACGATCCAGGCCGGCAGGCCTGAGAAGTCCTTGGCGACGCGCCAGGCTCCCGAGGTGGTGCGCTTGTCGAGCCAGGAAATCTGGCCGAAGCTGCCCCACTCGTCGTTCTGGAAATCTTCCGTCTCGTGCCGTCCGCCCGCTTCCAGGCAGATGACCTTGACGCCCTTCTGGGCCAGTTCGTTGGACAACGTGCCACCGCCGGCGCCGGAGCCGATGACGACGACGACGCCAGAATCGTTCAGATCGAAATTAGCCATTGTTCTGTCCTCCCCTCAGCCCTGGCCGAGCCAGTCGATGTCGTTGAAGCCGCGGTTGATGTAACCGCCCTTCGAGGCGCTTTCGCCCTCGTAGCCGAACATCGGCCAGAGGTCCTTGTTGTTGTAGATGCCGGTGATCAGCGCCCCGCGGATCTTCTGGAAGAACGGCGTGGTTTCCATCGATTGCAGGATCGCCACCCGCTCGTCCTCGCTTGGCACTTGGTTGTAGGAGCCGTACTTCATGCCGATGGCCGCATCGTTGAGCGCGGCAACGCCGTCCTTCAGCATGGTCTTGGCGGCGGCATCGTCCTTGGCCGCCGCGTCGATGCCCTCGATGACCTTGGCGTAGTGTTGGTCGCCGAGCCGGTCGTGCGGATAGATGTCGCGTGCCATCTTGACCAGCGTCGCGAGTTCATCGGCCGAGACGGCGACAGGTGCCGCCGCCCAGGCTTTTCCGGTCATCGCGGCCGCCGGCGCCATTGCCGCCGCCGCGGCGGTGACGCCGCCCGTCTTCAACAATGTGCGGCGCGAGACCTTTGGTGTCTTGTCGATCAGTCGCATGGATTTCCTCCCTCGTTTCTACTCAAGTATAGCGACTGTGCCGTTGCAGAATCTCGATCTTGTAGCCATCGGGATCCTGCACGAAAAAGAACTTGGCCATCAGCGAGCCGTCGCGATGGAACTCCTTGATTGGGTTCGGATTGAGGCCGAGCTTCTCGAAGCGCTTGTGCTCGAATTCGATGTCGCCGGCCGAGACTGCCAAATGGCCGTAGCCGGTGCCGTGCGTGTAGGCCTCGGTGCGGCCGTGGTTGATCGTCAATTCCACTTCGAAGTCGTTTTCATCGTTCTTGAGATAGACCAGGGTGAAGCCGTCGAAATCGAAGCGGTCCTTCACCTTGAGGCCGAAGGCCTTGCCGTAGAAATCGGCGGACTTCGCTTCGTCCATAACCCGGATCATCATGTGTATGGCTTTCGCCATGGCCGTTCCTTCTAGTTGCTGCTGTTGGCGGCGAGATAGCCGATGATCAGCTTGCGCTTTCCGGGATACTTCTGCTTGTAGACGGACATCAGCGTATCGGGCACCAGTGCCTTGGGATCGGTCAGCCAGAGGTCGAGCTGTTCCGGCGTCCATTGCCAGCCCGCCGCCTTGAGGCCGGCGGAATATTTATAGCCGGCCAGCGTTCCGGCCTTGCGCTGCAAAACGCCATGTAGGTTCGGACCCTGGCGCGGCGGCGCTGCCGGATCGATCGTATGACAGGTGCCGCAGTGGTTCATGAACAGCTTCGCCCCCGCATCATCCGCCGCCGCCGCCGGTCCCACCGTCAATGAAAGCCAAACCAGAGCAAGCGTCACGACCCGCAATTGCACCGCTTTCCCCCGATTGTTTGGAACCGTTCTAACCGGTCCCGGAAACGGGGTGGTATTAGTGGAATACTACGCCGCCGCCTGGGCTTCGGCCCGCAGCCGCATATGGTTGAAATCGCGCGCCAGATAGTTGAGACAGCAGCAGCGCAACAACGATGCGAAATTGTCGACTTTTCCGTGGATCTCGAGCGCTTCTTCGTAGAGCTGGGTCAGGAAGCGGGCCAGCGGCATCTGCTGGGCGGCGGCGATTTCCTCCACGATGACCCAGAATTTTGCCTCGAGCCGGACGCTCGTGGCATGTCCCATGAGCCGGACCGACCGTGTTTCGTGGGCATAGTTGCGCGGATCCTGGCCCGCAAAGATATGGCACATCAGCTGACCTCCACCCGGAAGCGCCCGGCGACTTGATAATCGTCACACAAGCCGGTCACCCATGCAAGCGGATCGTCCTCCAACCGTTCTGCGACTTAGGGATTGATTTTGAACGGCATGGAGAATTCCGTCGACTTGTCGGAATTCTTGTCCTTGATGCGGGTGAGGACTTCGTAGTCGCCGGGTTGCAGGCCGGAGAAATCATAGTTGAGCTTGGCCATGAATTCGCGGTTGGGCACCCGGCTGCGCAGCGTGAGCGAGCCGAAATTCTCCTGCTGCGCCAGCACGTTGCCGTCGCTCGCCTTGATGACGAAATCGAGGCCCAGATCGATGACGAAGAGCTCGCCCTCGCGGCCGTAGCCGAAGCCGAAGGGCTCGGCATAGATGATCAGGGTTTCGCCGGACTTGAACTCGTTGTTCGGGCGCTCCTCGTAAATGCCGAAGCCCTGCGGCTCGGAGGCGACGAACACCGCCTTACGGACGCTGAGCGGCGCCTCGCGCCAGATCATGTCCTGCACCGTGTCGAGGGCCTTCATTGCCTCGTCGTACTTGCCGTCTTCGAGCAGTTGCTCGGCGCTGCCGGCGGCATCGGCGATGTCGCCCGCCCTGGCGGCCGCCCCCGCCAGCATGAACGTGGCCGCCGCGATGGTTGCAAAAAGGGCCTTCATCGTCGCCTCCCTGGCTGATTAGCCTACCATCATGCCCGCAAATCTGGCTCCCGGCAACGCCCGAAGCTGGTGCATTTCCTTCTGCCCGGCCTTTCTGCTAATCAGGTGTCACACAGCCGAGGAGTGCGCTTTCATGAACAAGCCGCAAGTCCATGCCGGGGCCACCGCATGGGAACCGTCGCCCAACAATCTCGAACCCTTCTGGATGGGCTTCACACCCAACCGCGCCTTCAAGAAACGGCCGCGCATGATCGCCCGCGCCAAGGACATGCACTATTACGACATGGCGGGCCGCGCCGTGCTCGACGGCAGCGCCGGGCTGTGGTGCTGCAATGCCGGCCATTGCCGCGGCCCCATCGTCGAGGCGATCCAGAAGTCGGCGGCCGAACTCGATTTCGCGCCGACCTTCCAGTTCGGCCATCCCAAGGCCTTCGAGCTTGCCTCAAGGCTCGCCACCATGGCGCCGGGCGACCTCAACTACACCTTCTTCTGCAACTCCGGCTCGGAAGCCGCCGACTCGGCCTTGAAGATCGCGCTCGCTTATCAGCGCGTGAAAGGCCAGGGCACCCGGACCCGCCTGATCGGCCGCGAACGTGGCTATCATGGGGTGAATTTCGGCGGCATCTCGGTGGGCGGCATGGTCGCCAACCGCAAGATGTTCGGCGCCATGATCGCCGGCGTCGATCACCTGCCGCACACCTATAACCGCAAGGAACAGGCCTTCACCGCGGGTGAGCCCGAGTGGGGCGCCCATCTCGCCGACGAGCTCGAGCGTCTCGTCGTGCTGCACGATGCCTCGACGATTGCCGCCGTCATCGTCGAACCGATGGCGGGCTCGACCGGCGTGCTGCCGCCGCCCAAGGGCTATCTCAAGCGCCTGCGCGAAATCTGCG
>CAYOZR010000217.1:0-3880 GCA_964408555.1 uncultured Aestuariivirga sp.
CAGCAAAGCCCCGTGCCAAGCCAGCATCGACGGCCCCTGCCAAACGCCCCGCCGCTAAAAAGGCGGCGCCCCCCGCAGCGGCACCGGCTCCGGCCGAACCCGCGCCCAGGGTACCGAAGCGTTTCCGCAACCTGGCCTAGCCGTCAGTCTTCCAGCTCGGCCTTGGCCAGTTCGACATCCAGCCGCTCCATGGCATCGACCGGAGTGGCCGCCGCGGCTTTTTCATAGAGCTTGACGGCTTCGTCCATCCGGCTCTTGCCGAACAGCATGACCAGCGCGTTGGCATATTCGATGCAGGCAATGGCTGAGTCCGGCGCGAGCTTCAAGGCCGACTCGAAGTGCTTGACGGCAACATCCTTGCTCGCACCGTAGGTCAGCTTGCCGACCATCGCGCCGACCTTGTCCACCACCTCGGCATGGTAGGCGCCCAATGCGCTGTAGGCGTCGGCGTGTTTCGGGTCGAGCTTGATCGCCGTTTCCAGCGCCACCTTGATCTTCCCGCCCAGCCCCTGCGTTAGCGCCTTGATCACCGAAATGCCCTGGCTGTAGCGCCCCAGCGCATAGGCCTGGATGTAATAGGCATTTACGTTCTTGGCTTGCGCCTGCTGCAGTTCCTCGCAACGCGCGGAAATCGCCTGGAACATCTCCAGTTTGCGTTTGTCATCTTCTTCGAGATAGTTGGCGTAGATCATGGTCGCCTTGTTGGCGACGTTGTAGCCATCGATGCCGGCCGCCAGGCCCGCTTCGCAGGCCTTGTGGAATTCTCCCTGATGGTAGAGGCGCCAGGCCTCCTGCACCGCCGCGTCGGCGGGGAATGGCTCCCGATCGCCGCGATGCAGGCGCTCCCAGTTCTTTTTCAGCGCGGCGCCAGCGAATACAAACGCCTTGTCCGCATACGGAAACTTCTTCCAGGCCGACTTTGCCATCATGAATCTCCTCTCTCTTGTTCAAGCGCTTAGATAATTTTTCGACAATTCCTCGAACAGCTTGCGCGAACGCCCCACCAGATAGGGTGCGGCGAGCGCCATGACCTGGAACGCGCCCCGCGCCAGGCTTTCTCCGCCGATCTTCTTGCGCGGATCGCTGACAAACTCGAATGACAACCAGTAGGTCGCCACGACGGTCATGTTAACCGCAAGCGCCTGGATCTCGGCCGCGCTCGCCTTCATGTCGCCGGTCGCCACCAGGCCCTGGCAAATCACGGTGGCGGTATTCACCTTGTGCGCCACGATGCGCTTGAAGTGCGTCTCCAGCACACGATTGCGCGACAGCAGTTCGTTGACGTCGCGGTAGAGAAAGCGGAACTTCCAGATACCTTCGAAGATGAGATGCAGGAACAGCCAGATATCCTCGACGTTAGGCGGACGCCGCGTCGGCGCCGTCAGCGCTTCCTCGATGCCGCGCTCGAAATCGGCGAACAGGGACTCGATGATCTCGTCCTTGTTGTGGAAATGGTAGTAGAGGTTGCCCGGACTGATACCCATTTCGTCGGATATCAACTGCGTGGTGACATTCGGCTCGCCGAATTCATTGAACAGCGCCAGGGCGGTTTCCAGGATGCGCTCGCGCGTGCGGCGCTTCGGCTTTCTATCGATCAATGGCTAGTCTCCACTATTTGTCCAGAATAGCAGAAACACCGGACCCTCCCGTCATCGATCCGCCTCAGGCGGCCAGGCGCTGGCTGTGCTGTCGCCGCCTGAGCGCCCGCCCAAGATCGTCCAGCGTGTCGGACAGGCTCAGGGCCGCGAGGCCCAAGGCGCCGGCGCGACGATGGTTCAGTTGCGCCATGCGCCGCGCCAGCGACCGATGCGGTTCGGCCAGCACGGCACGATTGATCGCCACCCCGTGCCGCGCCAGTTTCGGTGCCAGCTCTTCGTAGCGCCGCAGCAAGTCCTCGCGCGTCTTGCGATAGGCCCGCTCTGAGAGTCGTTTGCGGTCGCCGTAGCTGAACATGTTGGTGAAGAACATGTCGGCATCGTCGCGATGCGGCTCGAACAGGATGACGTCGGCCTCCGTGTATTCGATGTCGTACTTCGCCAGCCCGGTCTCCATGCGCGAGTGGATGATGGAGCGGAACGTTTGCGCAAGAACCACGGGCAGGCCGCCATCGACCAGTTGGCGCCGCTTCAGGTGCTTCTCGTGCGACGCCAGCTTGGCGTCGAAGGGAACCAGTGGATTGATGCAAAGCACCAGGCGAGCCCCGGCCTTGAGCGCCACCGAGGCGTGCAGAGTTTTTTTCAGCGCGCCATCGACAAACCAGCGGCCATCGATTTCGACCGGCGGAAACAATCCCGGCAGCGCTGAACTGGCCTGGATCGCCGTGGCGATGGGAATATGGTCATGGCCCCTGGAACCGAATGCCACCGCCGCCCCCGAATCGAGATCCGTGGCGATCAGGAACAGGCGTCGCTTGAGTCGCCGAAAATCGTTGGTCAGGCCGGGCAGCGCAAACAGCCGGCTGAGGAAATCGCCGATCCCCGCGTTGTCGAAAATCCCGGTGGGGATCGCCCGCGACATGCGCGCGAACGAGGCCACCAGATCGCGGCGCAGCGGATCACCCAAATACTCGCGCAATGAGTCGAACAGCAAGCTTGGCACCGTCCCCACGCGCCGCGCGTATTCTCCAAATGCCGGCTTCAGCAACATCTCCGGATCGAAGGGCACCTCGGCTGAGTCACTGTCGATGAACATCCGGTACATGTAGGCCGGACTCAGGCCGTTGGCCAGGCCCGCCGCGATAAATCCGCCCGCGCTGACCCCGACGTAGGCATCGAGCTCGTTGAAATCGAAGCCGTCCAAAGCCTCCGAGAGCGCCATCAGGGCCCCGATTTCATAGATCGCGCCGAGCGGGCCGCCACCCGCCAGTGCCACGGCCATGGGCGGCTGCCGGTTTGCCGGACACATGTCAAGGCGCTCCGCCGGCAGCCGTCAGGCCAGCATCGTGGATGTTGCTGGTGTCAGGACGCGGCCTTCGGAGCCGCCTTCGGTGCTGCCTTGGGCGCCGCGCGACGCACCGGCTTGGCCGCTTTGGGCTTGTCGGCCTTGGCCGCGCCGCCGTTCAGCTTCTCAACCTCGGCCTTCAACTCGGCGACACGCTTGGCCAGCGCCGCGACATCGTCCTTGGTCGGTACGCCCAGGCTGTTCAGCGAGCGGGCGACGCGATTCTCGAATACCTGTTCAAGCTTGTCCCAAGTACCGGTCGCCTTGGCGGCCATCTCGGTAACCTTGTCTTCGGTGACTTTGCGGGTCTTCTGCTGGATCGCCTCGCCTTCCCGAATAAGCGCGTCGAACACCTTGTTGCCTTCCTGCTGCGCCTTGGCAAATGCGCCGAGCCCCGCCAACCAGATCTGCTGGGCGGATTCGCGGATGGTGGCCGACAGCTGACTATCCTTGCTGGCGGATTTGAGTTTCTTTACCACGAGCTTCTTTACCATGACGATCTCCTGATGTAGTTGATTCCAGATGCCCCACCTGCGGGGCAGCGGCCGGCCTTGCGCCCGCCATAGAAAACAGTCTAGCGGCGCGGATTAGAGGGATCACACTAATGTCATGGGTGAATCGCTCTAATTCTGTATCATTCCGCAGACGATGCCGCGGCGCGGGATCACGGGCAATCATCGAACAATGACGAGGAGGCAACAATGATTTATTTTGTCACTGGAGCGACGGGATTTATCGGCAAACGGCTGGTCGCCAAGCTGCTTGAAAAATCGACCGCCACCGTTTACTTCCTTACCCGCGACAAGACACCCGAGCGCCTGGAGGCGCTGTACGAGTACTGGAAGGCCGACAAGAGCCGCGCCGTTCCGATCGTCGGCGACCTGCTGCAGCCCTGTCTCGGCGTCGGCAAGGCCGACATCAAGAAACTCAAGGGCAAGGT
>CAYOZR010000218.1:0-3865 GCA_964408555.1 uncultured Aestuariivirga sp.
CAGGCTCATGCTCAGAAAACTATGCAATCCAGCATGATCTCTCCGGACAGACTCTAAGGCAACTGGGGCAAGCAGAATTGTCAGGACGGGATCAATCTTCCCATTTATCCCATATGCTCTGTCGAGCATAAAAATAGGCACTGAGGACGTGATCCAAAAACAATTCACGACAAGCAGGTAGATTCTACTCGAACGACCGAGCTCTTCTTGCAACCGAACTGCAGCACTATTCAGGATGAGCGTTCCGACCAAGAGAACGCCAGCAATCAGGTATGTAAGCATCAATATGGAATCTTCGGGTTCACTCGCGTATCGGTCATAAGCATCTGGCAGGTTACCGAGCACCACCAAGAGAATCACGAACATCGTAGATCCGAGGAGGATATTCAAGATGAGTATCAGTTTTTGCATATGCGACGTATCTCCGATGATATCTCCTCAGCTACTGCAAAGCGTGAGGAACGATCATAGCAAATTGTCTCTTAGTGCTCCTTCGAGACTGCAATCCACCAACGACTTTCATCCTGCCGTCAGTGCAACGGAAAACAAACAAGGGCACCAATTCCCTGCACATGGAGCGCGATCGACGATCGCAGCAGAAGCAGAGAGGTCAAGTATCATACACGCCCATCCAGCCGTCTCGCCGTCCTGAGTTCCGGGAACCAGCGCGACCACAGGAAGGCGACGGCAACCGTCCCTGCCCCGCCCATCGTGACCGCCGCCACGGCGCCGATCCAGGCGGCCACGACACCGGCGCGGAATTCGCCAAGCTCGTTGGACGCGCCGATGAACACGCGGTTGACCGCGGTGACGCGGCCCCTCACCTCGTCCGGGGTATGCAGCTGCAGCAACGTCTGGCGGATGTAGACGCTGACCATGTCGCAGGCCCCCATCAGCACCAGGGCCGCGATCGACAGCGGCACCCAGGTCGAAACGCCGAACACCACCGTGAACAGGCCGAAACTCGCCACAAAGACGAAGAGAATGATGCCGGCCTTGTCCTTGATCGGGAATTTGGCGAGCCAGGCCGCCATGACGATGGCGCCCACCCCGGGCGAGGCGCGCAAGAGCCCGAGGCCCCACGGGCCGACTTCGAGAATGTCGCGGGCATAGACCGGCATCAGCGCCACCGCGCCGCCGAGCAGCACGGCGAAGAGATCGAGCGAGATAGAGCCCAGCACCAGACGCTCGCGGCGGATGAAACGGAAGCCGGCCAGCAGGGTTGCCAGGCTCGTCTCCAGCGCATGGTTTCGCTGCGGCACGGCGCCGATCAGCAGCACGAAGAGTGCGGCGAGCGTGAGAAGGCCGAAGGATGTGCCATAGGCGGCTTCACCACCGATGCCGTAGAGAAGTCCGCCCACCACCGGTCCGGTGATGGTGCCCACCTGCCAGACCATGGAGCCCAGCGAAATGCCGTGGGCGATGGCCTGGCGCGGCAGCAGATTGGGGGCGAGCGCATCGGCGGCGGGATTGAAAAAGGCGCGCGCCGCGCCCAGCACCGCCAGGATGACAAAGACCGGCCAGACGGTACCGGGGGCCGACAGCGTGAAGGCGACGAGCGCCACCGCGCACAGAACTTCGATGAGCAAGCAGCCGGCCATGATCAGGCGGCGGTTGAAGGCATCGGCCGCCAGGCCGGTGACGAGAACGAGAAACAGCGGCGGCAGGAATTGCACCAGCCCGATCAGGCCGAGATCGAGCGGATCGCGGCTGATGTCGTAGACCTGCCAGCCGACCGCCACCGACATGATCTGCACCGCGAAGCCCGCCGCCCCCGCCGCCAGAAGATAGAAGACGAAAGGACGGTACTGCAGGGCGTTTGACGAGGGCTGTTCGGGGGCGGACGCATCGGCGGTCATGAGGCCAGCCGTGCCACGCCGGGCTCACCCTGTCAAAGCGGATAAAATTTCGACGGTTCCGCCTTGGCGAACCACTCCGGCACGGCCCATCGGTTGGCAATGTATCCTGTGGCCCATGCCGCCATGGCCTGAAGAACCGGGAGCAGGTCCGCACCCTTCTTGGTGAGACGGTATTCATGGCGGACCGGGTTTTGCTGATAGGCGCGTGACGAAATGAGCCCTTCGCGTTCGAGCAGCGCCAGACGGTCGGCCAGAATATTGGTCGAGATTTTCTCCGGCATCTTGAGAAAATCGCCGTAGCGGGTGCGGCCGGCGAAAATGGTACGCAGAACCACGAGAGTCCAGCGGTCACCGAAAATATCGAGCGCCGAAGCGATCGGGCATTGCGAGCGGTAGTCCATGGGATGAAGCTCCAGTTGCGCAGACCCATAGTCACTTTTGTATTGCAAGTCATCCAAAATTGTGTCACTTGCATTATGCAAGATAGGGAGGACCAGCGATGACCAAGCACACGGGACGCTGCCAGTGCGGCGGCATTTCATTCGCGGTGACGGCGGAACCGGTCATGTCGGGTTTTTGCCACTGCCTCGACTGCCAGAAGGCCAGCGGCGCGCCGCACGTGATGCATGTGGCCTTCCCCGCCGATGCCATCACGGTGAACGGCAAGACCAAGACATTCCAGTCCAAGGCCGACTCGGGCGGCACCGTGACCCGCGAATTTTGCCCCACCTGCGGCGGCCGTCTGTTCGGTTCGTCCACGACCATGCCGGGCATGAAGACCGTGCATGCGGCAGCCTTCGATAATCCTTCGGCTTTCAAGCCCATGATGACCGTCTATGCCAGGCGCGCAGTGAATTGGGACCATGTCGAGGCAGGACTTCCCGCCTTCGACATGATGCCACCGAACCCATGACCCTCGACGAGCGCCTGCGCAGCCTCCTGGCCAAGCATGCCGCCATCGACAAACGCATGTTCGGCGGCACCTGCTTCCTGATCGATGGCAACATGCTGATCGGCACGCTGAAAGACGGACTCATCGTGCGGGTCGGCAAGGCGGCCCATGCCGCGGCGCTCACGCGGCCGGGGGCGAGAACCTTCGACATGACCGGACGGCCCATGGAGGGCTTCATCACCGTGGCCGGCAACTCGGTCGCGAGCAACAAGGCCTTGCAAGGCTGGGTCGATCTGGCGCTCGCCTTCGTCGCGACCCTGCCTCCGAAACCCGCCAAGCCGGTCAGAAAGAAGAAATCCGGCTAACCGCCGGCCGACTTTCGTCTGAATTGCCCGCGCTTGTGGCCCCTGCTATAGGCTCGCCCACTTCCTCCCAATGGCAGCGCGAGGCACGATCCCGATGGCGAAGATCAAGGTTGCAAATCCGGTCGTCGAACTCGATGGCGACGAAATGACCCGCGTCATCTGGGACTTGATCAAGACCAAGCTCGTCCATCCCTATCTCGATATCGACCTGCATTATTACGATCTGGCGATCGGGAATCGCGACCGCACCGGCGACCAGGTGACGATCGATGCCGCCAACGCCATCAAGACATACGGCGTCGGCGTCAAATGCGCCACCATCACCCCCGACGAAGCGCGGGTGAAGGAATTCGGCCTCAAGCAGATGTGGAAGAGCCCCAACGGCACCATCCGCAATATTCTCGGCGGCGTCATCTTCCGCGAGCCGATCATCTGTTCCAACGTGCCCCGCCTGGTGCCCGGCTGGACCCAGCCGATCATCATCGGCCGTCATGCTTTCGGCGACCAGTATCGCGCCACCGACTTCACCTTCCCCGGCAAGGGAACCCTCACCATCAAATTCGTCGGCGAGGACGGCAAGGTGATCGAGAAGGAAGTATTCAAGGCGCCGGGCGGCGGCGTCGCCATGGCCATGTACAATCTCGACGACTCGATCAAGGACTTCGCCCGCGCCAGCCTCAATTACGGTCTGAACCGCAACTATCCGGTCTATCTGTCGACCAAGAACACCATCCTCAAGGTCTATGACG
>CAYOZR010000219.1:0-3833 GCA_964408555.1 uncultured Aestuariivirga sp.
GCTCGGCCGACGATGCGGCCTTCATCATGAAGAATGCCGGCTCGGTGATCATCGTGCCGGGCTACGGCATGGCGGTGGCCCAGGCCCAGCATGCGCTGCGCGAAATGGCGGACCATCTGAAGAAGGCGGGGGTCACGGTCAAATACGCCATTCATCCGGTGGCCGGCCGCATGCCCGGCCACATGAACGTGCTGCTCGCCGAAGCCAATGTGCCTTACGACGAGGTGTTCGAGCTCGAAGACATCAATTCGGAATTCGCCCAGGCCGACGTGGCCTTCGTGATCGGCGCCAATGACGTGACCAACCCCGCCGCCAAGGAAGACCCGGCCTCGCCCATATACGGCATGCCGGTGCTCGAGGTGTGGAAGGCCAATACGGTGATGTTCATCAAGCGCTCGATGTCGTCGGGCTATGCCGGCATCGACAATTCCCTGTTCTGGCGCGACAACACCATGATGCTGTTCGGCGACGCCAAGAAGATGACGGATGAGATCAATAAGGGGATGTGAGGAGGCCAGCTAGGCGCATTCGTACTCCCACATGACTTCTCCACTACGAGGATCATCCTCAATCACGTTGAACCAATCGAATAGATCGATGGCGCAAATCTTTTTTTTACGGGCGATTTCTTCGAGTTCCAACTGGTCTGTATTGTAAACAAACTGAACAAAAATGCGATCATGCCGCTTGCGCGTACCGTCAAGCCAGTAAAGTTCGGCGAAAGAAGGGTCTCCATGGAGATGTTCAGTGTGGCCAAGCTCCCCATCATATCCGTGCTTTAAGCCATCAAAGAGAACAATCTTCTGATTGCAACCTTCGCACAAAAGGCCAATTGCAGTGGGACTTCCACCAGTCTGCAGTTCGACAAGGGAAAATGCTCCAGCACCGCAATTCGGGCAGTCAACTTTGTAAGTAAGAAATCGAACGCCATCCGCGTTCTCAGCTTCGGAAATCGGAGTCGCCTTAACGACAGCGAGACAACGCGGCGTCATTTGTCACGAACCCCTGGTTATTTTTGGCCTCGGTTATAGTTTTATGTAACCCAACAAAGGACGCAAAGTTTTCGTTCGTGAGTCTTGGTGTGATTTCGGCGATACTGCATTTTGTTCGTGAACTTCATGCGGCTTTCTTTCTTGATGGGCGGATCAAGACTTCCGCTGGAATACCGAGTTCGGAGTTGAGCCTCCTAATCATCGCAATTGACAGCCCGCGCTTGCGGTCGAGAATTTCGGCGATGCGGGCGCGCGAGCCGATGATGCCTTCCAGGTCCTTGCGCTTTAGGCCCTGCTGCTCCATGCGGAACTTGATGGCTTCCACCGGGTCGGGCGGGTCCATTGGATAATGCCGGCTTTCATAGGCATCGATCAGCGTGGCCAGCACATCGAGCCGGTCTCCCTCCTTGGCGCCGCTGGGGGCTCCCCACAATGTTTCGACGTCCCGAAGTGCGATTTCATAATCTTCCGGCGTGCGGATCGGCTTGACGTCAGTCATGGTGATTCACGCCCTTATGCGGGTTCAAGGCGAAAGCCCGAGGAAGACAACGATAGCCCGGTCGATATTTTCAATGACGGCCCTATCGAGACTGCCGATGCGTATTCCCAGTCTCGCCTTCGGAATCGTGACGATCTTGTCGGCCATTACCCATGAGCGGAGGCGGAGGCCGTTTTTTTCATCCGGGGCTACCGGCACGCGAGCGTAATCAGCCGCGGCATGTTCCGTAGTGAGGCCGCAGACGGTGATCGACGATGTGGCGTCGAAGCTGTCGGCTTGTAGAATGACGACCGGCCGCGGCTTGTTGGCATAGCTCGCGGATGCCGCCGCGGTCCACAACTCGCCCCGCTTCATTCGAACGGATCGATGGAAATGGCGTCGATGAAGGCCTGATCGTCGGCCTCCGAGGGACTAGTCGCGATGGCCAGGGATTGCCGATGCGCCTCGGCCTTGAACGCCGCAGTCCTTGTGTCCGGAACCCAAATCTGAATGGGCCGCAATCCCCTGGCCCGCAACCGCTCGCGGTGGGCGCGAACCTTGTCGCGGGACGACTTTCGCTTCGACGTAGCGGGCATGTTTCGGCTCCAAAGGGTTACATGTAACCTACTCCCGCAAGCGGCCGTTGTCAATCCGCCGCAAGTCTCTCGCCCGGCGCCATGTAATCGTCTAGATTTGCCGCCAGAAACGCTGCCGCCCGGGGGACACAGGCGAAACATGGCTGAACCGACCGAACACACCGTACTCGAACCGCCCCGCGTCTATCTCGTCCACATGATGGTTTTCACCCTGGTGGTGGCCATTCTGGCGGCCGTCCTCTATTCGCCCATGCAGCGGGCCTTCCTGGCCAATCCGGGGCTCAACTCCGTGATCATCGCCTCGCTGCTGTTCGGCATGTTCCATTCCTACCGCATGGTGTGGCGGCTGTTCCCGGAGATCGGCTGGGTCAATGATTTCCGCATTTCCGAGCCCGGCGCGGCCACCGCAAGCCAGCCGCGGCTGCTTGCCCCCATGGCGATGCTGCTGCGTCACCGGCAGAGCACGGTGCTGTCGCCCTTGTCGATGCGCTCGCTGCTCGACTCGCTCGCCTCGCGCCTCGATGAATCGCGCGATCTGTTGCGCTATCTGGTGGGGCTGCTGATCTTCCTCGGCCTGCTCGGCACCTTCTGGGGACTGCTGGCGACGGTGTCCTCGGTGAGCGACGCCATCCGCGCCCTCGATGTCACCGCGGCGCAATCGGGCACGGTGTTCGAGGATCTGAAAATCGGGTTGGAGGGGCCCTTGAAGGGCATGGGCCTGTCGTTCTCGTCCTCGCTGTTCGGCCTGGCCGGTTCGCTAATCCTGGGTTTCCTCGATCTCAAGGCCTCGCAGGCGCAGAACCGCTTCTACAACGATCTCGAGGACTGGCTGTCCACCATCACCGACATCGCCGCCGGCAGCGGCGGCCAGGCGGCGGCTTCGCCCTATCTCCGGCTTGACCTGCAGAACCTGCAGCGCGGGCTCGACAAGATCGGCGCCACGATGGAAGGGGCGAAGGGCGGCAATGGGGCGGCACCCGGCGACCGGCAGGCGATCGAACAACTGGCCGATGCGGTGGCGGGCCTCGTCCAGCAGATGCGCGAGGAACAGAAGATGGTCCGGCAATGGGCACAGTCGCAGCAGGTGCAGCAGAACGAGATCCAGCGCCTGTTGATCCGCGCCACCGGGCAGCCGCCGGCCCGCGGCCGGGCCCGGGTCGAGGACGAGGAGTAGGCCATGGCCATCGCCCTGTCGCGCCGCCGCCAGGAACAGAGCGCGCCCTACTGGCCGGGCTTCGTCGACGCCATGGCGCAGCTTCTGCTGGTCATCATCTTTCTGCTGTCGGTGTTCATGGTGGCGCAGTTCCTGCTAGCGCGGGAAATATCGGGACAGGATTCGGCGCTCGGGCAGTTGCGCTCGCAGATCGCCGAACTCACCGAGCTTCTGGCGCTGGAGAAATCGGCCAAGGAAAACGTCGATTCCATGCTGGTGGCGCTGACCGACGATTTCAACGCCGAGAAGACGAAGAATTCCGGTCTCGCCGCCATGCTGGCGGCGGAGAACGAAAAGGGCAGTTCCGCCGGTTCGACGATCAGCGGCTTGCAGACTTCCCTCGACAAGGAGAAGACGATTTCCGCCGAGGCGCTGGCCAAGGTGGAATTGCTCAACCAGCAGATCGCCGCCATGCGGCGCCAGCTTTCCCAACTCAATGCCCTCCTCGCCGATGCCGAAACCCGCAACCGGCAGTCGGATGCCCAGATCGCCGATCTCGGCAAGCGGCTCAATTCGGCGCTGGCCCAACGGGTGCAGGAACTGTCGCGCTACCG
>CAYOZR010000220.1:0-3773 GCA_964408555.1 uncultured Aestuariivirga sp.
ATTTGCGGGTTTGATCCGCCAGGCCTTTGCCATAGACCGACTTGTCGTCGATGATGGCGATCTTCTTGTCCTTGAAGTTCTTGGCCAGGAACTTGCCGGCGACCAGGCCCTGGGCATCGTCGCGGCCGACGACGCGGTGGGTGTTCCAGCCGCCCTCGTTGGTGAATTTCGGGTTGGTCGAGGCTGGGGTGATCTGCAAGATGCCTTCTTCCTCATAGACCTTGGAGGCCGGGATCGAGGAGCCCGAGCAGAAGTGGCCGGCCATGAGCTTGATGCCCTTCGACACCATCTGGTTGGCGACCGCCACGGCCTGCTTGGGGTCGCAGGCATCGTCGCCCACTTCCAGCGCGATCTTCTCGCCATTGATGCCGCCCGCCGCATTGAGGTCGGCCACCGCCATGCCGGCGCCGCGCTTCAGCTGCTCGCCGAAGACCGCATACTGGCCGGTGATAGGACCGGCCGTGGCGATTACAATGTCGGCACGGGCCGCGGCGGTACCAAGCAGAAATGCAAGAAGGGCGGTTGCCCAAATGTGATGGCAGGGGTTCATCGGTTCGCCCTGAGGGACAGGCGGATTATCGCCGCAATGGCGGCATTCCGCAACAGACGCATCGGCGAAAACCAAGACCCGCGCAATTGCTTGCGCGGGTCCGGCCGATGGTCTCGAAGATGGATTACTGGATCGTCGGATCTTCGGCATAGGTGCCGTTGGTCCACTTGTACCAGACATACTTGGCGTCCTTGATGTCGCCCTTTTCGTTGAGCGACAGGTCGCCGAGCACGGTCTTGAACGTGTTGCCGGCGCGGAGCCACGCGGCGATCTTCTTTCCATCCATCGTCTTGGTGGCGGTGGCCGCTTGAGCCCAAGCCTGGATCGCGGCATATTCATAAAGCGTGTAGCCTTCCGGATCGTAGCCGTCCTTCTTGAACGCCTCGACCACGGCCTTGGCGGCCGGATTGTTACGCGGTTCCGGCGCGAAGGTGAAGATCATGCCTTCGCCGGCGGCGCCGGTGATGGTCCAGAACTCCGCGGTGTTGAACGCGTCGCCCGAGATCATCTGGGCCGTCATGCCCTGCTCGCGCATCTGGCGCAGGATGAGACCGCCCTCGGTGTGGTAACCGCCGACATAGACGACATCAATGCCGGCGTCCTTCATCTTGGAAACGAGAGCCGTGTAGTCCTTCTCACCGGCGGTGTAGGACTCGTTCATGGCTTCCTTCCCGCCCGCGGCGTTGAGCGCCTTGCGGGTCTCATCGGCAAGCCCTTTGCCATAAGGCGACTTGTCGTCGATGATGGCAATTTTCTTGTCCTTGAAGTGTGCGGCCAGGAATTTGCCAGCGACCAGGCCTTGGGCATCGTCACGGCCGCAGACGCGGTGAGTGTTCCACAAGCCCTGTTCGGTGAACTTGGGGTTGGTCGAAGCCCCGGTGATCTGCACGATGCCTTCTTCGGCATAAATCGCCGAGGCCGGGATCGACGAGCCGGAGCAGAAGTGGCCGGCCATGAACTTGATGCCTTTCGACACCATCTGGTTGGCAACCGCCACCGCCTGTTTCGGGTCGCAGGCGTCGTCACCCACTTCCAGCACGAGCTTTTCACCATTAACGCCGCCCGCGGCGTTGATATCGGCCACCGCCATTTCGGCGCCGCGCTTGAGCTGCTCGCCGAATGCAGCATACTGGCCGGTGATGGGCCCTGCCACGCCGATGGCGACGTCCGCCAGCGCGGTGGAGGCCGACAGCGCGGCGGCGAAGCTGAGGGCGATGCCCGACAGCAGAAGTTTCTTCATTTGACTACTCCCTTGGAAATTACGACCGGAACGGTCTTTCGGGGTTTGCACACCCCTTGGGCGGTTTTTCTAGGCCCAAAGCGGTGCGATTGGAAGGGGCGACCGGCGAGGCCGGAAGCCCCGCCAAATTCAGGATGGCGGGCGGTTTCTCCAGGTCAGGGGCCCGGCCCGCTCATACAGCCAGGGGTATTGATGGATCATCTGGCTGACCCGCATGAGGCGGTAGCCGAGAAGGGCGGCGGCAACCAGAACCGCCGTGTCGGTGATGAAATAATGGACCGAGAGCAGGCGGCCCTCGACCAGGGCATAGTGGAAGAAGCGCAACGCCAGTCCAAGCGGGAGCATGTAAAGAACCGGCACCCACATGGGGCGCCACCGAGATGCGAGGTTGCGGCCGGCCAGGAATGCCGCGCCGCCGCCAATGATCACCGTCATGATCAGGAATACCTTGAAACTGTCTTCGACCAGGAGGGACATGCGGTCAGTGGCTCCCCTCGAGATAGGCGGTGCGGATTTCCGGCCGCGCCAGCAGTTCCTGGCCGGTGCCCGACATGGCGATCCGGCCGTTGACCATGACATAGCCGCGGTGCGCCAGCCGGAGGGCGTGGAAGGCGTTCTGCTCCACCAGGAATACCGTCATTCCCTCGTTCCGATTGAGATCCCGGATGGCGGCGAAAATCTGCTTGACGAGCAGGGGCGCGAGACCGAGCGAGGGCTCGTCGAGCAGCAGGAGCCGGGGCCTGGCCATCAGGGCGCGGGCGATGGCCAGCATCTGCTGCTCGCCGCCCGACAGCGTGCCGCCGCGCTGGGCCCGGCGCTTCTCGAGTAGGGGGAACATGTGGAAGACGCGGGCGGCGTCCTCGGTGAAATATTTCGGATCGGTGGTGGTGGCGCCCATCTGGAGGTTTTCGAGAACCGTCATGCGCGGGAAAATCCGCCGGCCTTCCGGCGACTGGGCGATGCCGAGACGGGCGATTTCGTGGGTCGGCATGGCGGTGATGTCGCGGCCGTCGAAGGCGATCGAACCCGAGCGGGCGCGGGGAGTTCCGCAAATCGTCATCATCAGTGTCGACTTGCCGGCTCCGTTCGAGCCGATCAAGGTGACGATCTCGCCCTTGCCGACCTCGAGGTCGATGCCGCGCAGGGCCTGGATCTTGCCATAGAAGGTTTCGACACCGCGGACCGAGAGAAGCGGCTGGCTCATGGGCGGCCCCGCTTCCCGGCCGGCCGCTTCGTCTTCGCGGCGGCTTTCTTCTTGGCGGGTCTTGCGACGGGTGCGGCAACAACGGCCTCGGCTTCTTCCTCGTCCTCGACGCCGAGATAGGCGCGGATCACGGCGGGATCGTTTCTGACATGAGCGGGCGAGCCGTCGGAGATCTTGACGCCGTAATCGAGCACCACGATGTGGTCGGAGATGCCCATGACGACGCTCATGTCGTGCTCGATCAGCAGGATGGCGATGCCTTCCTCCTTGCGGATCGACAGCAGCAGCTTGTTGAGTTCGTCGGATTCGCGCGGGTTCAAGCCGGCGGCGGGCTCGTCGAGGCAGAGCAGCTTGGGCTTCGTGCACATGGCACGGGCGATCTCCAGGCGGCGCTGGGCGCCATAGGGCAGTTCGCCGGCGGGATCGTCGGCCCGGTCGATGAGGCCGATCTTCTCCAGCCAGCGGGACGAGAACTCGACCGCCTCGTGGTTGGCGCGGCGGTAGTGGGCGGAATTGAAAATGCCGGTGAAGGTATAGCCGGAGGCGCGCATCAGGGTGTTGTGCTGGGCCACCATGAGGTTTTCCAGAACCGTCATGCCGGCGAAGAGGCGGATGTTCTGGAAGGTGCGCGCCACCCTGGCCCTCTGGGTGATGCGGAAATCGTCCATGCGCTCGAGAATGAAGGCGCTACCGTCCTCATGGGTGAGGGTAATCAGGCCTTCGGTCGGCTTGTAGAAGCCGGTGATGCAGTTGAACACCGTGGTCTTGCCGGCGCCGTT
>CAYOZR010000221.1:0-3739 GCA_964408555.1 uncultured Aestuariivirga sp.
GATATCGTCGATTCGGGCGGAACCCTGGTCAATGCGGCGGAAGCCCTGCTGGCGCAGGGCGCGCGGGATGTGACCGCCTATATCACCCATGGGGTGCTGTCGGGGGGTGCGGTGGCGCGGGTCACCTCGTCCAAGCTCAAGCACCTGGTGATCACCGATTCGATCCAGCCGACGGAAGCGGTGCGGATCGCCCGCAATATCCGGGTGATCCCGATCGCGCCCCTGCTCGGCGAAGCCATCGGCCGCACGAGCCGAGAGGAGTCGGTGTCGAGCCTGTTCGAGTGAGCGGCGGCGGCGCGAAGTTCCGCTGGAGCTTCGTCCTCCCGCTGGCTTTCGCCCAGCTCGTCTCCTGGGGCTCTCTATATTATGCCTTCGCGGTGATTTCCGGACCGATGGCGGCGGAATTCGGCTGGTCCAGGCCGGCCGTCAGCGGGGCTTTGTCGCTGGGCCTCGCCATGACGGGGCTTGCGTCCTTCTTCGCCGGGCGCGCCATCGACCGCTATGGCGGGCGCCATCTGATGACGGCGGGTTCCATCGCCGCCGCGGCGCTGCTTCTCATCTGGTCGTGGATCGGCAGCCTGTGGCAGCTCTATGCCATCTGGGCGTGCATGGGCGTGGTGTTCTCGGCGGTACTCTATGAGCCGGTCTTCGCCGTGATGGCACGGGAACTGAAGGACGACTACCGGCGCGGCATCGTCACCATCACGCTGCTCGGCGGACTTGCCAGCACGGTATTCATTCCCTTGACCCATGGGCTGGTGGAAAGCCTCGGCTGGCGCCAGGCGCTGCAGGTGCTGGCCGCCATTCAGGTGCCCTGCGGCATCGCCATTCATTGGTTCACTCTGGCGGATGGCGGAAACGCCACGGTTCAGACGGCGCGGCCGGCGGCACGGGGCCGGGTCAGGCTGGCGCTGGCGACACCGGTCTTCTGGCTCCTGGCCTTGAGCTATGCCGCGCACGCGTTCATGTTCACCGCCATCAGCTTCCACATTCTGCCGCTGCTCACCGAGCGCGGCTTTGCCATGACGACGGCGGTTGCCACCTACAGCATGGTGGGGCCGTCGCAGGTCATGGGCCGCATCGCGGTCTTTGCGCTTGAACGAAAGATCGATGTGCGGCTGGCGGGCTTCGTGGCCACCGCCTTGCCGGTGGCCGGCGTGGCGCTCCTGATGCTGGCCGTGCCCGGCTCGCCGCTGCTCTACGGCTTTGCCATTCTCTACGGCGCGGGCATGGGCATCAAGACCATCGTGCAGGCGACGGCGGCGCCGGAATTTCTCGGCCGCGAAGGCTATGGCGCGCTGCAAGGCACCTTCGCGGGCATCAACTACGCGGTCCAGGCGGCGACGCCCTTTCTGGTGGCGCTCGCCTGGTCGATGGCCGGCGGCTACGACGAAATCCTGTGGATGCTGCTGGCTGTCACGGCGCTCTCGGCGGCCGCCTTCATGCTGGCGGTGGCCATGCGGCCGGGCCCAAAACACGGTTAATACGATTTGAGCTTTCCGCTTGAGGATTCCTTGACTCCGTTCGTTAAGGTTCTATTTTCCATGGCGATGCGGCTTGAATCGGAGAAGACGAACATGCTCATGCGAGCCGTTTTTGCGTCCGCCATGCTGATCGGCCTGGCCGGAACCGCCCAGGCGGACATCAAGGTGATCTATCCGCCATACAGCTACGAGCCGCCGATCAAACTGTGCGGCTATATCTTGGGCGGATCCCATGGCTGCGGCTGCCATCAGGGTTACGGTGCCCGCCATCGCCATCATGACATGGCCGGCGCCGCCGCGATGGTTCCCGGCGATGCCCATGCCAAGACGGCGCGGGTCGCCATGATCCTGCCGCCGCCGCTGGGCGAATGACCGCGGCCTAGGAGCCGGCGGCCGGCGGGTTGCATGCCTGTGGATTATCGCGTATAGCCCCGCCGCCCGCAGGCGCCGGTCACCCCTGGAGGAAGGCCTGACGGGTTTTCTTACAGGAGTTTACCATGTCGAAGATCGTGCAGCTCAAGGCCACGGCGCGTGGCCGGGCGGGCAAGGGGGCCTCCCGGGCAGTCCGCCGCGAAGGCCTCGTCCCCGGTGTCGTCTACGGCGACAAGAAAGATCCCCAGCTCGTCTCCCTGAAATATGGCGAGGTCAAGCCGCATGTGGAAACCGGCCGCTTCCTGTCGACGCTCGTCGACCTCGAGATCGACGGCCAGACGGTGCGCGCCATTCCGCGCGACGTCCAGTTCGAGCCGGTGCGCGATTTCATCGTGCATGTGGATTTCCTGCGCCTCGGCAAGGACGCCCGCATCGCGGTCGACATTCCGGTGCACTTCAAGAATCAAGAAGCCTCGCCCGGCCTCAAGGCGGCCGGTGCGCTTAACATCGTGTCGCATACGCTGGCTCTCTACTGCCCGGCCGACTTCATCCCCGACGACATCGTCGTCGATTTGACCGGTCTGCAGATCGGCCAGTCGATCCATATCTCGCAGATCAAGCTGCCGGAGCGCGTCACCGCGGTGAGCCGCGATGACGTGACGCTGTGCACCATCACGGCCCAGGCCAAGGAAGAAGTGGCGGTGGAAGCGCCGGTTGTGGCCGAGGTTCCGGCAACCGCGCAGAAGGTGGCGGAAGCCGGCGCGGCTGCGCCAGCAGCCGGGGCCAAGGATGCCAAGGCTGCCGCTCCCGCCAAGGATGCGAAAGCCGCGGCTCCGGCCGCCGCCGCAGCAGCTCCGGCCAAGGGCGCCGCGGCTCCAGCCAAGGGTGGCGCGGCTCCGGCCAAGGGTGGCGCGGCTCCAGCCAAGGGTGGCGACAAGAAGAAGTAAACTTCTTCGCAGCCGGAGGGCGTCATGTATCTGATCGTGGGCCTCGGCAATCCGGGACCCAAATACGCCGGCAACCGACACAATATCGGCTTCATGGCGGTGGACGAGATCGTCCGCCGTCATGGCTTTTCAAGCTGGCGCAAGCGGTTCCAGGGCGAAGCCGCCGAGGGCAGCCTGGCGGGCGAGAAGGTGCTGGCGCTCAAACCCATGACCTACATGAACGAGAGTGGCCGGTCGGTCGGCGAGGCGGCGCGCTTCTTCGATATCGATCCGTCGCGGGCGATCGTGATTTACGACGAGATCGATCTCATCGAGGGCAAGCTGCGGGTCAAATTCGGCGGTGGTGCTGCGGGGCACAACGGCATCCGTTCGATCATCGCCCATCTCGGCCCGCATTTTCAGCGGGTGCGGCTCGGTATCGGCCATCCGGGCGAGAGGGGTCTCGTGCATCCGCACGTGCTGAGCGATTTCGCCAAGGCCGACAAGGCCTGGCTCGAACCGCTGATCGATGCGGTTGCCGGGCATGCGGCCCTGTTGATCGCTGGACTCGAGGGCGCGTTCCAGAACAAGGTGCATCTCGCACTCAATCCGGCGCCGGAAAAACCGGCCAAGAAAGAAGAATAAAGATGGGATTCAAATGCGGCATCGTCGGCCTGCCGAATGTCGGCAAGTCGACGCTGTTCAACGCGCTGACGCAGACGGCGGCGGCACAGGCGGCGAATTATCCGTTCTGCACCATCGAGCCGAATGTCGGCGAGGTCGCGGTTCCCGATCCGCGCCTCGAGGTGCTGGCGAAGATCGCGGGGTCGGCCCAGATCATTCCGACCCGGCTGACCTTCGTCGACATCGCCGGCCTGGTGCGCGGCGCCTCCAAGGGCGAAGGGCTCGGCAACCAGTTCCTCGCCCACATCCGCGAGGTGGACGCCGTCGCCTATG
>CAYOZR010000222.1:0-3724 GCA_964408555.1 uncultured Aestuariivirga sp.
CCTCCGCCAGTTTGCGGGTGCGTCCCTCAACGCCGCCCAGTTCATCGCCAAACTCAAGCGCCGCATGGAGACCTTGCGGGTGGGCTCGCCCCTCGACAAGGCGGTGGACATGGGCGCCATCGTCTCGCCCCAGCAATTGGCGCGCATCGAGGCCTTGGTGGCCAAGGGCCGCGAGGAAGGCGGCGAGCTGTGGCAGCCGTCATGGGCGGTGCCGAAGCAGGGCTGTTTCTATCCGCCGTCGCTGTTTACCAATGTGCAGCCGTCATCGACGGTGGCGCGCGAGGAAATTTTCGGCCCCGTCCTCGTCACCCACACCTTCCGCACCCCAGATGAAGCCGTGCAGCTCGCCAATAATTCGCGCTATGGCTTGGCGGCGTGCGTGTGGAGCGAGACCATCGGGCTTGCCCTCGACGTGGCGCCGCAGCTCAAATGCGGTGTCGTCTGGGTCAATGCCACCAATCTCTTCGATGCCTCGGTGGGCTTCGGCGGTTATCGCGAATCGGGCTTCGGCCGCGAAGGTGGCCGCGAGGGGATTTACGAATATCTGAAGCCCAAGGCCTGGAAGAAAGCGGCAAGCCCGCGCAAGGTGAAAGCGCCGAAGCGCCCGCCCGCGCCGCCCGAGGTCGATCGCACCGCCAAGCTCTATATCGGCGGCAAGCAGGCGCGCCCCGACGGCGGCTATTCGCTCGAGGTCAAAAATCCCGCGGGCCATCTCGTGGGCGAAGCGGGCGACGGCAACCGCAAGGACATCCGCGATGCGGTCGAGGCCGCCCGCAAGGCGGAAGGATGGGCTGCCGCCTCACAACATGCCCGCGCCCAAATTCTCTATTATCTCGCCGAAAATCTCGCCGTCCGTGCCGGTGAGTTCACCCAGCGGATCGTCGCTCAGTGCTGCGTATCGCGCGCCGATGCGAGGCGCGAAGTCGAAACCGCCATCGACCGTCTGTTCGCCTATGGCGCATGGGCCGACAAATTCGAAGGCCGCATCCATTCGCCGCCGATCCGCGGCCTGGCGCTCGCCGTCCATGAACCGCTCGGCGTCATCGGCATCGTCTGTCCGGACGACTATCCGCTGCTCGGCTTCGTCTCGGGCCTGGCGCCGGCCATTGCCATGGGCAACCGTATCGTCATCGTGCCGAGCGAGATCGCACCCCTTTCGGCCACCGACTTCTACCAGGTGCTCGAGACCTCGGACGTCCCCGCCGGTACCGTCAACATCGTCACCGGCCGCCGCGCCGCCCTCGCCAAAACGCTCGCCGGCCATGCCGATGTCGATGCCATGTGGTACTTCGCCGATCGCGCGGGAAGCGAAATGACCGAGCGCGAGTCGGTCTCGAACCTCAAGCGCACCTTCGTCAGCCACGGAAGGGCCGTCGACTGGCTCGATCCCATGGCGGGCGAGGGCGAAATTTTCCTGCGCCAGGCGGTGCAGGTGAAGAATATCTGGATCCCCTACGGAGAGTAACAACATGCTGTTCAACATCGACAATGCGCTCAATGCCGAAGTACTCTATGTGTTGCGCGCCATGGGCCATGGCGACGAGATCGTCGTCTGCGACACCAATTTTCCCGCCGATTCGGTGGCGCAGCAGACGGTCCATGGGGCACTCCTGCGCATGGAAAACCTGACCGCCGCCCAGGCGGTGAAGGCGATTCTCTCGGTCATGCCGCTCGATAGCTTCGTCGATCATCCGGCGTCGCGCATGGAAGTCGTCGACAAGCCCAAGGAAGTCCTGCCGGTGGCGGCCGAGGTGCAGGCCGAGGTCGACAAGGTGGCGAAAGCCCAGACCGGCAGGGACGCCTGGCCCTTGGGTACGGTTGAACGCTTCGCCTTCTATGAGCGGGCCAAGCAGGCCTATGCGGTGATCGTCACCGGCGAGCGGCGCTTCTACGGCTGCTTCATTCTCAAGAAGGGCGTGATCCCGCCCGGCCCATAGAGCGCCAAGGCTCAACTTCGGCTCGGGATATGTGCCGCTTCAAATTTCGCCGGCCACGTAATTTGCGGGTTCGAGCGAGACGATCGAAGGCTTGCGGCCGGTGAGCGGGTTATCCGGATTCCAGGCAAGCGCGGTTTCGTAGAAACGCGCCGACAGGGCATCGTACATGACGAGCCGCCCGGCAAGGCTGTCGCCCGCACCGGTAATTTCCTTGATCACTTCCATCGCCTGCATGGCGCCGACGACGCCGGGAAGGGCGCCGAGAATGCCCGCCTCCTCGCAGGCGGGAAAAAGCCCGCGCGGCGGGATTTCACCCATCAGGCAGCGGTAGGTGGGCCAGGGCGTGCCATTGGGCGATGTTTCGTGCGGCTTGAAGGTGGATATCTGGCCGTCGAACTGGCCGACGGCGGCGGTGACCAGCGTCTTCCCGGCGAAGAAACAGGCATCGCTCACCAGATAACGGGTGGGGAAATTGTCGCTGCCGTCGGCAACGAGATCGTATTGCCCGACAATGGCAAGGGCATTTGCCGCGGTCATTCTCTCTTGGTGCTCGACGACCGTCACATGCGGATTGAGGGCGCGAAGGGTTTCGGTGGCGCTGCGGGTTTTTGCTTCGCCAATCCGCGCGGTGGTGTGAATGACCTGGCGCTGCAGATTGGAGAGGCTCACCTTATCATTGTCGACAATGCCGATGGTGCCGATTCCAGCGGCGGCGAGATAGAGCAGCACAGGAGCGCCGAGACCGCCGGCGCCGACGACGAGAACCTTCGCCGCCTTGAGCTTCGCCTGACCGGGGCCGCCAATTTCGGCCAGAACGATGTGGCGGGCGTAACGCTCGAGCTCATCGGGAGACAGCGCCATCACTTGGTTCCCGAAGAGCCGAAACCGCCGGCGCCGCGGGCCGTGGCCTCGAGATTTTGAGTTTCGCTCCAGACGGCGTGGGCGGCGGCGGCGATCACCATCTGGGCAATGCGGTCGCCGCGGGCGATGGCGAAATCGGTTTCGCCGTGATTGATCAGGGGAACCTTAATCTCGCCGCGATAATCGCTGTCGATGGTGCCGGGCGCATTGAGCACGGTGACGCCATGCTTGACGGCAAGACCGGAGCGCGGCCTGACCTGGGCTTCGTAACCCTGCGGCAATGCGATGGCGAAACCGGTGGGCATGAGATAGCGGCCACCGGATTTCAGCACACAGGCTTCGGCGGCGCGCAAATCCATGCCGGCCGCACCCGCCGTCTCATAGGACGGCAAGGGCAGGCCCTCGCCACCGGCCAGACGCTGGATGGAGACTTCGATCATTCGGCGGCTTTTGCCCTGGGCGGCAGCCTGCGGCCAAGCATGTCCATGAGCTTGCGGGCGACTTCCTGCTTCGGCATGTCCGGCCAGGACTCGACGCCCGCCGCCGAGACGATATGCACCTGGTTGCGGTCGCCGCCGAAGACGCCGCTGGAAGCACTCACGTCATTGGCGACGATCACATCGCAACCCTTGGTGGCGAGCTTGGCGCGGGCTTGGTTGACGATATCGGAGGTCTCGGCCGCAAAACCCACGACGATCGCGGGGCGCATCTCGCGACGTCTGGCGACGGTCGCCAGAATGTCCGGGTTCTCGACCATGGCGAGGGCGGGAATGCGGCCCTCGCTCTTCTTGATCTTTTCGCCCGCCACCTGAGCGACGCGCCAGTCGGCGACGGAGGCGGCGAGGATGGCGATGTCGCAGGGAAGCTCGCTTGCGCAGGCGGCGAGCATTTGGGCAGCCCTTGCCGCCGGGATCATCCGGACGCCC
>CAYOZR010000223.1:0-3722 GCA_964408555.1 uncultured Aestuariivirga sp.
CGAGCCGTAGCCCGCAGGGCGAAGGCTGGTGGGCGATGAGAGACTCGAACTCCCGGCATCTTCGGTGTAAACGAAGCGCTCTACCAACTGAGCTAATCGCCCTTCGCCGGTCTCAATACCGGCGGCCCCCGCCCGGCGCAAGACGGCACAAAAACCCCGCGCGAGTTCCGAGGGCGCGCGGGGCGCCGATTTAAGCCGGTCGGGCCGTCAGGATTTATCCGTTCACCGCCTCCTTAAGCAATTTCCCCGCCTTGAACTTCGGCCGCTTGGAGGCCGGCAGCTTGATCGGCTTGCCGGTCTGCGGATTGCGCGCTTCGCCAGCCTTGCGGCGGGTGACGGTGAAGGTGCCGAAGCCGACCAGGCGGACATCGTCGCCCTGGCGCAGCGCCCGCATGATGTTCTCGATCGTCGCCTCGATCGCCTCACCGGCTTCGCCGCGCGTCAGCTTGGCGTCCTTGGCGACCTTGGCGATAAGCTCGTTCTTGTTCATGTCCCCGATCCCTCGATTGCCCGGCGTATGACCATAACCCGGCTGGCGGCGCGCCGTTCCGGGCCGATGACGCAGGCATTTTCCGGAGATTCGCAAGAGTCCCGGGAGCCAATATTTTTTCGCGAGTCAGTTCAAGGATTTATCGGCGGCCCCAAAGACGAAACGGGCGGAAGATATTCCTTCCGCCCGCTGATTTTTGGCAGGAGTGATTCGCCTGAAGCTCAGTGCGCCCGGGCCCCCTCGCCCGTCGCCTTGTCGGCGGCGGCGCGGGCGGCGGCGGCGGCTTCCTCGGCCACCTCGTCCCATTCGATGGGCACGGGCATGCGGGTCAGCGCGTGCTTCAGCACATCGTCCATCATGGCGACCGGAATGATCTCCATGCCGGATTTCACATTGTCCGGAATTTCGGCGAGATCCTTGGCGTTCTCCTCGGGGATCATCACCTTCTTGATGCCGCCGCGCAGAGCCGCCAAGAGCTTTTCCTTGAGGCCGCCGATCGGCAGCACCCGGCCGCGCAGGGTGATCTCGCCGGTCATGGCCACGTCCTTCCTGACCGGAATGCCGGTCATCACCGAGACGATGGCGGTCACCATGGCAACACCGGCCGAAGGCCCGTCCTTGGGGGTGGCGCCTTCCGGCACATGCACGTGGATGTCCTTCTTGTCGAACACCGGCGGCTTGACGCCGATCGTCGCGGCGCGCGAACGCACATAGGAATTGGCGGCCGAGATCGATTCCTTCATCACCTCGCACAAGTTTCCGGTCACCGTCATCTTGCCCTTGCCGGGCATCATCAGGGCCTCGACGGTCAAGAGCTCGCCGCCCACCTCGGTCCAGGCCAGGCCGGTGACGACACCCACCTGGTCCTCGCGCTCGGCTTCGCCATGGCGGTATTTCTGCACGCCAAGGTACCGGTTGACGACTTCCGGCGTCACCTTGATCTTCTTGTTCTTCGTCTTCGACATCATGATGTCTTTGACCGCCTTGCGGGCCAGCGTGTTGATCTCGCGTTCGAGCGAGCGCACGCCCGCCTCGCGGGTGTAGCAGCGGAGGATTTCGTAGATCGCCGCGTCGCCGATCTCGAATTCCTTCTTGTGCAGCCCGTGATGATCCATCGACTTCGGCACCAGATGGCGCTTGGCGATCTCGACCTTCTCATCCTCGGTGTAGCCGGCGATGCGGATGATCTCCATGCGGTCCATCAGCGGCGGCGGGATGTTGAGCGTGTTCGAGGTGGTCACGAACATGACACTCGACAGGTCGTATTCGACCTCGAGATAGTGGTCCATGAAGGTCGAGTTCTGTTCGGGATCGAGCACCTCGAGAAGCGCCGACGAGGGATCGCCGCGGAAATCCATGCCCATCTTGTCGATCTCGTCGAGCAGGAACAGCGGATTGGACTTCTTCGCCTTGCGCATCGACTGGATAATCTTGCCGGGCATCGAGCCGATATAGGTGCGGCGGTGGCCGCGGATTTCGGCCTCGTCGCGCACGCCGCCCAGCGACATGCGGATGAATTCGCGCCCCGTCGCCTTGGCGATCGACTTGCCGAGCGAGGTCTTGCCCACGCCGGGAGGGCCGACGAGACAGAGGATGGGGCCCCGGAGCTTGTTGGTGCGGCTTTGGACGGCCAGATATTCGACGATCCGCTCCTTCACCTTGTCGAGGCCGAAGTGGTCGGTATCGAGCACGTTCTGGGCGAATTCGAGGTCCTTCTTGACCTTGCTCTTCTGGCCCCAGGGAATGCCGAGCAGCCAGTCGAGATAGTTGCGCACCACGGTGGCTTCCGCCGACATGGGGCTCATCTGGCGGAGCTTTTTCATCTCCGCCTCGGCGCGCTCGCGGGCTTCCTTGGAGAACTTGGTGTTCTTGATCTTCAGTTCGAGTTCGCCCAGCTCGTCGCGCTCCTCGCCGTCGCCGAGCTCCTTCTGGATGGCCTTCATCTGCTCATTCAGGTAATATTCGCGCTGCGTCTTCTCCATCTGGCGCTTGACGCGACCACGGATGCGCTTCTCGACCTGGAGAACGGAAATCTCGCCCTCCATCAGCGCGAAGACCTTCTCCAGCCGCGCCTGCACCGAATTCATCTCGAGAAGCTCCTGCTTCTCGGGGATTTTGATCGCCAGGTGGGCGGCGATGGTGTCGGCGAGCTTGGCGTAATCGGTGATCTGGCCGAGCGCCGCCAGAATTTCCTGCGGCACCTTCCTGTTGAGCTTCACATAGCTCTCGAACTGCGACACGGCGGTGCGGGCCAGCGCCTCGACTTCGGTTTCGGCGCCGATGACATTGGCCGTCACGCGCACGTCCGCCTCGAAAAATTCGGTGCGGCCGGTGAAGCGCTCGACCGTGGCGCGCTCGACGCCTTCCACCAGAACCTTGACGGTGCCGTCCGGCAGCTTGAGCAACTGCAGCACCTGGGCGAGCGTGCCGGTCTTGTAGATCGCATCGAGGACCGGATCGTCGTCGGCCGGGTTCTTCTGGGCCACCAGCAGAATCCGCTTGTCCTCGCGCATCACTTCTTCCAGCGCCCGGATCGATTTCTCGCGGCCGACGAACAGCGGCACGATCATGTGGGGGAAAACGACGATGTCGCGCAAAGGCAGGACGGGAAGCGTCTCAAGACTGCCTTCGGCTAAGGGAGTTTTGGCGGGTTTCGTCATTCTTGTTCCTTTCGCCGGGCCGGGCCGGAATCACCGCATCATACGCACAAACGGACAGCAACGCAGCCCGAACCTGTCACCGGAAAATGGAGGCGCGGCTAACGGATTTCAATAGCCGGACGTGCCGGACGATCATTTCCGGTGCCAGAGCATGTTCCGCCAAAGTGCGCGCACTTTGGCGGCAAGAACATGCTCCAAGCAATTAATCTGCGCGATTTCCTTTCGGCGAAGTGATTCCACTTCGAGGGACAAGCGCGCTAGGCCGAGGCGGCAGGCGCCATCTTGATATTGGACTGCTTGTCGCGGTCGGCATAGATGAGGAGAGGCTTGGCGTCGCCGTCGACCGCATCCCTGGAGATCACTACCTCCTCGACCCCGTTCATGGCGGGCAGGTCGAACATGGTCTCGAGCAGGATCGACTCCATGATCGAGCGCAGGCCGCGGGCGCCGGTCTTGCGGTCCACCGCACGCCGGGCGATCGACTTCATCGCCTCCTCGTGGAAGGTGAGCTTGACGCCTTCCATCTCGAACAGCCGCTGATACTGCTTGACCAGCGCGTTCTTCGGCTCGGT
>CAYOZR010000224.1:0-3651 GCA_964408555.1 uncultured Aestuariivirga sp.
CGAGTGGTCGCCGATGACCGTGGACGAGAGCAAGAGCCTCGTCTACGCCATCAACCTGCACCAGCCGATGACCTACCATGTCGAGAGCACGCCCTATCCGGGCGGCAAGCTCTGGCTCGGCGGCGCCTTCAAGGTGATCGCAACCGAAGAGCAGTGGGGCAACGTGACCGCGGTCGACTACAACACCGGCAAGATCCGGTGGCAGGTCAAGACCGCGCAGCCGATGATCGGCGGCATCATGGCCACGGCCGGCGGTCTCACCTTCACCGGCGAGGGCAACGGCTATTTCAAAGCCTATGACTCGGGCACCGGCGCGCTTCTGTGGAAGTTCCAGGCGGGTGCCGGCGTCAACGCGCCGCCCTCCTCCTATACGGTGGACGGCAAGCAATACATCGTGGTGGGCGCAGGCGGCAACGCCCAGACCAACTACAAACGCGGCAATTCGATCGTCGCGTTCACGCTGGCGGATTGATCCCGGCCGCGCGATAGATTATCCGGAACGGGCGGGGCTGAGTTGTTCAGCCCCGCCTTTCGTTGACCCTCGATTACGGAAATGAGTTCCATGAAAGGCAATTTCTTCACCGCAGCCGCCTTGATCGTCATGGCTGCATCCCCCGGGCTTGCCCAGGAATCGATCGAAGACAAAGCGATGGTGTGCGTAACCTGCCATGGCGACAACGGCGTGCCGACAGTGCCGGAGGCACCGATCATCTGGGGCCAGCACGCCGGCTATCTCTACATCCAGCTCAAGGATTTCAAATCCAACCGCCGGGCCAGCGAAATCATGAATCCGATCGCCGTGGCACTTGAAAAGATCGACATGCTGGCGCTGGCGCAGTATTTCGAAGCGAAGCCCTGGCCCGCGACCGGCTACAGTGCCGGGGCCGCCGATATCAGCAAGGGCGAAACCATCGCCACCGCCGGCATGTGCCCCGCCTGTCATCTTGGAACGTTCTTCGGCGACAGCGTCATCCCGCGCGTCGCCGGCCAGACGCAAGTCTATCTCGAACGCATCCTGTTCGCCTTCAAGACCCGCGCGCGCAACAACAACATCGACAAGTCGAACCTGATGCAGACCTTCGCCGACGAGGACCTCAAGACCATGTCGCGCTACCTGGCGGGCCTGTAGAGCGGGTCAGGGCGCGGCGAGCGCCGCTTTGACCGCTTCGTTCGGCGCCAGATCGGCGGCGGTCTTGCCGTCCTTGTCCTTCGCGTCACGCGCCGCTCCGTGCCGCACGAGTTCACCGACCACGGCGGCATGGCCAAGCTCGGCGGCGATCATGAGGGCCGTCTTGCCGCGATCGTCGGCATCGTCGAGCCGCGCGCCCTTATCGATCAACATGGCAACGAGGGCACGGCCCTCCTCTTCCGGCACATCGTTGGCATGGCCCGCCGCCCACATGAGCAGCGTCAGATCATGCTCGTATTTCGCATTGGGATCGATCCCGGTGGCGAGGAGCTTTTCCACGATGGACTGAAATCCCCGCGCCGCCGCATAGAGGATCGGTGTCTTGCCGGAGAGATCGGCGGCATTGGGATCGGCGCCGGCCGCCAGCAGCATCTTGACGATGGCTTCGCTGCCGTTGAAGGCGGCGGCGGCGAGCGGCGTGGTTCCGGAGCGGCCCGGCGCGCCGGCCTTGGCACCGCGCTCGAGCAGAAGCTCCACCACGTTCCGGCGCTTAGCCTCGGCGGCGAGGAACAAGGCCGTGGCACCTTTCAGATCGCGAAGATCGAGGTCGGCGCCGTGATCCAAGAGCAGCGCGGCGATGTCCGCCTGGCCGGACCCGGCGGCCACATGCAAGACCGACTCACCGCCGCGCCTGCGGGCCTCCGCCTTGGCACCCGCCGCCAGAAGCTCCTTGGCGATCTCCAGGCAGCCCTTCTCCGCCGCCTCAAACAGGAACCAGTCGATCTGCCGGCCTTCGGCCGAGCTCCGCTTTTCGATAATCCGGTACTGCAAGTCCTGGCATTCGGCTTCCGTCGCCGCCGCCGGCGCCGGCGCGCCGGCGATCGTCAAAAACCACGCCGCGGCGAGAGTTAGCAGGTTGATGCGGGTTGGACTCATGGTGTGAACCGTCGCTCGATATGAACTTTCAATTGCTTGTCCATCCGGTCCGGATGAACATTCACAAGAATGCCCGATTGGCGCCGTTCGGGCGAGAACATTGTTGCCTTCCACAATCAACGGGGCACGGCGGAGCCATGGATCAAGGAGGGCAAGGGTGCGATCGGGTGGACGCGGCTGTCATGCCGTTCCTTCGCCTTCAATTCCGTACGGCTTCAGCTTCATGCGCTGGCCTACAATCTCGGCAACTTCCTGAGCACGCTGGCGACACCCGAGCCGATCGAGGACTGGTCGCGGACGAGCCTGAAGGAGAAGCCGATCGAGATCGGCGCGAAGCGAACGGTTATCATGCGTTCGAGCAAAAACCAAGCGGGTGTCCGGGTTCAGTACATATGAGACGGATTGGGGTCCGCTGCTTGGCGGGATTTGAGATACTGCGCCGGGGTCAATCCGGCAAGGGCTCCATGAGGCCGGTAGTGATTGTAGAGGTGCTGGAAGCTGTCGAGGATGGGATTGAGGGCTTCGACGGATTTGGGCAGATCGTAGGTTTCGTAGAACTCGTAGCGCCAGGCGCCGTTGCAGCGTTCGACGGCGCCGTTGAGCTTGGGCGACTTGGGCGGCAGGACGAAGAGGCGGATGCCCTTGTCTTCGCATGCCGCCTCGAAGACAGCCATGAACTCCGATCCGCCATCGACCTGGATGGCATCGACCTTGAAGGGCATGTCGCGCACCAGCTTGTCGAGGAAGCGGGCGGCGGAGGTTGCGGTGGCGTGGTTGAAGGCCTGTCCGACGGTCCATTTGGCGGCGGGATCGTAGGCGGTGAAGTGCTTGATCGACTTGCCCGGTTCCAGGGTGATGAAGACGGTGTCGAGCTGGACGATATGGCCGGGTTCGGCGGGTTTGAGATGCTTGGGCAAGCGCACGGCGAAGCGCCGCTTCCGGCTCCAGCGCCTTGCATGGGAGCGTTTGCGTAAAGTGGGCACCGGCTGCACCACATTGCGGCTGACAGGCGCGGGCCGGACACGCCGATGATCGACAGGGCCCACCTCGAAGCCCACAGGACCGCGGCGAGCCTGCTCAAAAAGGGGGCCTTCCCCGCCGCATCGGGCGCACGAAAGGCGGCCTGAACTCCAAGCTCCACGCCGTCGTGGAAGGCGCTGGCAAGCCGCTGATGCCGATGCTCAGCGAGGGCCAGATGAGCGACCACACGGGCGCGAAAATTCTCTATCCAAACCTGCCGTTCGCCAAAACGCTCAGCGCCGAGAAGGGCTACGACAGCGACGAATTCAGGGACGCGCTCGCCGCAAAGAAGATCGGGGCCTGCATCCCGCCGAAACAGAAACGTGCCGTCCAGCTCGGCTACGACAAGCAGCTCTCCAAACGGCGCCACAAGATCGAGAACATGTTCGGCAAACTCAAGGACCGGCGCGGCATCGCCACCCGCCACGACCGATGCGCCCACACCTTCTTCTCGGCCATTTGCCTCGCAGCCGCATTCATCTTCCGTCTCAATCAATGAATCCTGAGCCTCAGAGCCTGTCCGCTGAGTTCTTGAATCGGATGAGTCACTTGTGATTCAAAGGGTG
>CAYOZR010000225.1:0-3567 GCA_964408555.1 uncultured Aestuariivirga sp.
ATTTGTGGACATGCTCGAGGTTGGCATAGCCGCCCTGGGCGAAGGCGCGCAGCAGATTGAGGGTCGCCGCCGATTGCCGGTAGGCCATGATCTGGCGTTCCGGATCGGGCTTGCGGCCCGCAAGGGTTGCTTCCGGATCGTTGATGATGTCGCCGCGGTAGATCGGGTATTCGACGCCGCCGATCGTCTCGGTGGGGGCCGAACGCGGCTTGGCAAACTGGCCGGCGATGCGGCCCACCTTCACGACCGGCTGGCCGCCGGCGAAGGTCAAGACCACCGACATCTGCAGGAAGACGCGGAAGAAGTCGCGGATATTGTCGGCGGAATGTTCGGCGAAGCTTTCGGCGCAATCGCCGCCTTGGAGCAGGAAACCCTTGCCCTCGGCGACGCGGGCGAGCTTGCGCTTGAGCTTGCGCGCCTCGCCGGCAAAGACCAGCGGCGGAAAGCCGGCGAGCCGCTTTTCGACAATGGCCAGCTTCGCCTTGTCGTCATAATCCGGCACCTGCACCACCGGGAATTGGCGCCAGCTGTCAGGTGTCCAGTTCGTCAACATCTTCGCTACTCCAAACGCCACCGGCGGGTCCCGCAAATCCCGCAACTTACCATAAGGGACGGGGCTTATACACGCACCGGCAAAGCGATTCCAGTCTTTGTCCCGAACGCAATCGAAAGTTAACCATTCCGCCCATAGATTTGGCGCGGGCAGGCAAAGGGGGCCGCGCGGTGGGCGCGGCTAGAGGCATGCTGGATCTGTTTTACCAAGCCCGGTGGCACGAGCTCTATGCCTTCTTCGCCGAGGGCCATCCGCCGCTTGCCGTGCAATTGCTGGTGGTCAACACGATATTCTTCGTGGTCTTCATCCTGCGGCGCGCGCGGGGCGTGCGCAGCATGCGGGCCCAGACGGCCACAACGGTGCAAGGCTTCCTGATTTTCGCCAACGCCGTCGTCCTGTTCCAGGACTATGTCTGGCAGTACAAGGACCGGCTGATCGCCGCGATCCCAACTTTCTAGCCGCGCCTGAGAAATTCCGCGAAGGCCACCGCCGCCGAGCGATAGGGCTCCTGGCGCGCCACATTCCAGTAGCGCAATTCGTCGAGCGGAATGGGCTCCCCGGTCACCGCGCAGCGCACGAATTCGCCCTCGCGCAGCACCTGATAGTCGGCGTCGAGATAACGCAGCTTCGCCTCGCGGCTCTGCGGCAGGACGGGGTCGAGGAAGTTCATGGGCTTTAGATAGCGCGGGCAGGCGGAATTTAGAAGAGCGAACCCTGCGCTGGGCCGCCGCCTTCGCGGACCTTGAGGCGGCCGTCGGCGAATTCGATCGACAGCTGGGCGCCGGGCTTGACGCCCGCCGCGGCGCGGACCGGACGATCGGCCGCATCGCGGACCAGGGCAAAGCCGCGCTGCAGCACGGATTTGTAGGAGAGCGAGGCGAGAAGCTTGGCGCTGCCGGCAAATCTCTGGCGCTTGAAATCGAGGACGCGGCGCAGGGCCCGGCCGGCCCGCTGCTCGAAAGCGGCCAGGGTCTTGCGGTCGTTGCCGATCGCCAGGCGCAGCGGTTTCAGCGACAGTCCGGCGGATATTTCGGCCAACCGGGCGCGGTGCTGGCGTAGATTGGCCAGGAGGGCGCGCGGCAGCCGGGTGGCGGCCGTATCATGACGCTGGCGGGCCAATTGCAGGATTTCATCGGGCTTCGGCAGGGCGCGGGCGGCGGACTGGACACGGGTGCGGCGCTCCTGCATCAGACGGCGCACGCCCCGGTGATGGCGGGCCGCCAGCGAAGCCAGTTGCGCCAGAAGCTCGCTCCTCACCGGCACGGCGCGTTCGGCGGCGGCGGTGGGCGTGGGGGCCCGCAGATCGGCGGCGAAATCGATGAGCGTGGTATCGGTCTCATGGCCGACGGCGGAAATCAGCGGAATTTCACTCGCCGCGGCGGCGCGGACGACGATTTCCTCGTTGAAGCTCCACAGATCTTCGAGCGAGCCGCCGCCCCTCGCCACGATGATGAGATCGGGGCGCGGACTCATCCGATTGAAGCCATCGATGGCGGCAGCCACTTCGGCGGCGGAGGTTTCGCCCTGGACCCGGACCGGCCAGACGATGACATGGCGGGGGAAGCGGTCGTTGAGCCGATGCCGAATGTCGCGGATCACCGCTCCGGTGGGCGAGGGGACGACGCCGATCAGCTTCGGCAGGAAGGGAATGGGTTGCTTGCGCGCGGCATCGAAGAGGCCCTCGGCGGCGAGCTTCTTCCTGCGTTCCTCGAGCAGCGCCATCAGCGCGCCGACGCCGGCGGGCTCGACATTCTCGATCACGATCTGATAGGCGGACTTGCCCGGATAGGAGGTGATCTTGCCAGTGGCTATAACTTCAAGGCCTTCCTGAAGTGTCGAGCGTAACCTATTGAAATTGCCTCGCCAAATGACGGCATCCAGTTTGGCGCCCTCGTCCTTCAGGGAGAAATAGCAATGGCCCGAGGAGTGGGGCCCGCGATAGCCGGAAATCTCGCCGCGCACCCGCACATGGCCGAAGCGATCTTCCAGCGTGCGCTTCAGCGCATGGGAGATTTCCGAGACCGAATATTCGCCGATATTGGGCTTTATCGTCGCGGCGAGTTCGCCGGTTTCGGGGTCGTGGTCGGGGACGTCGGACATCTGGTGGTTTCTCTTTGATTCCCGTGCATCAAATGCGAGAAGGCGGCGAAAGGCAAGGTTTGAGGCGATGAACATTCTGCTGATCGGATCGGGAGGCCGCGAACATGCGCTGGCCTGGGCCATGTCGGCGAGCCCGATGGTCGACAAGCTCTATTGCGCGCCGGGCAATCCGGGGATCGATCAGGTGGCGCGGGTCGTCGATCTCAAGGTGACGGACCACGCGAGCATCGCCCGCTTCTGCAAGGACAATGCGATCGGACTCGTGGTGGTGGGGCCGGAGGCGCCGCTGGTGGCGGGCCTGGCCGACGATCTCGGCGCGGCCGGCATCAAGGTGTTCGGGCCGTCGAAATTTGCCGCCCAGCTCGAAGGTTCCAAGGGCTTCACCAAGGACATCTGCGCCACATACGGCATTCCCACCGCCGTCTATGGCCGGTTCAAGGAGAAGTCCGCGGCACTGGCCTATCTCGACGCCCATGGCGCGCCGATCGTGGTCAAGGCGGACGGGCTGGCGGCGGGCAAGGGGGTGACCGTCGCCATGACTGTGGGCGAGGCGCGCGCGGCGATCGAGGAGATTTTCTCGGGCAAGTTCGGCGGCGCCGAATGCGTGATCGAGGAATTTCTCGAAGGCGAGGAGGCGAGCTTCTTCGTGCTCTCCGACGGCAGCCACGCCCTGCCGCTCGCCACCGCCCAGGATCATAAGCGGGTGGGCGAGGCCGATACCGGGCCGAACACCGGCGGCATGGGGGCTTATTCCCCAGCCCCCTGCATGACCGAAGCGCTCTGCGCCGAGGCGCTGGAGCGGATCGTCAAGCCGACGATCCGGGCGCTCCGGGACATGGGGCACCCCTATGTCGGCGTGCTCTATGCCGGGCTGATCCTCACCGGCGAGGGGCCGAAGCCCATCGAATATAATG
>CAYOZR010000226.1:0-3546 GCA_964408555.1 uncultured Aestuariivirga sp.
CCAGGCTGTATCGTCAGCGAAGACGCCTTTATCAAGGAAGCGGCGGCGACGGCGCTCGGCCAGTTCCGTGATCCGCGCGTCATTCCCGACTTGATCATGCTTTTGAAGGACGGCGTGTTGCGCGAGAAGGCCAGCGCCGCCCTGGCCACCATCGGTGACACGGCGATCGAGCCGTTGATTGCCTTTTTGTATGACCCGAAAGCGTCCGAAGTCATCGCGGAAGGGGAGCGGGTGCTCTCCTATGCGTCGGTTCGACTCACGGCGAAAGATGCCTTGCGGCAATTGGCGCTTGAAACACTCGAAAAATTGGGGTGGATGCCGTCACCGGAAGACGTCACCGTCAATTCGAGTGTGGTCGACAATGCCCGGGTGGACATGCCTCTTGGCGACACAGGCCGGTTCGGCCCTTCGGGAGATTTTGCCCAAAGAGGCTAGCAGGATGCTGAAAAAGTCCGCCAGCGGCGTTCTCGCATCGCTCAGAGGCTCAACGTACCGAAGCGTACGCCTTGCCTCTTCGCTCGCTGCGGCCTTGCTGGACGGCCTTTTTGAGCATCCTGCTTACGGCAGCCCCACGTTTCACCTTTCACGTCTTACCTTTCACGGCTCTTGAGAGCGAGGTCGGGCATGGCAGACGCGGTAGCCGAACAGATCGCTGCGCTCAAAGACGGGGATTGGGCGATTCGCGAAGAGGCCGCCACGATGCTAGGCACACTTCGGGATCCGAGGGCGGTGGTGCCGTTGGTCTCCGTACTTCGTGACGGCGATCGCGCGGTCCGCGATGCTGCGATCGGCGCCCTCTTGGCCATCGGAGAGCCAGCCGTGACGACGCTCGGTGCCTGCCTCTCCGATCCGGTGCTCACGGTTCAGGAGTTGGCCTCGTCGGTATTGGCTACCATTGCCGATGCGCGGGTGCTCGCGCCGCTCGTCAAGGCGCTCGGGAGTCCTGATTGGATTGTGCGGATGCACGCTGCCAAGGCGCTGGGTCGGATTAAAGACTCTGGAGCGGTGGCGCCGCTGGTGCCGCTGCTACAAGATTCGGTGAAGGCCGTGCGCGAGGAGACGTCCACAGCCCTCGCTGCCATGGGGGCGGCGGCGTTGTCATCGCTGCTCGTCGCGTTGACCCATGCTGAATGGCTGGTGCGGTTGCATGCGGTTGAGGCTTTGGGGAAAACGCGGTCGCCGGAGGCTGTGGCCCCTCTGTTATCGGTACTCTTCAACGATCGGGACAGGGCGGTTCGCGAGGATGCAGCCCGCGCGCTTGGTCAGATCGGAGATGCGCGCGCGGTAGAGTTCCTCGTGACGGCGATGAAAGAGCCTGGGCTGCGGCCGCTGGCGGTAGAGGCACTGGGCCGGATCGGCGATCGTCGTGCGGTGCCGGTGCTGATCAACGTGCTTGAGGGAGTGGACCGACCGGAGATCTCGCGGCAGATCGATGGCTGCGGCGATCAGTGGGATGAAGAAATACTGACGTTGGGCGCTGCCGTCAGAGCGTTGGGCACGATTCGAGACGAGGCGGCCATGCCGTCGCTCTTGAAGGCGCTCCGCCATACGGTGACGCGAGCGGAAGCCGCCGACGCGCTGACTCGATTCGGTTCCGCCGTGATTGCACCATTGCTGGCCGTACTGGCACGCGAGTCGGATGACAACATCCGTTACCATGTTAAAGACACGTTGGCCAAGGTGGGCTGGCGGGCGGGTCGTATCTAGCAGGCCAATGCTCAATGTTGAATGTTAAATTTTGAATTTATAACTCAGGACACAGAACGCAGGACTCAGTACTCATCACGTGCCGGGTCATCGTGCCATGCCTAAAGAAACGATTGAAACGCTTGTCTCTGAGCTCGTCCACGAAGAGGACTGGCGAAGGATGCGGGCGACGGTGGCCTGCCTGTCAGGCGGGCCCCGCGCAGTCCAGGCGCTCATTCACGCGCTGCAGACCGGCTTGCCGGCGTTGAAAGCCGAGGCGGCGGCCATGCTGGCGCGTGTGAACGATCCTCAGGCCGGCGTGCCCTTGGTCGGATTACTTCTCGAGGAGGATGAGGCTGTCCGCAAGGCCGGCGCGTCAGCGTTGGAACACATGGCGGGGGTGCTTGACGAGACGACGGCAGCGGCGCTGGCCTCCCTGCTCTATACATCGAAGGACGAGGGGATTCGCGCGGTGGCTTCGCAGTTGTTGGGGGTCATTCCGAATGCGATTGCACCACTGAGCGAGATGTTGACCCATCAGGACCCGGAGGCGCAGGTGATGGCTGCGACCATGCTGGAGCATCTGCTCGATCCCCGTTCGGCGGATGCGTTCATCAATGCGATGGGGCAGCCGGCCGTTCGCGATATTGCCGTGCGGACGCTCAAGAAGTTGAGCGCCATTCGTGAGCGCATCGACGAGGTGTTTGACGCGCTTCGCGCGATTGAGGAGTTGAGCGAACGGGAAGAGACTCGCATGAGCACCGTGATCAATCTTCTGGCCATCGGGCGTCCGAGCGTGGAGATTTTGATCGAGTATCTGGAAGATGATGATTGGCTGGTGCGTGAAGCCGCCGCCGATTTGCTGGGGAAGATCGGCGATGTTCGCGCAGTCGAGCCCTTGATGCAGCGGTTGCGGGTCGATAAGGATACGGGCGTGAAGGAACTGGCCGTGAAATCATTGGGCTTGATCGGCGATGCCAGGCCTGCCCAACTCTATATCGAGGCCATTCCCATTCGACCCCTGCGGGTCTATGCCATGGAAGCCTTGGCCAAAGTGAAAGATGTGGATGTGTTGCGGCCGTACAAGGAGCTGTTCGATCGGTTGAGGACGGACCGAGACGGCTTGGTCGCCTACAATTCCGGGTTGATCGCCGATAAACTGGAGGCGCTCGACGGGTCGCCTGTCGGGAGTCAGGGAGGGCAGGACGACGATGAGTGACGATGTGCAGGCTGAACGGATCGAACAACTGATCGGAGCCTTGCGGGACGACAATGAAGCACTCCGCAATCATGCGATCGCCAGTTTGAGTCAAGTGGGTGAGGGCGCGGTGGGACCGCTGATCGGGCTCATGGCGGACGAAGATGTGCTGATTCGGGAAGCGGCGACCAGCGCCATCGTGCGGATCGGTCCGTCTGTCGTCGATCCCTTGATCGAGGCGTTGGAGGACGATGAATGGGCGATTCGCGAGCAGGCTGCGTCGGGATTGGGGAAGCTGAAGGACCCACGGGGCGTCGATCCCCTCGTGAAGGCGCTCAAGGACAAAGATGGTGCGGTGCGGACCGCCGCCGTGTGGGCGCTTGAGCGTATCGGCGATGCGCGCGCGGTGCCTGGGTTAATCGAGGCGCTGACCGATAATACGGTGCGCGAGGACGTGGCGCGTGTGCTGAAAAAGATCGGCGATGCGCGGGCCGTGGACGCCTTGATCGACGGACTGCTGGGCAATAATTGGATGGTGCGGCGCCATGCGGCCGAAGCCCTGGGCAAGATCGGCGATGCCCGCGGGGTCGGCCCGTTGATCGAATCGCTCAAGGATGAAGACTGGCTGGTGCGGCGGAATGCCGCGGAGTCGCTCGCGCGGC
>CAYOZR010000227.1:0-3516 GCA_964408555.1 uncultured Aestuariivirga sp.
CTCCAGCGCCACCAGCGTCTCGGCTTCCGGAATGGTGCGGGCGAAGAGCTTCATCGATTCGAGCACGTCGCCGCCGGTATAGCCCACCAGCGCATGCGGCATGGTGCCCATGCCGCCGTCCGACCCGAAGAACGGCGCCGTCAGGTCCTGCGACGAGCCGATGAACCCCTTGACCTGGGGATCGGCCCGCCTCGCCGCCGCACTGCCCACCGCCGCGCCATAGGCGGCGAGAATGTTCATCTCCGCCCCGCTGGCATGGCGCGCATGCATGTCGAGAAACGCCGCCCCCGGAATGGCGCGGCACATCTCATAGGCATTGTTGGCGCAGACGCAGGGAAAGCCGGTTTTCTGAAGGAGCAGCGTCTCGATCTCCGAAAGCTTCGCCATCGAGCCGGAAATTTCCAGCATCTTGCTTTCGGACGGCACGATGTCGCCCTCCTCGTAGAACCGCCTGATGCGCGCCTCGGCCACGAAACGCTTGACCAGCCTTATGGTGGGCTCGAGTGCCGCCACCACGCGCCGCCGCATGAACACCGCGAAGGTGACTTGCGCGTCGCCGTTCGCCGCCACGATGCGGCTGGTGTGGGTGAAATACTTGTCGGTCTGCGCCGCGATGCCGCCGGCGCTGAGCGCGATGTCGGCCAGCTTGTCGAGAATGTCCTCGTGGCCGGTGATGAGGGGGGCGCGCTGATCCATGATGTTTTGAGTTTCGCCCGAAAGCCTGGCCGGGTCAAACGCCCTTGATGGCCTTGACCAGTGCCGCCGCCCCGGCCTGCAAGATGTCGGCATCCACACCCGCCGCGATGAAGCGGTAGCCGAGCCCGAGATAGGCTTGGACCACGTCGGCGCTGCCGCCGAAGGCGCCCGCCACCAGAGAGTTGCGGCCTGCCGCCTCGGCGATCTTCTTCATGGCGGCGAGCGTCGCCGGTCCCGTCTTGTCGATGCCCGCCCCCTTGGAGAGCGTGATCGACAGATCGCTCGGTCCCACGAACAAGCCGTCGAGCCCCGGCGTGGCGGCGATCTCGTCCACCCGGTCGAGCGCTTCCTGCGTCTCGATCATGGCGAAGACCTGGGTCAGCCGGTTGGCCTGGGCGAGATATTCGCCGGCGGTGAGCCCCGAGGCCTGCAATGCCGTGTAGCCGCCCCAGCTCCTGGCCCCCATCGGCGGATATTTCGCCGCCCTGACCAGCGCCTCCGCCTCAGGCCTGCTGTTGATCATGGGGGCAATCACCGCCGCCGCCCCGGCATCGAGCGCCTGGCCGACCAGGCCCGGCTCGTTCCACAGGATGCGCACGATGGCCGGCCTTCCCGCCCCGTTGATCGCCGCGATCATCGGCACCGCGTCGGAAAAGCCGATCATGCCGTGCTGCATGTCGAGGCACACGCCCTCGATCGGCAGCCTGGCCATCTGCCCCGCCAGATTGCCGCCCGGCATCGACATCCACGAAAACAGCAAGGGTTCGCCCGTGGCGAGCCACGCGCGCAGGTCGAAATGGGCGGCCGCCATCTAGCTGCCGGCCTTGATCTGGTCCACCGCCGTCTGCATCAACTCGTCCATGGTGCGGCGGATCTGGTGGTCCGACTGGGCCACCTTCTTGGCGTCGAAATCGGCTCGCACCTTGCGGAACACGTCCTGGTCGCCCGCCTCTTCCACATCGGCCCTCACCACCTCCTTGGCATAGGCCTCGGCGGCGGCGCCCGTTAACCCCATTTTTTCCGCCGCCCACAGTCCCAGAAGCTTGTTGCGCCGCGCCATGGCCCTGAACTTCTGCTCCTCGTCGAGGGCAAATTTTTTCTCAAAGCCTTCCTCGCGCTTGTCGAACGTGGTCATGCATATCTCCTGTTGGCTCCCGAGTGCTTGAAATAGCCAGTGCAACGCGCCAAATCAACGTCTCATCGCCCATTGTGCGCCGCAACAGAGTCCTGTAATAGGCGCCGGTTCCGGGGCGCGGGCCATACGACTCGCCGCGTTTTCGCTACATTGGTGGTGTGACTGCCCTTCGCGGTCTATGCTGGGCGAAGGTAGGTAAGGGTATCGATGAGGATAATACAGATGAACAGCCGGCGCACCCGTATCTACGAAGGCAAGGCCAAGATTCTTTATGAGGGCCCCGAGCCCGGCACCCTCATCGTCCACTACAAGGACGACGCCACCGCCTTCAACGCCCAGAAAAAGGCGGTGATCGAGGGCAAGGGCGTGCTCAACCAGCGCATCTCGGAATTCATCTTCACCAGGCTCAACGAGGTGGGCCTGCCCACCCATTTCATCCGCTCCCTCAACATGCGCGAGCAACTGGTTCGCGAGGTCGAGATCATTCCGCTCGAGGTCGTGGTGCGCAATGTCGCGGCCGGATCGCTGTCGCGCCGCCTCGGGCTGGAGGAAGGCCAGGCGCTGCCGCGCTCGATCATCGAGTTCTGCTACAAGAACGACCAGCTCGGCGATCCCATGGTGTCGGAAGAGCACATCACCGCCTTCAACTGGGCCAGCCCCCAGGAAATCGACGACATCATGCATATGTCGATCCGCATCAACGATTTTCTCACCGGCCTGTTCCTCGGCATCGGCATCAAGCTGGTCGATTTCAAGATCGAGTTCGGCCGGCTTTACGAGAACGACATGATGCGCATCGTGCTGGCCGACGAGATCAGCCCCGACTCATGCCGCCTGTGGGACATCAAGACCAACGACAAGCTCGACAAGGACCGCTTCCGCCGCGACATGGGCGGTCTGGTCGAGGCCTATCAGGAAGTCGCCCGCCGCCTCGGCATCATCGGCCCCGGCGAGCAGCCCGAGCGCACCCGCCCCAAGCTGGTGAAGAGCGACCCGTGATCAAGGCCCTAATCAAAGTCACCCTCAAGAAGGGCGTCCTCGACCCGCAGGGCAAGGCCATCGAGGGGGCATTGGGATCGCTCGGCTTCGCCGGCATCGAGCACGTCCGCCAGGGTAAATATTTCGAAATCGATCTCGCCGAGACCGACCGCGCCCGCGCCCTGGCCGCCGCCAAATCCATGTGCGAGAAGCTCATTGCCAACACCGTGATCGAGAATTACGATATAGAGCTCGCCTAGAGGTTCCGATGGCGGAAGTCACCAATGAGCTGATTTACGAAGTTCTGAAACAGATTCAGGGCGATGTTTCTCAGATCAAAGTCGATCTCCGGGATATTAAGGTGCGCGTGACGGCTGTGGAGGAAGGTCTGGCTGGCGTAATCCTTCTCCTGAACGGCCAAATCGTAGATCAAATTAATGCGGGCGGTGACTTTCTTCTCGTGCGCATAAGATTTATCGAACGTGTCTTTGACGGAAGCAAATTTTGTTTCCGGTTTGTCGATGGCCAACAGCTCGACTTTTCCGCCGCGGTCAATGATGTGATTGAAGAATTTCATCCCATGTTCCACTTCTTCTTCAGCCTGAATCCTGAACCAGTTGGCCACCCCTGCCATGTTTGTAGATTCGGCATACGCTGCCAGCGAAAGATAAAGGTAAGCGCTGAATAACTCATGTTTAATCTGCTCG
>CAYOZR010000228.1:0-2171 GCA_964408555.1 uncultured Aestuariivirga sp.
CTCAAGTTCCGCGGCGAGGCCCAGGACCTCGAGGAAATGGCCGGCAACCTCATCGACAACGCCGCCAAATGGTCAGCCCGCGCGGTGAAGATCACCGCCGCCGCACTCGTCGATCCCATCGACGGAACGCGGAACTGGCTGATGCTCACGGTCGATGACGACGGCCCGGGCCTGCCGGCCGAAAAACGCGTCGAAGCGGTGAAGCGCGGCAAGCGCCTCGACGAATCCAAACCCGGCTCGGGCCTTGGCCTCAACATCGTCAGCGAAACCGCCGCCATGTACGGCGGCAACGTGGTGCTGGGTGATGCGGAGCTGGGAGGATTGAGGGTTCAACTCAGATTGCCGGCGGTGGCGTGAATGGTAAGCCCTCATCCGGCCTTCGGCCACCTTCTCCCATTCTTCGAACGGGAGAAGGCCCTCAATGATTATCGCCTTCTCCCGTGCTCTTGCATGGGAGAAGGTGGCCGAAGGCCGGATGAGGGCTCTTACTTTCGCTCCGTGAGCGCCAGCAGGATAGCATCGCACACATCAGGCAGCCCGTTGAAGACATCGTCGTTCCAGAAGCGCAGGATGCGATAGCCTTGCTCGCGCAGGTAGGCACTTCGACGCTCGTCATAGTTCACTTCCGCGTCGGTGCCGTGTGTCGCGCCGTCCACTTCGACGATCAGCTTGCAGTGTCGGCAGGCGAAGTCGGCGATGTAGGGGCCGATTGAGACTTGCCGGACGAACTTGAAATTCCCGAGCCTGCGATTGCGGATCGCCTCCCAGAGCCGGCGTTCCGCCTTGGTGTCATCTTTCCGCAGCGTCCGCGCGCGTTCCAGCGACCGCAAATTTTGATAGGCCATATGCAATCAAGGCCAGATAATCGCTTGTGGTCAAGGGGCCCTCATCCCCCTTCGGGACCTTCTCCCATGCAAGGGCACGGGAGAAGGCGACAATTTCAAATCACGCAACCGCCTGTATCACCGGTATCGCGCGTTCGCGGTAGGGCGTGCGGCCGTAGAAGGCGTAGTAACATTTGGAAAAATGCGATGGGCCTGGGAGGCTAGGGCCACAATCATGATAGAAAGCGCAAAGCTTCGTCGGAGCAGCTAGTCAGGTCTTCTTTGCGGATCTAGAAACAATGCTCATCGCTGAAAACACTGCAAAAGAGAAAAATGCATTTTGCAGAAAAGCAAACATAAGAACAATAGAAGTTATTCGCTCCTTCGACCCAAACAAAATTTCTGCGCTTTTACATCGCACGTCTTTGCAAGGCTCAAAAAGAGTTATGTTGATGGCGAGAAAAAGCAATATTACAGATGCTAATGAGAAGAAGATGCAAGCTTTTGTGGCACCTTTAGAATCTATATCAGCAAGACGTTTTTCAGTTAGCGGTAAAACATAATCTGGTTTGAAAATTCGAATTATTGCGATCAATGCTGTGGTCAAGAAGAAGCAACAGACCATCAATACCAATAATCCTCGCAAAGTGAGATTCGCACTGGTCGGATCAAAAAGTAACTTAGTAAGGGGAACTGCTATCGCAGGTGAAACACCAAACACCGAAAGCAATTTTAGATCGTTGAACGGTTGCTTCGAAGCAAGTGCGAACAAGTAAGCGATTCCGCATCCAAGTATAACCACAATCGGAAAAATTCCATACGTGTACGTCATTAGGTATCCAAAAAAGTGGGTGTTTACGCCACCGCCTGAATCACCGGTATCCCGCGCTCACGGTAAGGCGTGCGGCCGTAGAAGGCGCGGTAGCATTTGGAGAAATGCGACGGACTCGAGAAGCCCGAGGCGAGCGCCACGTTGATCACCGACATGTCGGTCTGCAGCAGCAGCGAGCGGGCCTTCTTCAGGCGCAGCTCGAGATAATAACGCTTGGGCGAGCGGTCCACATAGCGGCGGAACAGGCGCTCGAGCTGGCGCGTCGAAAGCCCCGCCTGTTTCGCCAGCAGGCTGGGCGACAGGGGCTCTTCGAGATTGTCTTCCATCTTTTCGATGATGCCGACGAGCTTGGGATGCCGCGCGCCGATGCGGGCGGGGAGCGACATGCGCTGGTGCTCGCTGTGGTGGCGGATGGGCGAATGCAAGACCGCTTCGGCAACCGCCGATGCGAGATCGGGCCCATGCTGGCTGGCGATCATGGTGAGCATCATGTCGAGCGCCGTGGTGCCGCCGGC
>CAYOZR010000228.1:2271-3370 GCA_964408555.1 uncultured Aestuariivirga sp.
GGCACGTCCTTGGGTTTGTCGCCGAACATGATCTTCTCCAGAAGCGCATCTTTGCGACAGTTCCGGAACTTTGTCCACCAGCGCCATGTCGCAGGCTGAAACCGACTTGCCGCAAAGGTAAATAGTCGGTTTCGTACGCTTGCTGTCGCAAATATTTGGGCGCAGGAACGGCTCTCCCGCCATTTTGAGGGCTCCCCTTGGAGACCCTTGCCGTGAATGCTCCCCAAAATCTCAGCCCCGCCAAATCCCAGCTGGTGGCCAATCCGTCGCGTGAGTTCCTGAAGAATCTCTCGGTTGAAATCACCCCCAGGCAGATCGAGAAACTGCCCCTGCTGCAGGAGCGCCTGCCGCAGGGCACGCCGATCTTCATCGCCCTGATCGATCCCGCCGATGTGGCGGGCCAGCTGACTGCCGCAACGGCTCTGCGCAAGGCGGGGCTTGAACCCATTCCCCATGTGCCGGCCCGCTTCATCCGCGATGAAACGGATTTAAGCAGCCGCATTGCCGCACTCGCCGGCGAGGCGGGAGTGACCCAGATGCTGGTGCTCGGCGGCGGCGCGCCAACCCCCATCGGCAAATTCGACGCGGCCATCCAGCTGATGCGCACCGACGTGTTCCAGAACAATGGCGTCAAGCGCCTCGGCATCGCCGGCCATCCGGAAGGCAATCCCGACATCACCAAGGTCCACGGCGAGGCCGTGCTGCTGAAAGCCCTTGGCGAAAAGCAGGCCTGGCTGAAAGCCAACAATATCGCGGGCTTCATCGCCACGCAGTTCCTCTTTGAAGCGCCGCCCGTGGCCTATTGGGCCAGCCTGCTGCGCGACAACGGCATCGACCTCCCCATCCATGTGGGCATTCCCGGCCCCGCCACCATCAAGACCCTGGTGAAATACGCCGCCATGTGCGGGGTGGGTAATTCCGCCCGCTTCATCCGCAAGCAGGCGCTGAACATCACCAAGCTGCTCACCGTCAACACCCCCGACGAATTCATCGAGCAGTTGGCCGTGCTGCACCTCGACCGCCCCGAGCTGGGCATCGCCGCCCCGCACCTCTATCCCTTCGGCGGCTTCGACAAGATGTTCGAGTGGCTGACGCCGAA
>CAYOZR010000229.1:0-3367 GCA_964408555.1 uncultured Aestuariivirga sp.
GTCGGGGATGACGAAGGGGGGCTCGGTCGCCTGATTGGGGATGGCGGCCGTCTCGACCATTCCCACCATGAGGTGGGAGCGGCCGCGGGCGAGATGGTCGGCCGCGCCCACCCGGCTGAACAGCCGGTCGACGATGCCGATATGGGCCGCATCCGCCGGTACGAAGGAGCCCATCTGGGCGAGAATGACGATCAGGGCGTTCTGGCGCAGGAAGGTGGACTTGCCCGCCATGTTGGGGCCGGTGAGGAGCCAGAGCCGCTTGCCGCCGGTCGAGAGATCGCAATCATTGGCGACGAAGGAGGCTTCGGCGCGTTCCTGCAGCATGGCCTCGACCACCGGATGGCGGCCGGCGCGGATTTCGAAAGCGGTTGAACCGTCGACGCGGGGACGCACAAAGCGCCGCCGCTCGGCAAGCTCGGCGAGCGAGGATGCGACATCGAGTGCCGCCGCAGCCTGCGCAATGCGCGAGATCGCATGACTCTCGCCGATCACCGACCCGACCAGGCGGTCGAAGACCTCCAGCTCGATCGCCAAGGCGCGGTCGGCGGCGGCGGCGATGCGGTGTTCGAGACCGGCCAGCTCCGTGGTGACGAAGCGCATGGCATTGGCGACGGTTTGGCGGTGGATGAAGGTTCCCGTCAGCTCTGCACTCTGCAGAATGGCGGCGTTCTGGGCGGTGACCTCGATGAAATAGCCGAGAATGTTGTTGTGCCTGATCTTGAGGGTACGAATGCCGGTGGCCTCGGCATATTTGCCCTGGAGCCCGGCTATCACCTGGCGGGTGTCGTCGCGGAGTTTGCGGTTCTCGTCCAATTCGGCGATATGGCCTTCGCGCACAAAGCCGCCGTCCCGCGCCAGCAAGGGCAATTCGCCGGCCAGTGCATTGGCGAGATCGGCCATGAGCGCGCGGGGAACATCGGTCAGGATGGTGCGCGCGGCGGCGATATTGGCGGGGTGCACGTCCAATGCGTTGCCGGTTGAAAGGCGCGAACCGAGAGCTTCGGCACAGGCAAGGCCATCGCGGATGGCGGCGAGATCGCGGGGACCGCCGCGGCCGACACCGAGGCGGCTCAGCGCGCGTTCGAGATCCGGCATGGCGGCGAGCGACTGGCGCGTTTCGCCGCGCAGATCGCGGGCACCTCCGAAGAAACTCACCTCATCGAGGCGCGCCTCGATCGCCGCGGCATCGGCCAGCGGATTGGCGAGGCGGTCGGACAAAAGCCGCGCGCCGCCCGCCGTCACCGTCATGTCGATCACCGACTGGAAGCTGCCGCGGCGCTCACCTTGCAGCGTGCGGGTGAGCTCGAGATTGGCGCGGGTTGCCGCATCGATGGCCAAAGACGCCCCCGGCGCCTCGCGGCGGGGATTGCGCAAATGCGGAACGCGGCCCACTTGGGTCAAAAGGATATAGTCGAGGAGACCACCAAGACTGGCGATTTCGGCGCGCGAGAAAGTGCCGAAGGCATCGAGTGCCGCAACCGAGAAATGCTCCTTCAGGCGGCGCTCGCCGGAGGCGCTGTCGAAGCGGCTGGCGGGAAGCGGTGTCAACGCAATACCGGAATTGCCGAGAATTTGCGCCAATTCCGGCTCAGCCAGCAGCGAATCGGCGACCACGATCTCGCGCGGCTCGAGACGGGCGAGATCGGCCGCCAGGCGGTCGGGCGCGGTCGGCAGAACTACAAGATCACCCGATGAGATATCGGCGAAGGCGAGCGCCAGTTCTCCGGCACTTTTCACCCGCGCCAGTGCCGCGAGATAATTGTGGGCACGGGACTCAAGCAGCGAATCCTCGGTGAGCGTACCCGGTGTCACCAGCCGCACCACATCGCGCTTCACCACCGATTTGAAGCCGCGCTTCTTCGCTTCGGCCGGATCCTCCGACTGCTCGCAGACGGCGACCCGGTGGCCCTGGCGGATCAACCGCTGCAGATAGCCATCGGCGGCATGGACGGGGACGCCGCACATGGGAATGTCCTCGCCCAGATGCTTGCCGCGCTTGGTGAGGGCGATGCCAAGCGCCCGGGAGGCTTTCTCGGCGTCAGCGAAGAAAAGCTCGTAGAAATCGCCCATACGGTAAAACAGCAGGCAATCGCGATGGGCCGCCTTGATCTCGAGATATTGCGCCATCATCGGCGTGGCGCGAACGCCCGCCGCCTCGTTGTCCATGGCCATCGTCTCGTTCATGGCTTTCCTTAGCAGGAATCCCGGAAAATCTCACAATATGGCATGGCGCGGATCGGGCTTGAGGATTGGCGGTCCACTCTCTAACTTGGGCCCTCCCGGGGTCCATTCATCCGCATTTTCAAGGATTTTTCATGAGCGCTGACAGAAAGCCAGGCAAAAGGCCAACCTTCACCGACGAGGAGGCCCTGCAATTCCATCAGCGCGGCAAGCCGGGAAAGCTGGAAATCAATCCAACCAAACCGATGGCGACGCAACGCGATCTGTCGCTCGCCTATAGCCCCGGCGTGGCGGTTCCGGTGCGCAAGATCGCGGAAAACCCCGACAGCGTCTACGATTATACCGCGAAGGGCAATTTCGTCGCGGTCATCACCAACGGCACGGCGATCCTGGGGCTCGGCGATCTCGGGGCGCTCGCCGCGAAGCCGGTGATGGAAGGCAAGGCGGTGCTGTTCAAGCGCTTCGCCGACGTCGATTCGATCGATCTCGAAGTCGACACCAAGGACGTCAACGAATTCATCGGCGCGGTGCGCTATCTCGGGCCTTCCTTCGGCGGCATCAATCTCGAGGATATCAAGGCGCCCGACTGCTTCATCATCGAGCAGCGGCTACGCGAGCTCATGGACATTCCGGTGTTCCATGACGACCAACACGGCACTGCCATCATCGCCACGGCGGGGCTGATCAACGCGCTGGAAATCACCAAGCGCGACATCAAGAATTTCAAACTCGTCTGCAACGGCGCCGGTGCGGCGGCGATTGCCTGCGTGGAGCTCATCAAGTCGCTGGGGGTTCCGGGCGACAACGTCATTCTCTGCGACTCTAAAGGCGTGGTCCACAAGGGCCGCAGCGAGGGCATGAACCAGTGGAAATCGGCGCATGCGGTCGAGACCAAGGCCCGCTCGCTCGCCGACGCCATGGAAGGGGCGGATGTGTTCCTCGGGCTTTCAGTGGCGGGCGCGCTGACGCCCGCAATGGTGAAGAGCATGGCCAAGAACCCGATCATCTTCGCCATGGCCAATCCCGATCCGGAAATCCTGCCCGAGGAGGTGGCGAAAGTCCGCTCCGATGCGATCATGGCGACGGGCCGCTCCGAATATCCCAACCCGATCAATAACCTCCCCTGCTTTCCCTATATCTTCCCCGGCGCCCCCGAAGTCCGGGCCCGGACGGACCACCAAAAGAA
>CAYOZR010000230.1:0-3367 GCA_964408555.1 uncultured Aestuariivirga sp.
CCCAGATTTCATAGCCGAGATCGCCCGTATAGGTGACGCGGTTGATCAGCGCCGGACAATGGCCGACATCCATCGACCGGTGATCCATGAATTTGAAGGCGGCGTTGGAGACATCTTCGTCGGTGAGCCGTTGCAGCACATCGCGCGATTTGGGGCCGGCGATGGAGAGGCCGACAAGCCCCATGTCGTAACGGTGGATCTGCACCGATCCGCCGGTGGGCAGATATTTTTCGAACCAGCGCATGTGATATTTCTGCGCCTGCGACGAGCCCCACATGTAGAAGCACTCGTCCTTGGCCTTGGCGATGGTGAAATCGCCGATCAGGCGGCCTTGCGGGTTGAGCATCGGCGTCAGCACGAGGCGGCCCGGCTTCGGCATCTTGTTGGTCATCAGCCGCGACAGGAAAGATTCGGCGCCAGCACCGGTGAAGCGGTACTTGGCGAAATTGGCGATCTCGGTGACGCCCACGCCGCCCCGCGTTGCCAGCACTTCGGCTTTCACGTGGGCAAAGTCGTTGGAGCGGTGGAACGAGACGATGTCCCTGGGCTCGACACCCTTGGGCGCGAACCACAGCGGCGTCTCGAGCCCCCATGAGTCGCCCATCACGGCGCCTTGCGCGAGCATCGTGTCGTAGAGAGCGGTGGTCTGCTGCGGGCGTGCGGCGGGCAGTTCCTCGTTGGGGAATTTGATCGAGAAGCGGCGGGCGTAATTCTCGCGCACCTTCTCGTTGGTGTAGCCGCGGGTCGCCCATTCGCCGAAGCGGGAGACGTCCATGGCCCAGACATCGAAGCCCGGATCGCCATCGACCATCCATTGCGACAGCGCCAGGCCGACGCCGCCGCCCTGGCTGAAGCCCGCCATGACGGCGCAGGCGCACCAGAAATTCTTGAGACCCTGCACCGGCCCGACCAGCGGATTGCCGTCCGGCGAGAAGGTGAAAGGCCCGTTGATAACCCGCTTGATGCCGGCCTTGGCAAGCGCCGGAAAATGCTTGTAGCCGAGCTCGAGGGAGGGCGCGATGCGGTCGAGATCGGGCGGCAGCAGCTCGGTGCCGAAATCCCACGGCGTCTGTCTCGGCTGCCATGGCTTGCAGGCCTTTTCATAGGTGCCGAGCACGATGCCGGAGCGCTCCTGGCGCATGTAAATTTCGGACTTGAAATCGATGATGTGCGGCAACTCGCGGCCGTGGCTCTTGTTGTAGGCGACGACCTCCGGCATGTCGTCGGTGACCAGATACATGTGCTCCATGGCGAGCACCGGGAGTTCGAGCCCCACCATGCGGCCCACTTCACGCGCCCACAGCCCGCCGCAATTGACCACATGCTCGGCATGGATATTGCCGTTGACGGTGATCACGTCCCAAGTGCCGTCCTGGCGGGCTTTCAGTTCGGTGACGCGGCAGTTCTGGTAGATTTCCGCACCATTGATGCGCGCCGACTTGGCATAGGCGTGGGTCGTTCCTTCCGGATCGAGATTGCCGTCGGCCGCGTCGAGCAGGGCGCCGACGAAATATTTCTCCTCCAGCAGCGGATGCAGCGCCTTCGCCTGCTTGATCGTCATGAGCTCGGTTTCAAGGCCGAGATAGCGGGCCCGCGCGTGGGCCATTTTCAGCCATTCCATGCGCTCCGGCGTGTCGGCGAGGATCAACCCGCCCGACCGGTGCAACCCGCAGGCCTGGCCGGAAATCTTCTCAAGTTCGTCGTAGAGCCCGATGGTGTAGCCCTGCAACTTCGCCACATTGGGATCGCCGTTGAGCGTGTGGAAGCCGCCCGCCGCGTGCCAGGTGGAGCCGGAAGTCAGCCGGTCGCGCTCGACCAGCACCACATCCTTCCAGCCCGCCTTGGTGAGATGATAGAGCACCGAGCAGCCGACCACGCCGCCGCCGACGACCACAACGCGAGCCTGGGTTTTCATGGGAATGTCCTTGTGGGAAGAGGTTGTGGACCGCATCCATAGACGACATCGGCGGCTTCCCGCAACAATCCCGCCGGTGAGAAGATTTCAACCGGCCCCTGAAATGCGAATGGCCCCGCGCCGCGGCGGGGCCATTGGTCGAAACCGGTTGCGCGACGTTTAGATCGCTTCCTTGACATCCTTGGCGGCGCGGAAGGCGAGCTTCTTCGACGCCTTGATCTTGATCGCCTCGCCGGTGGCCGGATTGCGGCCCATGCGGGCGGGGCGCTTGCGGACCTGGAAAATGCCGAGGCCGGTGACGCGAACCTTGTTGCCCTTCTTCAGATTCTTGACCAGCAGGTCGATGAAGGCGCCGAGAAGCTCGTTGACCGCCTTCTTCGACATCTCGTTCTTCTCCGCCAGCTCGCCCGCGATCTTGGACAGCGGGATCGTCACTACTTTTTCATCAGCCATGTTTGTCTCCTTTGCCGAATCGGCCGTTGAAAGAGTTACCGCAGCGCGCGATTCGTGAAAACCCTTATTTTTCGGGGGTTTTTCGATTGACCGGTGTGGGAAAGGCCAGCAAAACCGGGGGTAAAGGCCGGACCGGCACTGGCGGCTGTGGGGAATTAATTAGGAATGTCATATAGATAACCGAAATATCCGCGGCAATTCCGGCGCCATGGGTCGAAGCTTGGCCGCAAGTCACATGAAAAATTTACCAGGTTGATTTAACTCAAGGACGGCGTGAATTTGGCTGGTGGTGTGCATGGCTCCGCACAAGAAACATAAGAAAGACGCGACGCGGCCGCTCTTGTCGGTTGTCGTGCCCATGTACAACGAGGAAGAGGGTGCCGATCTGTTCTTTGCGCGGATCGAGCCGGCGCTCAAGTCGATCACCCCCGATTACGAAATCGTCTGCGTCGACGACGGCAGCACCGACCGGACGCTGGCCCATCTGACCCGCCATCATATCCGTGACGGCCGCATCAAGGTCATGAGCCTGTCGCGCAATTTCGGCAAGGATACCGCGCTCTCCGCCGGGCTCGATCATGCGCGGGGCGAGGCGGTGGTTCCGATCGACGCCGATTTGCAGGATCCGCCGGAGCTGATCGCCAAGATGGTCGCCAAGTGGCGCGAAGGCTACGACGTGGTCTATGCCCGGCGTTCGCACCGCGATACCGACGGTATGCAGAAGCGGGTGACCGCGGGTCTGTTCTATCGCATTCACAACTGGATTGCCGACGTCCGCATTCCCGACAATACCGGCGACTTCCGCCTGATGGACCGGCGCGTCGTCGAAGCCGTCAAGCACCTGCCAGAGAAGACGCGCTTCATGAAGGGGCTGTTCACCTGGGTCGGCTTCAAGCAGACCGGCATCGAATACCGCCGCGAGGCGCGCGCCGCCGGCGCCAGCAAGTGGCGCTATTGGAAATTGTGGAACTTCGCCATCGACGGCATTACCGGCTCCTC
>CAYOZR010000231.1:0-3331 GCA_964408555.1 uncultured Aestuariivirga sp.
TGTTCCAAAAGAACACAGCCGCATTTGTTCACCCACTTTCCAGTGACTCGATTTCAAACGTGAACGGTGATTCGAACTATGTACGAGTTCAAGCTCTGACCAACGCCGGTGCATTGGATCGCGACAAACAGCTCGCCGTTGTCTCAGAGTTGACTCAGATCGTCGCGCAGGCCGCCGGCGATGAATCGCTTGCGACACGAACATGGGTGCTTCTCACGGAGGCGCGGGAAGGCGGTTGGGGGCACCACTGCGTTGAGTGGAAGTGTCCCGGGTTGGTTTGTGGGCACTGACACGACCGGCGCCTGGGGGCGGTTCACTGATTGGTACGCGACCTGCGTGCTCGCATGGAATGGGCGGTTGTTCTTCGGGTCGCGTGACGGCCAGATATTTGAGGCCATGGTTGGCGGCACGGATGACGGTGATCCATTTACCGGCGTCTATGTCCCGCTGTTCTCCGATGTTGGTAAGCCAACGGCACACAAGACAGCGCGGATGGCACGGGTTGAAGCTAAGAGCCGCGCCCCTTTCAATGAACGGGTGTCATGCCTGTTTGACTTCGACAGTAACGTACCATCGCCACCTGACTCCGGGTTAGTCCCGATCGGCAACGAATGGGAAAACGCGGTCTGGGATTCGTCCGTGTGGAATGCTGATCGCGCATCGGTCATCACCAAGCGCCGTCATTCAGTTGGCGGGCATGGCTACCGGATGGCTCCGGTATTTCAGGTTACGAGCGGCTCGGCCGTCCCACTTGATGTGGAGATCATTACGTTGGATTTGACGTGGGAATCCGGGGATGCATTTACGTGATCGAGCCGCGATACTTCGGGCCGTTATCTTCGCCGCTACAGAACGCAACAGTCGGCCGGTTTGTCTGTGAACTGATCTGGCAGAAGGCCGATGCAATCCGCGATTACTGCACCATGGGCGTATTTGAGAATGATAGGCTCATTGCAGGTAGTCTGTTTCACAACTGGCATCCTGAAAGCGGCGTGATCGAACTGACCAGCGCATCGGTGAGCAGACGGTGGCTGACGCGATCCGTGGTCAACGCCATGTTCGAACTGCCGTTCGGTCGGCTGGGCTGTCAGATGTGCGTGCTCCGCGTGTCCGAGACAAACGACAACATGATTCATATTGCTCGGTCCTTCGGGTTCGACGAGCACTTCATTCCTCGCCTTGGTGGACGAGACAAGGGCGAGTTTGTGTTCACGCTGACCGACGATCAATGGTCTGCATCGAAGTACAAGAGGGCTTAGATGTCCTTCCAAATCTTGCGAAGTTTGATGTCGGAAATTGTCGCTTTATGCAGACCAAACTCGACAGCTAAAAGCTTTCCTTGTTCGCCCATAGCAATCCGCCGTCTAATTTCGCGAACATCGCCTGCCGTTACTCTTGCTCCGGGCTTCCATCTTCGAGCGGCCTTTAGTTCTCTCAACGTCGGGCATCCGTGCTTGCCAAGGAGCCATGTTCTTGTTCGCCCGGCTGTAAAATCGCTCGTGCTGTTTTCGCTTATGCCGTATCGGCGGGCCAGAATCTCGTGAGATTCACCGGCCACATAGTCTCTTAGGAGCGCGATAACTAAGGCATCCGACAATACCATGTTGGGGTGGCGACCTTTGGAAGAGCAATCAATGGAATTGTCTTTCATCGTACCGACAGAAAGATGACTAGGGTTAACGCAACACGGATTGTCGCATTTGTGCATGACGATCTGGTTTGCCATCAATCTACGACCAGTAAAATGCTCATACGAAAATCGATGAGCTAGCAATTTTCGTCCTCTTTCGAGAGACCAGATCAAACCATACCCGGCACCGTTGGTGTTCGCTTGCCATTCCCAGCATTCGGCGGGAGCGCCTTGCGTGAATTTACCTAAGAACCGTTCGACCGTGGGCGCGCGCTTTCCAACCATTTGCAAGTTATAGGTAATCAACTTGCGGAAATCAAGATAGGATAAGACGTTGGGGAAATCACAGCCAACTCCTCCGGACCCGGTAGCTACCGCCGCCGCGCAAGGCGGCTGGAACAGTTTTACGGCCCAGCAGCAGCAGGCCATGAATATGGTCGGACAATCGACGCCATACGGCTCGCTGTCCTATGACCAGACCGGTTCATCTACGATGACCGATCCGAGCGGCAAGGAAATTACCGTTCCGCAGTTCACCGCAACGCAAACATTTTCTCCGTCGCAACAGGCCATCTTCGACAAGACGCAGGCGGCGCAGGGCAATCTTGCCGGGCTGGCGCAAGATCAGTCGGCGCGGTTGAGTGACATGCTCGGCAAGCCGTTCGAATACAATCCGGCGAACGACGCGACGAAATGGGCTTACGATCTGGGCTCCGCGACGATCCTGCCGCAGCAAAAGCAGGATACGGAAGCGTTGCAACGCCAGCTAGTGCAGACCGGATTGCGTCCGGGCACCGGCCAATACGAAACCGAAATGACGCGGTCTAACCGAGGACAAAAGCCACACCCAAACCAGCTTGCCTTGCAGGGCAACTCGCAGGCATTTCAGCAGGCGGCCTATGAACGCTCGAACCCGATCAACGAAACGTCGGCGCTGTTGTCAGGCTCGCAAGTCACGCAACCCGGTCAGACTTTCGCCAGCACGCCGCAGACGCAGGTTGGTGGTGTCGATTATTCCGGACTGGTGAACAACAACTACAATCAGCAGGTTTCGGCACAGAACGCACAGATGGGTGCGCTCGGCGGCTTGTTTGGGACAATCGGCCTGGGAGCAATGAAGTTCTCGGACCGACGGCTGAAATCCGACATTGAGCGCATCGGCACCACGGCTCACGGCCTTCCGTTCTACGAATACACGATCTTCGGACGGCGTGAGCGCGGAGTGATGGCCGATGAAGTGGCTAAGATCATGCCCGACGCGGTTGTGATGCAACCGAATGGATTTAATGCAGTCAACTATTCAATGCTGGGGCTGGCATAATGGCGATCGATAACGCGCCTTTTCTGTGGGGCTCAGGCGGTCGCCGGCTGACGCCGGAAGAAATCCTGCTAGAGCGCAAGGAAGCGAACGCGCTCGGGCAGCAGGCCATGGCGACAACGCCGGTTGGTCACTGGTCAGCGGGCCTGAACCGTGTCCTGCAAGGTTTGATGTCGGGTTATGACGATAGCGTTGCGACTTCGGCATCAAACAAGAATGCGGCCGAAAGTTCGTCGGTCATTCAGGCGTTGATGGGGCAGGCCGGTGGCACGCCTGCCGCCGCGCCGATCCCTGCCCCCGCTGCCAGTGCCGTCGCGCCCGTTTCACCCCCGATGGGCGGCACAACCATTCCGGGCGGCACGATTGACCCGCGATTGAGCGGT
>CAYOZR010000232.1:0-3321 GCA_964408555.1 uncultured Aestuariivirga sp.
CGGGATCTTCAAGGGGGGATGGTCGGGACCCGGCCAGTCGGGATGACGGGTGGGCGAGCGTTGGTCGAGGCCGGCCGGCAGCGAGCGCATTTCGGCGACCTGGTCGGTCACCTTCTGGCCCATCAAATGGCCGCCCAAGCCCACCTTGCAGCCCTGGCCGATGAAGAATTCGCAGGCGTCCGCCAGACGCAGGTGATGCGGATTGAAGCCGTAACGCGACTGGATGCACTGGTACAGCCAGCGTTCCGAATAGCGCCGCTCGTCGGGGATCATGCCGCCTTCGCCGGAACAGGTGGCGGAACCCGCCATCGTGGCTCCGCGGGCCAGCGCGATCTTCGCCTCATAGGAGAGAGCGCCGAAGGACATGCCGGTCACATAGACCGGGATATCCAGCACCATGGGGCGCTTGGCGCGCGGGCCGATCACCGTCTTGGTTTCGCACTTTTCGCGGTAGCCTTCGATGACGAAACGGGTGAGCGTGCCGGGCAGGAAGGTGAGATCGTCCCAGTGCGGAATTTTCTTGAACAGCGAGAAGCCGCGCATGCGGTAGCGGCCGAGCTCGGACTTGATGTGGATGTCGTTCATCACCTCGGGGGTGAAGATTTTCGACGAGCCGAGGATGTATTTCTTGGTCTCGGCCGGGGCCCGGCCGGCAAGACCGGCCATGCCGGTGGCGGTGCGGACCGCCGCGGGCCTGCGCTTCGCGACGGTGACGGGTTTGGCCTTCTTCGCCCTCACCGGAGCCGAACGCTTGACCGCGACCGCTTTCCGCGCCGCGACCGTCTTGGATTTCTTGTGCTTTGCCATTTACCTGATCCTCATCACAGCACGAGCTTCTTTTCGCCCGGTTCGAGGTTGTCGTAATTCCACAGTTGCTTGCCGGCGACGATCTTCTTGATGTGGCCGATGCCCTGTTTCGGCATCATGTCGTACATCTTGAGCTTGCGGGTAAGCCAGTCGCGGTCGAGGTCGGTCATCTCGCCGGGCACGGCGTCGACGCCGAGCGAGCGCGCTTCGCCTCCAAGATAGATGGTGCCGTCATACATCGAGTCGCCGAGGTTCTTGCCGGCATTGCCGAGGATCACCATGCGGCCGCGCTGCATCATGAAGCCGGTGAACGATCCGGTGTCGCCGCCGACGATAATGTTGCCGCCCTTCTGGTCGATGCCGGTGCGTGAGCCGACCGCGCCCTTGCAGACGAGATCGCCGCCGCGAAGTGCCGCGCCGAATTGGGAGCCGGCGTTCTTCTCGATGATGATGGTTCCCGCCAGCATGTTTTCGGCGCAAGCCCAGCCGACGCGCCCCTTGATGGTGACGTTCGGTCCATCGAGGAGGCCGCAGGCGAAATAGCCGCAGGAGCCTTCGATGTGCAGATTGAGCCGGTGCAGGATGCCGACGGCGATCGAATGTTTCGAGCCCGGATTCTTCAGGACGATGGTGCCGACACCGCGGCGCATGAGGTCGCGGAGCTGGATGTTGATCTGCTTCGGGTCGAGATTCTCGCAGTCGATCTCGGCGCGCTTGTTGAAGTCGACGTCGGGCGCGTCGGGATAGCCGTAGCCGGCGGGCTCTTCGGTGATGTCGAAGAAGCGCTGCTGAGTACGCCCGAGGAGACCCTCGGTGTGCATGCCCATCTCATGGGAGAGATGGTCCGTCTTCGCCGTTGTTACGCCCGCCATACGCGAACCTCCTCATCGTAAGGGTCCCAGGTATCGATCTCGTGGTGGATGACGGCGCGAATCGCCACCTCCTCGGAGGCGAGCGCCACCAGATTGTCGCTCTCGTAGAGAACCATGGGCTTGGCCGCCATGGTATCCTTGGCCATGCCGAGGGCATCCTTGGTCGAAACCAGGTAGGTGAAGACGCCGTCGATGTCCTGGATCGACTGCTTGAGCGAGTCTTCCAGGCTGGCACCGTGCTCGAGATTGTAGGCGGTGTAGACCGCCAGCAATTCCGAGTCGCAGTTCGACATGAAGCGATGGCCCTTGCGCTCGAATTCGCGGCGCATCGCCCAGTAATTGGTGATCTGGCCGTTATGGACGACGGCGATGTCGTTGTAGGGGTAGGCCCAGTAAGGGTGCGCCGAGCGGATGTCGACGTCGGATTCCGTCGCCATGCGGGTGTGACCGATGCCATGGGTGCCCTTGAACTTGCGAAGAGCATACTGGTCGGCGACGCGGGCCGCATCGCCCAAATCCTTGATCAGTTCCAGGGCATTGCCCATGGAGAGGATTTCGGTGCCGTCGACGTCTTCCACGTAGTCGGCGAGCTTCTTCATGTCGCCGTCATAGTGGATGCGGTAGCGGTAGGCATATTCGGTGGCGTCCTCGCGGTCGATGACCTGGACGCCGAGCGTGGCGAGCCGTTCCTCGACCCTGGCGCGGCGTTTCTTCACCTCGTCATGGATGTCGAAGCCCTTGCTCATGTCCTCCTGTTCGGCGACCTTGAAGCGCATGACATATTCGTTGCGCCCCGGCGAACCGTAGATGGCATAGCCGGTCGAGTCGGGCCCGCGATGCTTGAGCGACTGGAGCATATCGGTCATTTCCTGACCGATATTGCCCACACCGTCGCGATGGATGAGTCCGGCGATGCCGCACATGGCTGTTTCTCCTTTACGGCAAACAATTGAGATAGGTGGCGAGATCCCATTCCGTCGACGTATGGAGGAAGCGTTCCCATTCGTCGCGCTTGTATTCGTCGTAGAGCCGGTGCATCTCGCCGGGCATGGCCGACTTGATGACCGGATCGTTCTTCAGCGCCTCGAGCGAATCGCCGAGCGTCATCGGCAGCTTCTTCACCTGCTTGCCGGCTTCCATGGCGGCGTAGATGTTGCGCTCTTCCGGCTTGCCGGGATCGATCTTGTTCTTGATGCCGTCTTCGGCGGCCTTCAGGATGGCACCCGCCATGATGTAGGGGTTCACCATGGAGTCGACGGCGCGGTATTCGAAACGGCCGGGGGCCGAGACGCGAAGGCCGGTGGTGCGGTTCTGGAAACCCCAGTCGGCGAAGACCGGCGCCCAGAAGCCGGTATCCCACAGGCGGCGGTAGGAGTTGACCGTCGAGCAGCCGATGGCGGTGAGCGCCGCCAGATGCTTGACGATGCCGCCGATCACATAGAGTCCGGTCTTGCCCGGCATGCGCGGATCCTTGCCATCCGGCATGAAGGTATTGGTGCCGCCGCGGCGGTACATGAAGTTGTGTTCGAAGCCCGGCAGATTCTTCCGGTCGTTGCCGAGAATCTTGAATTCGTCCTTGCCGCCGGTCCACAGCGAGATGTTGTGGTGGCAGCCGTTGGCCGAGACGCCCATGAAGGGCTTG
>CAYOZR010000233.1:0-3222 GCA_964408555.1 uncultured Aestuariivirga sp.
ACACACTGATTTGGGAATCCAAATCCGATTCAGTCAAAAATCATGCCGCTCTAGCCGCGCGAATGGACCAGCCTGAGCTTGGGCGGCGCGGCGCTTTCGCCGCGAAGCGCCATCTCATAGGAGAGCCTGAGCGCCTGCGCCTGCTTGTCGCGCGGCATGTCCACCAGCAGTTCCGCGAGTGCCGACTCCAGCGACTTGGCGAAGCTCCGGCAACCATTGGCCAGAGCTTCCTCGACGATGAAGGAGGCAAGGCAATAAATCGACACCTCGCCGGTGGCTTGTTCTTCGGTCGGTCTTTCGGTTTCAACTCTACGCACGGTTCCGTCCCCTCTGCCGATTGTGGATGGCCCCAGCCGTTAACCTTCCGCAAGTCCCGCCGCGAATGCGGCACTGGCGGACGAGATGAAGCTTCACCGGAAAATGCAACTGCGGCAATATGGGAGAAGTGCCATAGTGCTTGACTTAGCGACAGATTGAATACGCAGCGGCAGGATTTTCCGGAGATTTGGAGGCGCAAGCAATGGGCGTTGAATTGACGAATGGCGAGATCGAAAGCTTCCGGCGCGATGGCGCCGTTCCGCTTTACGGAGTTTTCGGGGATTGGGTCGAAGCGCTGCGCGAAGGCGTTGCTCGCAACCTGGCGGAGCCTTCGGCGGATGCGAAAATCTACACCGGCCGGAACGGGGCGGGGCGCTTCTTCGGCGACTATTGCAACTGGGCGCGGATCGCCGAATACCGCGACTTCATCTTCAACTCGCCCGCCGCCGAGATCGGCCGTATACTGATGAATTCCAAAACCGTGCGCCTGTTCCACGAGCATGTGCTGGTCAAGGAGGCCGCCGCCGATGTGGCCACGCCGTGGCACCAGGACCAGCCCTATTATTGCGTCGACGGCGGCCAGACCGTGAGCCTGTGGCTGCCGCTCGATCCCGTGCCGCGCCAGCGCACGCTCGAATTCATCGGCGGCTCCCATGAATGGGGCAAATTTTTTCGCCCCGAACGCTTCAACAAGACGCCGCTCAACGCCAATGACGGGCTCGAGCCGGTGCCCGATATCGACGGCAACCGCGGCAATTACCGCGTGCTCGGCTGGGCGCTCAAGCCCGGCGATGCGGTGGCCTTCAACTACCGCACCCTGCACGGCGCGCCCGCCAACACTTCGCCGAGCCAGCAGCGCCGCGCCTTCTCGCTACGCTTGATCGGCGACGACGTGCGCTTTGCCAGGCGCGCCAATCTGGTGACTTCGCCGCCCTTCCGCGACGTGCAACTCGCCCATGGCGCGGTCATGGACGCGCCGGAGTTTCCGGTGCTGCTGGCCGGTTGAAAAAAGGCATGGCTCCGCCCTTGCTGGTCCGGACACATTTCCGGACCGGGGGGAGAAAGTGGTCGTGTCCCCTGTGGTGGTGTAGCTCTGTGGTAGCAAAGCCGCCCGTGAGCGGGCCGGGATAGTTGCGATATATCACGCCCACGGATCGATCAGTTCCAGTCCGTCCACCTGAAAATGCGCGGTGTTGCGCGTCGCCAGCGCGGCGCCGTGCCGGAGCGCGATGGCGGCGATCATGCCGTCGGGAACAGAACATATGTGGCCACGGCGCGAGGCTTCGCCCATGATCTCACCATAGATGACCGCCGATGGTTCATCGAAAGCGTATATCCGCCCTGCAAAATGCAGCCGCGTTTCACGGAAGAACCCTTCGAGGGCTTTTGCCCGCTCATCCGGCCGGATGCGTTCGATGCCGAACTTTATCTCGGCAAGGACGACTGTCGACAAAACCAATTGAGAGTCGTTCTCCCTGATCCACGCCGCCACATTCGAGTTTGGCTGGGGCCGCACACTCTCGGAAATCAGATTTGTGTCGGCAAAGATCACAAATCGATGGCCTTATGCGGCTTGCGGTGCTCCTCGATGATGGCCTCGAGATCGATATCCGTTGCATAATCCCGCGTCATCCGGTCCCAGAATTCACTGGCCGTTTCCCTTTTCGCGGGCTCTCCAGCCTTTGCATAAAGCTCAAGCGCCCGCTCCACCACTTGCGAAATGCTGCGGCGCTCCTTCCTGGCCAAACGATGGGCCAGGGCACGGGCTCTTGCCGAGCGAACTGAAAGTTGGGGCTCTGCCATAGTGGGAAACTAACATAGCTGGCAGTTGCTGGCAAGAGCTGGCCGCTAGCCGCGCCTTCTCTTTCTTCGCTCCCCGCCATCGTCGCCCAGCGTCTGCACCTCCTTCGGCGGCGGCAGGGTTACGACCTTCGCCAGATTGGCGAACACCGCCGTCTTGTGCGGGATGGCCATGGCCTCGACGAAATGCTGCTGGAACTTGGGCTCGACCGCGGTCTCGATTTTCTCGATCTTCCGCACCACCGCCTCGATCTCGTCGCGGGCCTTGGAGTTCAACAGCGCGATGCGGGCGCCGGTGCCCGCCGCATTGCCGGCCGACTGCACATGAGCGAGATCGCAATCGGGGATGAGGCCGAGGATCATCGCATATTTGACATCGATATGGCTGCCGAAGGCGCCGGCCAGCCTGATCTTGCCGATTGTCTCGATGCCGAGCTTGTCCATCAAGAGCCTGACGCCGGCATAGAGTGCGGCCTTGGCGAGTTGGATGGCGCGCACGTCGTTCTGGGTAACGCGGATCAAGGGCTCGCCGGCCCGGATCACATAGTTGAAGGTGCGCTTGTAGGGCTCGACGCGGGGGCTCTTCGCCGCCATCGAGCCATCCACCAGCCCGTCCTGATTGACGATGCCAGCCAGATACATTTCCGCCACCGCCTCGATGATGCCGGAGCCGCAGATGCCGGTGACGCCGGTGGCGGCGACCGCTGCCTCGAATCCCGCCTCGTCCGACCACAGATCGCAGCCGATCACCTTGTAGCGCGGCTCCAGCGTTGCGGCATCGATGCGGAGGCGCTCGATGGCGCCGGGAGCGGCGCGCTGGCCGCTCGAAATCTGGGCGCCTTCGAAGGCGGGGCCGGTGGGCGATGAACAGGCGAGCAGCCGCGCCCTGGAGCCCAGAACGATTTCGGCATTGGTGCCGACATCGACGGCAAGCATGATGTCGTCCTGCTCGTGTGGCGCTTCGGAAAGAACGACGCCCGCCGTATCGGCGCCCACGTGGCCTGCGATGCAGGGCAGCACATAAGCGTAGGCGCCGGGGTTGAGCTTGAGATCGAGTTCGCGGGCCAGGCAGGTGACGGGCAGGCCGGTGGCCAGCGCGAAGGG
>CAYOZR010000234.1:0-3177 GCA_964408555.1 uncultured Aestuariivirga sp.
GATCCTGGTGCGCGCCTCGTTCCAGATGCGCGCCTTCGAGGACCGCTTCATCACCTTGGGCCTGCCCTATCGCGTGGTCGGCGGGCCCCGCTTCTACGAGCGCGTCGAAATCCGCGATGCGCTCGCCTATTTCAAGGTGACGGCCTCGCCCGACAACGATCTCGCCTTCGAGCGCATCGTCAATGTGCCCAAGCGCGGCATCGGCGATACCTCGGTCAAGCGCCTGCATCAGTTCGCGCGCGCCCAGGGCGTTTCGCTCTACCGCGCGGCCGAGGCGCTGATCGTCACCGATGAGTTGCCCAACAAGACCCGCACGGCGCTGCGCATGCTGCTCGAAAGCTTCGGCCGCTGGCGTGACAAGCTCGCCGGTCTTGCCCACACCGAGCTTGCCGAGATCGTCCTCGACGAGTCGGGCTATACCGGGATGTGGCAGAACGACAAGAGCCCGGAGGCCCAGGGCCGGCTGGAGAACCTCAAGGAGCTGGTCCGCTCCATGGGCGAGTTCGAGAACATGGCGGGCTTTCTCGAGCACATTGCGCTGGTCATGGATAAGGACAGTGGCGACGCCGAGGACAAGGTCAACATCATGACCCTGCATTCGGCCAAGGGCCTCGAATTCGGCACCGTGTTCCTGCCCGGCTGGGAGGAAGGCCTGTTCCCGCACCAGCGCGCCCTCGACGAGAAGGGCCGCGCCGGCCTCGAGGAGGAGCGCCGCCTGGCTTACGTCGGCATCACCCGCGCCAAGCGCCGCGCCACCATCTCCTTCGCCCAGAACCGCCGCGTCCACAACATGTGGCAGTCGGGCCTGCCGTCGCGCTTCATCGATGAATTGCCGGAAGGCTTCGTCGAGGTGGCGCCCATGACCGGAAGCTATGGCGGCCACGGCCTCGGCTCCTATGGCGCCAGCCGCTTCGACGAGCCCCAGCCCTTCGCCAACACCTATGCCACGCCCGGCTGGCAGCGCGCCCAGCAACATTGGGCCAAGGGCGACAGCACCCGCGCCACGCCGCATTTGATCGAGGGCGAAATGACGGCGCGCGAAACCGAGGGCGGCGGCTTCGCCCGCGGCGAGCGCATCTTCCACCAGAAATTCGGCTACGGCCGCATCACCTCGGTCGACGGCAACAAGCTCACCATCGACTTCGAAAAAGCCGGCGAAAAGCGGGTGCTGGATTCATTCGTCGAGCGGACTTGAGATACATTGGTCTTTGACTTCTATACGCCAATGGCGTACATGAATACATGTGACCGGGGCAAGCGCGGGGGCGGCAGGATCATCTACTGGTTTCACAATTCCGATTACCCGGCAGTGCTGCTATGGGCATTTGCGAAGAATGAAACGAGCGATGCTTCGCCGGATCAGCTTGCAAGGTTGAAGCATGTTGCCGAGAACCTGTTGACAGATTTCAGGAGATCGACGTGAAGAAAAACGACTTCGAAGGCTTGCTGCGTGGATTGTCAGAGGCACGCGATTATGCTCGCGGCAAGAAGGTACCCGGCATCAAGGTGCATGTGCCCGCGGATATCGACGCCGCCGCCATCCGCGCGAGCACCGGGTTGTCGCAGAACGTCTTCGCCCAGCATATCGGTGTTTCGGCTGCAACATTGCGGAACTGGGAGCAGAACCGGCGCCACCCCGATGGACCTGCTCGCGTGTTGCTGGCCCTCATCAAAAAGGACCCGCACATCGTAAGACGCATGTTAAGCCGCGCCGCCTGAGGGCGAGGCGTTATTCGTCAAGCGAACGTAACGCCGCGCCAGTCGAAATTGGTGGTGATGAAGCCGCATCAGCCGGTTGGGCGCGGACATGGGGCCTTTCCAATAGCACGGAGACCGGCGCCCGCACCGCTTCAAGCGGCATGGCAGGAATGCGGCCCAAGGGATTCAAAAGGCCCGGCAATCCGGTGAACGGCCCCTGGCTTTGACCGGCGCCCCTCCCCGGCGCTATAAGTCATTTAACAGCCGCACAATCGATGAAAGTGCGCCGCGCGAACATTGTATACCATCGCGCGCCAGGAGATTTCACCGTGTTTGACCGCATTTTCCGCTGGTTTGAAACCCGTGTCGATCCGTTTCCGCCGCCGCAGCCGGACCAGCCGCCGGCCCGGCTCCTGGCCTTCGCCTGGCACTATACGCGCCCCTTTCTGCCACTGCTTGCCGCTTCCGTCGCGCTTTCGGCGGTGATCGCGCTGATCGAGGTCTATCTCTTTGCCTTTCTCGGCGATCTCGTCGATCTCCTCGCCGCCGCCGATCGTGCCAATTTCTGGCGGGCGAACGGCAGCAAGCTGATGGTCATGGGCGGGCTCGTGCTCGTGGCACTTCCGCTTCTCAATTTCGTTTCGGAAACCATCTCGCATCAGGGCCTGCGCGGCAATTACGCCATGCGCATCCGCTGGCTGGCGCACCGCTACGTGCTGCGCCAGAGCATGGACTTCTTCCACAACGATTTCGCCGGACGGGTCGCCACCAAGGTGATGCAGGTCGCCCTCGGAGTGCGCGATGCGGTGATGAAGCTCACCGAGGTGATCGTCTATGTCTCGGTCTATTTCATCGGCGCCCTGGTGCTCGTCGCCGGCAGCGATGCCTGGCTGATGATCCCCCTGCTCATCTGGCTGACCGGCTATGCCGCCGCCTGCTGGTATTTCGTGCCCCGCCTCGGCAGGCTTTCGGCACTTCAGGCCGACATGCGCTCGCTGGTCACCGGCCGCGTCGTCGACAGTTACACCAATATCTCGACGGTCAAGCTCTTCGCCCATGCCGACCGCGAGGACTTCTATGCCAAGGAAGGCATGGGCTGGATGCTCGATGCGGTCTACCGCTCGATGCGCATGTCGACGCTGATGACCGCCTCGCTGCAGATCCTCAGCGGCATCCTGATCTTCACCATGGCCGGCATGTCGATCTGGCTGTGGCACGCGGGCGCCATCACGACGGGTGCCATCGCCTTCGCCATCGGCCTCACCTTGCGCCTCAAGGCCATGTCGCAATGGATCATCTGGGAAGTGGCCGGCCTGTTCGAGGATGTGGGCATCATTCAGGACGGCATCGAGACCGTCGCCCGGGAACGTTCGATTACCGATGCGCCCGGCGCAAAACCCATGAAGGTGACGCGCGGCGCCATTGCCTTCGAAAACGTCCGTTTCAATTACGGCAAGGCCGTGCTGAAGGCCGGCCCCA
>CAYOZR010000235.1:0-3169 GCA_964408555.1 uncultured Aestuariivirga sp.
GCTAGTTCTTCATCTGCCAGGGCTGGAAGGTCGGTATCGGCGGCCATTTGACGGGCCAGAAGGCGACCGACCAGGTCGCCGAAATGCGCTCGCTGCCGGCCGGCATCGACCAGCGCTCGCCCGCCCGTCATCCGGACTGGCTGGGTCCCGACGATCTCTCACTAAAGATCCAGGAAGTCCGCGAGGCGACCAATCACGAAATTCCGATCCAGCTCAAGCTCGGCGCGGCCCGCGTCTATGACGACGTGCGCATGGCGGTGAAGTGCGATCCGGACTCGATCTATATCGACGCCATGGAAGGCGGCACCGGTGCCGGTCCCCACATTGCGACCGAGGACACCGGCGTACCCGGCATCGCCGCGATCCGCGAGGCCCGTCGCGCCATCGACGAGCTCGGCAAGAGGGGCGAGATTTCGCTGGTCTACGCCGGCGGCATCCGCAACGGCGGCGACGTGGCCAAGGCGCTCGCGCTCGGTGCCGACGCCATCGCCATCGGCCATTCGGTGATGATGGCCCTCAACTGCAACAAGCATCTTGAGGGCGTCACCGATTATCCCAACGAGATCGGCGTCGAGGCGGGCTACTGCTACCACTGTCACACCGGCCGCTGCCCGGTCGGCGTGGCGACCCAGGACCCGGTGTTGCGCCGGCGTCTCGATCCCGACAAGGCGGCCGAGCGCGTCTACAACTTCCTGCACACGCTCACCATGGAAGCCCAGCTCCTGGCGCGCGCCTGCGGCAAGACCAACATCCATTCGCTCGAGCCCGAAGATCTCGCGGCCCTGAGGATGGAAGCTTCCGCCATGTGCAAGGTGCCGCTGGCGGGAACCAACTACACCGTCGGCCTCGAAGGCGACTATCACAAGTATTGATCGGAGAGACACAATGGCAGGTACAAGCTACAAGGGCTCCGAGATCAAATCGGTCGACCAGTTCCTCAAGGACAAGGCCGGCCTATCCTCGAGCCGCGAGAAGGAAATCGGCCAGCACATCGGCTACCGCTACGATGTGAACCTGATCCCCGACTACAAACGGCTCACGCCGTTTCTCAAGGGCTACTTGGAGTTCATGGGCTGGGACGATCTAAACTGGCTGGAAGACATCCACATGGGCTACGAGGAAGGCGAGCCCGCCATCTTCGATCGCAACTGCAATGGCTGGGTGCGCATTCCGAAGAATGTGAAGCTGCCCAACAACCAGCAGGATCGCGACATGATGGCGAGGGAACTGCTGATCAAGTTCCAGATGTCGCCCAATCATCCGATGGTGCAGTTGAACAAGGCCTATCGCAAGTTCTGAGCGAGCGGCCACGGCATCGGATCGGCCACGGCGTTCTTCCAGTCGGGTTTGAAGCCCAGGACTGCGGTATCGTTCGGCACATTGGGGTTGAACAGCCGGCTCTGCCACAGGCTGGCCTCGCGCGCCGGGCTCCGCGCGGGCAGCCGTCTGACCGTGCAGAACATGCGGAAACTCTGGGAATACTGCTGGAAATCGAGCAGTACCTCCTTGGCTTTGACCAGCATGGCGGCCGTCTCCGACCCAGCTCCGAACACCGCCATCAGCTCGTCGGAGAACAGTTCCGGAAGCTGATAGAAATCGCCGGCCAGGTAGTTGATGCCGGCATCGCGCACCCGCTGGGCCTCATTGGTCTTTTGCACCTGGAAGCGGAAAAAGGCGCTGCTGACCGAAGGCTCCTCCGGCACCAGCAGCACGGTCATGGCGGGCAGCATCACCTTGCCCCTGCGGCTGCCCACCCGGGGCCGCATGGCCGGCATCGGCTGGCCGCCATAATCCCTTGCCGATATCTGCCGGATGCGGCATTGCCAGCCGAGAAAGTGGGCCTTGAGCCCGGCATTGCTGATTTGTCGCATCAAGATTCCCGGGAGTTGCCGCGCATTGCTTTTGACAAATTGGTACGGAATTGGTGAGATAGTGGTTGGTATTGGTATTCGCAATTTGCTTGCGCGTCCAGCCGGGGAACGGAAATTACAGGAGAGGAAATCTCAATGACACGCGTCGCCGTCATCGGAGCCGGTCCGTCCGGTCTTGCCGCGCTCAGGGCCTTCCAGTCCGCCGCCAAGAAGAAAGCCAAGATTCCGGAAATCGTCTGCTTCGAAAGGCAGGAAGATTGGGGCGGGTTGTGGAATTACACCTGGCGCACCGGCCTCGACGAATATGGCGAACCGGTCCACTGCTCCATGTACCGCTATCTCTGGTCCAACGGCCCCAAGGAATGTCTCGAATTCGCCGACTACACCTTCGAGGAGCATTTCGGCAAGCCGATCGCCTCCTATCCGCCGCGCGCCGTGCTGTGGGACTACATCAAGGGCCGCGTCGAGAAGGCCAAGGTGCGCAAATGGGTGCGCTTCAATACGCCCGTCCGGATGGTCGCCTACGACAAGAAATCGAAGAAATTCACCGTCACCGCCCATGACCGGGTCAAGGACCGGATGTATTCGGAAGTCTTCGACTATGTGATCTGCGCCAGCGGCCACTTCTCCACCCCCAATGTGCCCTATTTCGACGGGCTCAAGAATTTCAACGGCCGCGTCCTTCACGCCCATGATTTCCGCGACGCGCTAGAATTCAAGGGCAAGGATGTGCTCATCGTCGGCCGCTCATACTCGGCCGAGGACATCGGCTCGCAATGCTGGAAATATGGCGCGCGCTCGGTTACCGCCACCTATCGCTCGAAGCCCATGGGCTTCAAGTGGCCGGCCAATTTCGAGGAGCGGCCGCTCTTGCAGCGCCTCGATAACAAGACCGCCTATTTCAAGGACGGCTCGTCGAAGGAAGTCGATGCCATCATCCTGTGCACCGGTTACCAGCACCATTTGCCTTTCCTGCCCGACGATCTCCGCCTCAAGACGGCGAACCGGCTCTGGCCGCTCGGCCTCTACAAGGGCGTGGTCTGGGAGGATAACCCGAAATTCTTCTATCTCGGCATGCAGGACCAGTTCTACACCTTCAACATGTTCGACGCCCAGGCTTGGTATGTGCGCGACGTCATCCTCGGCCGCATCAAGGTCCCCAAGTTCGACGCCATGCGCAAGAATTCCAAGGTCTGGCGCAAGCGCGAGGAGAAGCTCGAAAACGCCGAGCAGATGATCTGGTTCCAGGGCGACTACGTGAAGGAGCTGATCGCCGCCACCGACTATCCGAGCTTCGA
>CAYOZR010000236.1:0-3130 GCA_964408555.1 uncultured Aestuariivirga sp.
TGGGCTTCGAGCTCGCGCGGGCAATCGGTGAATTTTTCGAGATAAGGCCGGTCGGCGAAGCCGTCGCGGAACAGCACATGCATCACGGCGCAGGCGAGCGCGCCGTCGGTGCCGGGGCGGATCAAGAGCTTCACATCGGCCTGCTTCATGGTGCCGGTGTCGTAGACGTCGACGCAGGCGATTTTGGCGCCGCGCTCCTTGCGCGCCATCATGACGTGGGTCATCACGTTGACCTGGGTGTTGACCGGATTGCCGCCCCAGATAACGCTCAGGTCCGACTTCCGCATCTCGCGCGGATCGCTGCCGGAAATCTTGCCGGCGCCCGCCATGTAGCCCGGCCAGGACAGCGCCACGCAGATGGTGTCGTACATGCCGGAATAGCGCTTGGCATGGTGCAGCCTGTTCAGCCCATCGCGCCTGACGAGGCCCGTGGTGCCGGCGTAGTAATTGGGCCAGACGGATTCAGCGCCGTATTTCGCTTCCGCCCCGAGGAAGGCTTCCGCCGTCTCGGCCATGGCATCGTCCCAGGAGATGGGCTGGAACTCGCCCTGCCCCTTCGGACCTTTGCGCTTCAGGGGATGCAGCAGGCGGTCCGGATGATGGATGCGCTCGGCATAGCGGCCGACCTTCTCGCAGATGACGCCAAGCGTATAGGAGTTTTCCCTGGCACCGCGCACCCGGCCGATGGTGTGGGCGTCGAGGAGTTCGACTTCCAACGCGCAGGCCGAGGGGCAATCATGCGGGCAGACGGAAATACCGGTCTTGATATTGGGGCGGATATTCATCGATGAAGTCTAACGGGTTTCCTTGCGTGATGGAATTGCCGGGTTTCGCACCGGGAGCAGATTGCGAAGGCACAAATGGCGGACCGGGAGGATATGCACTCATAAGTTGTAACATTAACTCGAATAGTTTCGTCCGACTTCTGCATTTGTAAAACAATATCGACTAGATTTCACAGCCTAATTCCATCGAAAATAATCGCGTGAACGCACTGAGCCTAACCGAAAGAACGATATCGGCCTTGATGAGAAGCGGCGGCCGGAAATTGCGAGTGGGCCGGATATCATGCCGATGGCACAAACCCGTACGATGTCCTTGAAGCCGACCGAAATCGGAATCGATCAATCGCCCGGAGGCGGAGGGCTCGCCATGCCGCCGCTGTGGCTGGTGATTGCGGTGCCGCTGGCGTTTTTTTGCGGTGCGGCGTCCTCTATCTATTTGAGCGGGCAGGCCGGCAATATCGCGGCGTTGTGGCCGGCGAACGCGATCGTGGTTGCGGCTCTGCTGCGCCAGCGGACAGCAAACTGGCCGGTCCTGCTGCTGCTTGCGGCCGCCGCCGACCTTGCCGCGAATATGGTAATGGACGGCACACCGGGGGCGGCGCTGGCGACGACGGCCATGGACCTGTCCGAGCAATTGCTTGTGGCGGCCGCGTTGCGTCAATTCGGCGGCGACAAGCCGTGGTTTACGTCCGGCCGGTGGATGACGCTGTTCGGGCTGGCCAGCCTTCTGGCATCGGCGGCCGCGGCGCTTGCCGGCTCAAGCCTTCTTTCACTGCTCGGAGAAGCACCCTTTGACCCGACCTGGAAGCTTTGGTTTGTGGCCGATGCGCTTGGCCTGACGATCGTTACGCCCTTGCTGCTGAGCTGGACCGAGCCGGTCCTAAGAGGCGACGTCACCTGGCGCGGGTTGCTCGAGGTGGCCCTGCTGACCGGCCTTGTCGTGGCCGCCACATATCTCGTGTTCGACTATGGGGACCGGTCACTCCTTTTTCTGGTCTTTCCCTTCATCGTGCTTGTCGCCGTCCGTGGCGGCCTGCCCGGCGCTACGGCGGGGACCACCGCGCTGGCCCTGGCTGCCATGTGGCATACGTTGCATGGCCACGGTGCGATCGCCGCAACGCCCGGTTTTGACCTGGTTGAGCGCGTTCAGTTCGTGCAGATTTACGTCTTCGCCGCCTTCCTTTCGGCATTTTCGATAGCCGTCATCATGGCGCAACGCGAAATCCTCGCGAAGACTCTTGAGAAGCAATTCGTCATCAGCGACGCCGCCTTGAACAACATGGCGCAAGGCCTGTGCATGTTCGACGCGCAAGATCGTCTGGTCACTTGCAACAAGCAGTATGCCGACCTCTATGGTCTGCCGGCGGCGCTGACGGCGCCGGGAACCTGCTTGGCCGATATCGTCGAGCACCGTATCGCGAAGGGGAGCTATCAGGGCACGCCCGAACAATATGTCAGAGATCGCCTGGCGCTATTTTCCGGCGAACGCAAACATGGCGAAATCATCGAACACAACGGTGGATGCTTCGTCCGGCTCACTTACAAGCCGCTGTCCGGCGGCGGCTGGATCGCGACGCATAAGGATGTGACCGAACAGCACCAAACCGAGGCCCGGATCGCCCATCTCGCCAACCACGACTCGCTGACCGACCTGCCGAATCGCAAGTTGTTCCGCGAGATGCTGCAGGTGGCGCTGCGGCGTGCCGGGCGCGGCCATGGCTTCGCCGTTCATTTGCTCGACGTCGACCGCTTCAAGGGCGTGAACGATACGCTCGGCCACCCGGTGGGCGATGGGCTTCTGCAACAGATTGCCGAACGGCTGCGCGCCACCGTCCGGAGAGACGACTTGGTGGCGCGGCTCGGAGGCGACGAGTTCGTGATCATCCAGCAGGATATCGATGGGCCGGAGACCGCAAGCGCGCTTGCCGCGCGGATCGTCCAAGCCGTCGGCGAGCCCTACACGATCGAGGATCACGACATCGTCGTCAGCACCAGCGCCGGCATAGCGCTGGTGCCGGGCGACGGGACGGATGCGGACGCGCTTCTGCAGAAGGCCGATCTCGCCCTCTACCGCGCCAAAGCCGCCGGCCGGGCCACCTACCGTTTCTTCAAGCCGGAGATGGAAATCCAATATCGCGCACGCCACACCATGGAAGGGGAACTCAGAACCGCACTGACCGATGGCCAGTTCGTTCTTCACTATCAGCCGATCCTGGATCTGCGATCCAACGCGATCAGCGGCTTCGAGGCGCTGCTGCGCTGGCAACATCCGACCCGCGGCCTGGTGCCGCCCAAAGAGTTCATTCCAATCGCCGGGGAAACCGGCCTCATCGTCCCGATCGGCG
>CAYOZR010000237.1:0-3096 GCA_964408555.1 uncultured Aestuariivirga sp.
GCATCATTGGAATCAGAATGATGGTGGTCCAGAAGGCATGGCCGCGGAACTTGCGGTCGATGAGATAGGCGAGCGCGAATCCGATCAGTGTCTGGAACAGAATGGTCCAAAATACGAATCGGGCAGTCGCCTGCATATCGGCCCAGATGTCCGGTGAGTTGAGAATTTCGCGGTACCATTTGAGGCCGACATTGACCACGGGCCGGTTCGGCCGGTTCGAGGCGTAATTGGGGAAGGAGAGATAGATCGTCCAGAATAGTGGGAAGATATTGATGGCAAGCAGAAGCATCATCGTCGGTGCGATGAACAGCCATGCAATCGCCCGGTCGGACAGACCGCGCACGGCACGGGTGAAGCCCGGCGGCGTAGCCCGTGCGGCGCGTTCAGTGATGGCGTCGGAAGCGGACATGCGACCCCCATCCCCATCTTGTCATTGCCAGGCTGGTCCCGGCAACCCATCGGGCCGATTTGTCAGGCGGAGAGATGGATCCCCGGGACGGGCCCGGGGATGACGATTGCGGGGTGTTCGTGAGTTACTGGATCTTGCCTTCTTCCTTGAAGGTCTCGGTCCAGTCGGCGATGAGCCCGTCAAGTGCCTCCTTGGCCGTGCCCTTGTCGGCGACGACATAGTCGTGCAGCCGCTTCTGCATGGCTTGCAAGAGGGACGCATAGGAAGGTTCCTGCCAGAAGTCCTGCACGCCGGCCATGGCTTCGAGGAACTGGGCCGCGAAGGGCCGGGAGTTCTTGTAGCCAAGGTTATTCAGCACCGAATTGTGGCATGAATTGCCGCCCAGATCGTTCCAATTCTTCTGTACGCCGGGCTGAGCGAACCATTTGATATAGGCAAGCGCGCCGTCCATGTTGTCGGTGTTGGCGACAACCGATATGCCCTGACCGCCCAGTGTCGACGCCGCGACCTTCTCGCCCGGATTCACGAAGAAGCCGGTCTTGTCGCCGACTTTTTCATCCTTCGCCATGCCGGGCATGAAGGCGAACCAGTTCATCATCATCGCCACCTGGCCCGACTTGAAGGCATCGAGGCCCTCGCCCATGTAGCTGTCGGTATAGCCGGGCGGCGTGCAGCACTTATAGATGGCCTTGTACATTTCGAGCCCCTTGACGGCGTCCTCCGAGTTCACCGCGCCTTCCATGTCATACTTGCCCGGCGTGTTTTCGTACTTGAACCCGTAAGGGTAAAGCGCCGAGGTGGCTCCCATCGTAATGCCTTCCGAGGCGCGCTCGGTGAAGATCGCGGCGCCATAAACCTTCTGGCCATCGATCTCGCGGTTCTGGAAGAATTCAGCCGTTTCCTTCAGCTCGTCCCAGGTCTTGGGCGGAGCCAGATCGCGGTTGTACTTGGCCTTGAATTCCGCCTGCAGCTCCGGCTTGGCGAACCAGTCCTTGCGATAGAACCAGCCATTGGCATCGCCCATCGCCGGCAGCGCCCAGTAGTTCGGCGTGCCCTTCGGCCAGGTCGAATAGGCATAGACGGTGGCCGGCGCGAAGTCCGACATCTTGATTCCTTCCTTGTCGAAGAAATCGTTGAGTTTCACATAATAACCGTTCTCGGCCGAGCCGCCGATCCACTGCGAGTCGCCGATCAAAAGATCGCACAGCTTGCCGCCGGAATTGAGCTCATTGAGCATGCGGTCGGCGAAATTCGGCCACGGCACGAATTCGAATTTCATCGTGGTGCCGGTTTCTGCTTCGAAGCCCTTGGAAAGCTCGACCAGTGCATTGGCCGGATCCCACGCCGCCCAACACAGGGTAAGTTCGGCGGCTTCCGCCCTGGACTGGCCGGCGGCGAACATGAATGCGGCGGCGGAGAGCGCCGTCGCGGTCTTCAGAAGCGTCTTCATTCTCTTTCCTCCCGGGTTTATCGGCCTTCCGCCAATGCGGCGGCGGCCGAATTCGTGTTTAGTAATTTTGTTTAGTAATAAGCAATTTACTAAACAACGCAAGCCGGTCACTGTGCAGGTGCGAAGACGACGCTCGCAATGCAAGAGGGGCAGCCCTTGGGACTGCCCCTCTGCCGGTTGTCTTGAGGCGTGACTATTCCTGGGCGACGAAGGCCGTCACGCGGCCCATCCCGTTGTTGTTCCAGTTCGTAGCACCACCCGTCGCCGTGTAACCGCACATGCCCACTTCGTAGGTCGCCACCGCAAGGCCGGTGAATACCGCCGTCAGCGAGAAGGGGATGCGGAGGGTGCGCGGAACCTGGAGGCCGGTCATGCCGTCGCCGGCCGAGGCCGCGGCGAATGACTTCAGCCTCATCCTTGACGATCATGTTGAGGCAGATCGAGTTGGTCATGATGAACCATTCACTCCCCGTCTTCCGCATCCTTTTCAACCCGGTATTGCAATTGCCAAGCCAATGAGGCGTTCATCCTTGGGGCGTCACCGCTTGCTCCCAAGTCGTCTCTCCCGGTCCGTCAATTTGCCAAACAAGAAAGCCCCTTGCGGGGCTTTCTCATTGTCGTGACACGTCTGCCGCGCTGCGGCGGACAGATCCGCTCTAGTAGCGGAAGCTGACGCGGTACTGCAGGTTCATACCGCTACCGGTAAGTGTGACTTTCACCTGCAGGTAACTCCCCGCCGCCACGAAGGCAGCGCCGGTGTTCTGGCAGGCCGAGGCAGAGAGCGATGTGTTGTTGATCGTGCAGGACAGCACAACCGTTCCTGTCGTGTTGTTCATGACGTCGATTTTCGCAGTATTTGCAGCAGTTCCACTGGCGTTCGTGACCGCTTCGAGATTGGAGATCGTCGCTCCGCCAGCAGGCACCGGTCCGAGCAGCAAGTTTGTGTCGGTGCTGAGCGCGTGGGCCAACACCGCGCTCGGACAGGCCGCACTGTTGGCACCTGCGCTCCAGAGATTCCGGATACAGTTTCCAGAAGTAACGGCCGAGTTGGTCATGAACGTCACGACTGCGCCGCCAGCGCCAGCGGGACCCGTTGCGCCGGTTGCACCCGTCGGGCCTGTCGGACCGGCGACGCCACCGGCACCGGCGGGACCCTGAGAGCCTGCGGGACCTTGCGGGCCAACCGCACCATCTGCTCCGGGAAGACCGGCGAGACCAGCGAGACCTTGCGGACCGA
>CAYOZR010000238.1:0-2971 GCA_964408555.1 uncultured Aestuariivirga sp.
AGCTTCTTCTTGCTGATCTCGTCGCTCGGCTTCTCGCCCAGGGGATCGTGGCCCAGCTCCTTCAATGGCTTGCGCCATTTGTCCAGCAGCTCGAGGAACGCGCCTTTGCTCGCCTTGTCGCCGACGAACCCCTCGTCGTCCTCGATTTCGACGTTGTAGCTCTTGACCTCGACGCTCGGCAGGACGGCGGCGCCGTGGATCGTCGGTTGCGCGGCCGGCTCCGTATTCTCTTTGGGCATGCCCTGGTCCTGCTGATGGGTCTGCGGCCGCGCAGGTGGCCAGCCGCGCCGGCCCTGCGAACGGCCCGACGGCGGCCGACTTGCGCTAGACAACGCCGCAGCTCAGCTGAAGTTCACTTTTGGACGGCAGCCCGCCGGAACAGGCCCCGCAAGGCCGAGCTGAACGCCGGGATGGACAGCAGGATGGAGAAGATCGTGATGGCGGCGAGCACGGTGCACACAGGACGAGTGAAGAACGGTCCCAGGCTGCCGCCGGACAGCACCAGGCCGCGCGTGAAGTTCTTTTCCAGCAGGTCGCCCAGCACAAGGCCCAGGATCATCGGGGCCATGGGGAACTTGAGCTCCCGCAGGATGAAGCCCACGAAGCCGAAGAACAGCATGACGTAGATGTCGAACACGCGGGATGTGATGGCATAGCTGCCGACCACGCACAGCACGAACACGACCGGCATCAGTCGCTCGCGGGGCACCAGCAGGATCCACAGAAGCGGCCGCACGAGGGTCAGGCCGAACAGCAGCTTGCTCATGTCGGCGATCACCAGCATGGCGACGATCTGGTAGAAGAACTCCGGCGTCTGCAGCATGAGGTTGGGGCCGGGATTGATGTCATGGATCAGCATCGCGGCCATCAGCACGGCGGCCGGGGCCGACCCCGGCACGGCGAGCGTGAGGACGGGAATGATCGCGCCGGGCACGCAGGCGCTCTCGCCGGTCTCGGCTGACATCAGTCCCTCGACGGATCCCTTGCCGTATTTCTCCGGCTCCTTGCTGGCGCGACGCGCTGCGGCGTAGGACGACCAGGCGGCCGTGTCTTCGCCGAGGCCGGGCAGAATGCCGATGAAGGTGCCGATGGCGCCGGAGCGAACGATCGTGCGCCAGTGCTGCGTGACATCGGCGATGCGCGGAATCACGGAATCGATGGTGGACGAGACGGCCTTGACGGCGGGGCCGCGCATGGCCTGCAGCACCTCGGCGACGCCGAATGCGCCCACCAGGGCCGGCAGCAGGCCGATGCCGCCCGCGAGATCCGTGCTGCCGAAAGCGAAACGTTGATGATTGTAGTAAGGTTCCTGGCCGATGGTGGCGATCCACAGGCCCAGAAAACCGGCGAGATAGCCCTTGAGCGGGTCGCCGCCGGCCAGCGTGCCGGCGATGACGATGCCGAACAGGGCGATCCAGAAGAATTCGAAGCTCTGGAACTTGAGCGCCATCTCGCTCAGCACGGGCGTGAAGGCGGCAACGCACAGCGTGCCGAACAGCGTGCCGAGCCACGAGCCTGCCGTGGAGATGCCCATCGCTCGGCCGGCCAGGCCCTGGCGCGCCAGCGGATACCCGTCGAGCGTGGAGCAGGCGGATGCCGGGGTCCCCGGAATGTTCAGGAGGATGGCGCTGCGGCTGCCGCCGTAGATGGCGCCGACGTAGATGCACACCAGCACCAGGATCGCCTGCGTGTGGGGCATCGTGAAGGTGAGCGTGGTCATGAGCGCCACGCCCATGGTCGCGGTCAGGCCGGGCAGGGCGCCGATGACGATGCCGAGAAACGTTGCCCAGAGCACGGTGAAGAGCACGCCGGGCGACATGAAGCCGTAGAACGCCGCGCCGAACTGCGCCAAGCTGTCGACCATTGCAGGTTCCGGTTAGGGGAGGCGGACGTAGAAGATCTTCTCGAACACCAGCACCACGGCGATGCCGGTGATCGCGCCCTGCACGAGGGCGGTTGCGACGTGGCGGGCGCGCGTCGACCACGCCTCGCCCGGGCGCCATTCGAACAGGATGATGAAGGCGGTGACGAAGATCGCCGCGGCGAGCCAGAACGGCAAGCGGCCGATCAGGCCCACGCAGAACACGAGGCCCAGCGCCGCCGCGAGCGCCAGCCGTAGGTTGCTGCTGCCTTCGGCGGCCCCTTCGCCCGCGTGCGACTGAGCCGCGAGCGCGCCGCGTCGAATCGATCGCACCACCAGCCAGATGCTCAAGATGCAGATGATGAGCCCGTACAGGCTCGGCACGAGCCCCGGCGCGGTGAAGATCTCGCCCTTCTGCTCCTTGAAGGTGGGCATGCGCCAGGCGAGCGCCACGATGGCGATGCCGAGCACCAGGAAGAAGGCGCCGGTCCACAGGTCGACGCGCGGCGGCAGCGGCTTTTCATGCGGCAGGAGACTGGACGTGTCGTTCGTCATGGGGTTTCCGGTCACCGCAAGCAAAACGGCCGGGAAGGTCCCGGCCGCCGCTTGCGAGCCTCCGTGCTAGAGGCGCGGGATGCCGAGGGTGTCGGGCGACACCTTGGCCTTGCCGGCGTCGAAATAGAGCCAGGCCGAATAGCGGACCATCTTGAAAGACTCCTTTTCCGCCTCGTCGCTGTGGAGGGGGGCGAACAGTGCGCTGCGGGAGGCGGCGTACTTCTTCAGCGCCTCGGAGTTCTTGATCTTCTTGTCCCACACCGCCTGCATAGTCTTGACGACGTTGTCGGGCGTTCCCTTGGGGCACCAGATGCCGAAGTAGTTCACCGGCGCCGGCATGTTCGGGAGCCACTTCGTGATTGGCTGAATTTCACCGTAGCCCTCGAGCATGATGGGCTTGTCGGACAAGACGGTCAGCGGCACGAGGCGCTTGCCCTTGATCATCTCGCTCATCTCGACCAGCAGCTGCGCGACGGCCTGTGTTTCGCCCGAGACGGCGGACAGCACGGCCGGATTGCCGCCGTCGTAGGTGACGTGCTTGTAGTCGATCTTGGC
>CAYOZR010000239.1:0-2948 GCA_964408555.1 uncultured Aestuariivirga sp.
GGAAGACACCGCAGCCTCGGGGCTGGGGGGGGGCGACGTCGAGTGCCCGGTCGGGCGGGGGCTGGTAGGGGATGACGCGGCCCGGCTCGAGGCCGCAGGAAGCGGAGAGAATGAGCTTGGGCTTGGCATCGTTGATGCGGGTGGCGAGTTCGGGCGGCGCGAAGCCGCCAAAGACGACGGAATGAATGGCGCCGATGCGGGCGCAGGCCAGCATGGCGATCAGGGCCTGCGCGATCATCGGCATGTAGAGAATGACCCGGTCGCCCTTGCGCAGACCCAGATCTTCGAGAGCGGCGGCGAGCGTTGCCACCTCGTCGCGCAGCTGCGCATAGGTGAACTTGGTCTTGGTGCCGGTGATGGCGCTGTCGAAAATCACGGCGAGCCTGCCGCCATGGCCGGCCTGCACATGCCGGTCCACGGCGTTCCAGCAGGTGTTGCATTCCGCACCCACGAACCAGCGGTCGAGCCCATCCACCTTGGCATAGACTTTGTCCCAGGGCTTCACCCAGTCGATGGCGCGGGCCGCCTCGGCCCAGAAGGCTTCCGGGTCGCTGCGCCAGGCGGCGTAAGTCTCATGATAGCGGCTCATTCCCGACCTCTCCCGGCAGCATTCCCCAGCGCGGCATATTCCGGCCCGGGGCCGGCAAAGCAAGGGGGTAGCCATCATCAATTGGTATGGCGTTCGTGCAAGTGGAGATTTTTCCAGCGGCGTGATGCCTGTCCACATGCGATACCATGTCGAGTTTCCGCAACATCCCATATCCAATTGACATAAGGAATGAAATCTTGTGCTCCAGCGGTTCCAAATTGGCCGGGTGGACGTAAGCCGGGGAGCTCCGGAAAAGTTACCGATCCGGATGGTTAATGGCCCCGGATGGCGCTTAACCGGATGTCAAGGCTTTGGCGGCAAGCGTTGAGGTTTGGCGATGTGTTCCAGGGTTCCCCATATATGGCCAAGCTTCCGGTCTTCGGAGTTTCCAGGCTCCCGATCCCCGGGGTTCACTTCGGATCCGCCGTCAAGGCGGCAACGGGTATGGCTGGATAAACCATGATGCACCCGGTCTCGGTTACCGCTGCAAGACCGGTGCGCCGCTGGCGCATGGTGCTGGCGCTGCTGGCCCAGAGTTTTGCGGCGCAATGGATATTCTTCACCGTTCCGGCAATCTACCTGGCCACCAACTGGACGATGCTGTCGGGTCTCGACAGTTACCGGCAGGCTCCAATTGCCGCCCTGTTGGCGAGCCTCTTCGAACTCACCGTGCCGGTCGGGCTCACGGTCATGCTGGTGCTACGGCTCGTTCAATATGGGGTGTTCGAGAAGCCGCAGAGCCCGATCATGGCGTTGGCCGGGGAACTGCGCCAACTCGCCGTCAATCCGGTGCGCGTCGTCAACGGCCTGCCGGTCTTCGCCGCCATGATCTTTTTCAACAAGGCGATGGTCGAACTGAAACCGGCCATCCCGCGGATCGTGCCGTTCGCTTGGGACGAATGGTTCATGAAGCTCGATCGCGCGCTGCATTTCGGCACCGACCCATGGCTGTGGCTGCAGCCTGTCATGGGCTTCGACTATGTCACCTTCGCCTTCAACATCGCCTATGATTTCTGGTTCCTGGCGCTGTTCGGCGCCTGGTTCTGGTTCGGCTTCCGCAAGACGGCGGACGAGCTGCGTACCCGATTCTTCCTCTCCTACATGATCGTGTGGTGGCTGGGCGGCGGCCTCATGGCGGTGTTCTTTTCCTCCGCCGGCCCGGTCTATTACAGCGGCATCGGCCTTTCGCCCGACCCATTCACCGGGCTTTTCGCCTACCTGCACGGTGTCGACGGGCGCATTCCGCTGTGGAGCCTCGATGCCCAAGAGCTGCTCTGGGACGGCTACACGGGCAAGACGGCGGCGCTTGGCATTTCCGCCTTCCCGTCGATGCATAACGCCTCGGCGGCGCTGTTCGCGCTCGCCTTCTGGAAGGTCTCGCGCGGCATGGGGATCGCCTTCGCCGTTTACGCGGCGGCGATCCTGCTGGGCTCGGTGCATCTGGGCTGGCACTATGCGGTCGATGGTTATGCCGGCATCGCCCTCGCCGTCATCGGCTGGTGGATCGCCGGGCCGATTTCGCGCTGGTACACCGGACTTGCGGCCACGCGGCGCTACAATGAAAGTCTGGCGTCGCTTTAATTCCGGCCGCATGTGAGATATGAGGCATCCGGAATTCAGAGGGATGCGCCATGTCCGCCTACGATGCCGATCTCGCCAAAAACCCCGCCAACTATCAGCCGCTGACACCGCTCACCTTTCTGGCACGCTCGGCCGCCGTCTATCCGGATCGCACCGCCATCGTCCACGGCAAGGCGCGCACGTCCTATGCGGAATTCTACCGGCGTTCGCGCCGGCTCGCCGCGGCGCTGATCAAGGCCGGAATCCAGAAAAGCGAGACGGTGTCGGTGCTGCTCGCCAACACGCCGGCCATGCTCGAATGCCACTATGGCGTACCGATGACGGGAGCGGTGCTCAACACCCTCAACACCAGGCTCGATGCCGGAACAATCGCCTTTTCGCTCGACCATGCGGAAACTAAAATCCTGATCGTCGACAAGGAATTTTCGCGGATGGCCAAAGAGGCGCTGGGGCTGGCGAAAATCTCGAAGCCGATCGTCATCGATTATGTCGATCCGGAGTTTGCTGTCGACGGCGAGCGGCTCGGCTCACTCGACTATGAGCAATTCGTGGCCAGCGGCGATCCGGACTACAACTGGGCCTGGCCCACGGATGAATGGGACGCGATCTCGCTCAATTACACCAGCGGCACCACCGGCAATCCCAAGGGCGTGGTCTATCACCATCGCGGCGCCTATCTGCTGGCCCAGGGCAATGTGCTCACCGGTTCGATGCCGAAGCATCCGGTCTATCTGTGGACGCTGCCCATGTTCCACTGCAACGGCTGGTGCTTTCCGTG
>CAYOZR010000240.1:0-2923 GCA_964408555.1 uncultured Aestuariivirga sp.
TCATCCTTCGAATACCGCATCACGGGACGCGGCGGCAAAGGCATCGTCGCCATGGCGGTCAATGACCGCAACGGCCCGCTGGTCGCCTCCTTCCCGGTCGAGGACAGCGACCAGATCATGCTGGTGACCGACGGCGGCCAGTTGATCCGCTGCCCGGTGCATGACATCCGCAAGGCCGGCCGCTCGACCCAGGGCGTCATCGTCATCAACACCGCCGCGGATGAGCATGTGGTCTCGGTCGAACGGGTCGGCGAGGAGGATGGCGAGGCCCAAGAGGCACCGCCGGCCGGATAAGAACGGGAACGGGCTAGTCATGGCGGTCGAACTTTACCTGACCTTCCTCGGCGCGTGCATGCTGCTGTTTCTCAAGCCCGGCCCCGCCATGTCGGTGATCGTGGCCAACAGCGCGGGCTATGGCGTGCGCGGCGGGCTCGTCTCGGTGGCGGGGAACGTCTGCGGATTTGCGCTGCTCATCGGCATCGTGGCGCTCGGCCTTGCCTGGATCGCCGAAGCGATGCGCGATTGGTTCGACTGGATCCGGTTCGGTGGCGCCTTTTACCTGATGTGGCTTGGCGTGAGCCGTCTCAGGAATGCTGGCCGGGTATCGGCCTATGGCGTCAATCCGACCGGGAAATTGTTTCGCGACGGCTTCCTGGTGGCGGTGGCCAATCCGGAGGTGATCCTGTTTCTGGCCGCCTTCCTGCCGCCCTTCGTCGATCCGGCGCTGCCGGTGGCACCGCAGCTCGCCATTCTGGGCACAACCTTTGTCGCCGTCAGCGCCGTGGCCGGCGGCCTGCTGGCAGTTCTCGCGGGCCAGGCACGGACCTTTCTGTCCGGTGGCAGGCTCAAGTGGATCGACTATATGAGCGGGGGATTGATTGTGATCGCCGGATTGTGGCTAGCTTGGCCGAGAGGATAGCGGCAAAAGGATAGGGCGATGACTCTTGAAACCTGGCTTGGCTTTTGTGCGGCGGCAACTGCCTTGGCGATCCTGCCGGGCCCCACGGTGACGGTGATCATCGCCAACAGTCTCAAATACGGCACCCGCGCCGGGCTCTTGAACGTGGCGGGCACCCAGGCCGGTGTCGCGATCTGGCTGGCAATTGCGGTGGCGGGCCTCGGTGCTGCAATCCAAATGATGGGAGTCTGGTTCGATCTCCTGCGCTGGGCGGGTGCGGCCTACTTGATCTGGCTGGGTATCAAACTGATCCGCTCGAAGGGCGATCTCGCCGGTGCGGTGGATCGGGCCCGGCCTGGCGGCAGTTTTTTCCTGCAGGGCTTCATCGTCATCATGTCGAACCCCAAGATGCTGGTGTTGTTCGGGGCGCTCATTCCGCCATTCATTTCGCCCGATGGCGACTATGGCCATCAGCTGCTGGTCCTTGGCCTTACCTTCGCCGGCATCGCCCTGGTCGGCGACAGTTGTTACGCGCTGGTGGCCGGCCAGACCGGCCAGTGGCTATCGCGCTCGCGCGTCCGGGCGATCGAAGTGGCCAGCGGCCTTTGCCTCACCGCCGGCGGCATATGGCTTGCACTCAAGAGCCGCTAGGGCGATAAGGGCCGCCATGTCGCGCACAGGATTCTATCCCGGTTCCTTCGACCCCGTCACCTACGGGCATCTCGACGTGATCGCGCGTTCGGCGCGGCTCGTCGACAAGCTCGTGCTGGGCGTGGGCGTCCACCACGGCAAGCAATCGCTGCTCAACGCCGACACTCGCGTCCGCCTGCTTGACGAAGTGACGAGGCCCATCGCCGAGCATACGGGGATCAAGATTGCGGTCGCAACCTTCGACGATCTCGCCGTCAACGCGGCGCGGCGCCATCATGCGGGGGTGATCATCCGCGGGCTGCGCGATGCCAGCGATTTCGATTATGAAGTGCAGATGGGACAAATGAACGGCGCCATAGCGCCCGACATCGAGACCGTGTTTCTTGCCGCTTCGCCGGCGACCCGGATGATCGCTGCGTCGCTGGTCAAGCAGATCGCCCAGATGGGCGGCGATATCACGCTGTTCATTCCCAAGGAGGCGCAAAGCGCCATGGCCGCCGCATTGAAGCAACGGGCCTGACCGATCCCAAATTTTCAACAGTGATGGAGACAGGTATGATCAAGACATTCGGCATCGCCGTCACGGCGGCAGTGCTGCTCGTGACACCCGCGCTGGCGGCCGAAAAATTGACCATCGAAACCAGCGACGGTTGCGCTTTCGACATCAAGCTCAGGGCCGATCTGGCGCCGAAACATGTGGCGCAGATCGCCAAGCTGGCCTCCGCCGGCTTCTATGACGGCATCGTCTTCCACCGTGTCATCGACGGCTTCATGGCCCAGACCGGCGATCCCACCGGCACCGGCAGCGGCGGCTCCACCGAGCCCGACCTTCCGGCGGAATTCTCCAACGCCCATTATGCCCGCGGCACCGTCGGCATGGCGCGCACCGCCGATCCCAATTCCGCCAACAGCCAGTTTTTCATCATGTTCGACGAGGGCGGTTTCCTCGACGGGCAATATACGGTGTGGGGTGAAGTGGATGAAGCGGGCATGGCCTGCGTCGACAAGATCGAACGCGGCGAACCGCCGGCAAATCCCGACAAGATGGTAAAGGTTACGGTGCACTGATGGCCGATCTCGAAAACACGATTCTCATGGACCTGACACGCGGCCGGGTGACCATCGAACTGCGCCCCGATCTGGCGCCCGGCCATGTGGCGCGTATCAAGGAGCTGGCCCGCGAAGGCTTCTATGACGGCGTTGTCTTCCACCGGGTGATCGAGGGCTTCATGGCCCAGGGCGGCGATCCCACCGGCACCGGCATGGGCGGCTCCAAGAAGCCCAACCTCAAGGCGGAATTCTCCAAGGAGCCGCATGTACGCGGCATCTGTTCCATGGCCCGCTCGCAGAGCCCGGACTCAGCCAACAGCCAGT
>CAYOZR010000241.1:0-2819 GCA_964408555.1 uncultured Aestuariivirga sp.
TCCGGCCGGCGTCAGCCGAATACATGTTGTAGAAAATTGTCGCCGGTATGGCGGCAAGAAGGCCGATGGCCGTGGCGAACAGCGCTTCCGCGATGCCCGGGGCCACCACCGCGAGATTGGTGTTCTGCGAATTGGCGATCGCCTGGAACGACGTCATGATGCCCCACACCGTGCCGAACAGGCCGATGAAGGGGGCGGCCGAGCCGGTGGTGGCGAGGAACAGGAGGCGCGATTCGACGCCCCCCATCTCCTTCTGGATCTGCACGTCCATCACCTTCTCGATGCGCTTCTGCACCCCTTGGAACCCAGCTCTCAGCGCCGCATCCTGGCTGCGCTTCCATTCGCCCATGGCGGCCATGAAGATGGCCGAGAGCCCGATATTGGTGCGCGGCCCCATCGACAGATAAAGGTCCTCCAGCGATTGGCCGGACCAGAACAGCTGCTCGAAGCGGTCGTTGGCGCCGTTCATCCGCCGTACCACGATATATTTCTCGAAAATGATGGCCCAGCACCAGATCGAGGCCGCGGCCAGCCCGACCATGACCAGAAACACCGGCCAGCTCGCCTGCCAGACGAGATGCCAGAGCGAGATTTCGCCGCCCCTGGCGACGGTTTCGACCGTGACTGGATCCATTCTTATCTTCCCACTGCCGGAGGTGAATTCCGCATCACCCGCAACACTCCGGCGCCCATCCCAAGGAGAAGGCGCCGTGAAACAGGTCAAATCTGTCGAAACTGCGGCGATTCGCGGGGTTTTCCCGCGAATCCGCCGGGCCGCCGGACCGGAACCCGCCAGCGCCCCGATCAATTGCCGGTTTTATGGTTAAGGTTGGGTTACAGGGCCCCTGTGCGGCAGGAGCGCCATGGCCCTGGCCATGTCCTTGGGCACCCGGCGGGGCCGGCCTCGCGCGTCCACCAGGGCGACCGTGACGCGCGCCTCGAACAGGCTGTCGCCGCCACGCCGCACCTTCTGGTCCAGTTCCATGCGCGCCCCCGCCATCTCGATGAAGCGGGTCTCGACCTCGAGGACATCGTCGATACGGGCGGGCCTGAGGAACTCGCACACCATGCGGCGGACGACGAAGCCCATGCGGCCCTCGGTCTCATGCCAGTGCAATGCGTGGTGATGGATGCCGAGGTGCCGCAGACAATCGGAGCGGCCGCGCTCGCAGAATTTCAGGTAATTGGCGTGATAGACGGCGCCGGAGAAATCCGTGTCCTCGTAATAGACGCGGACGGGCAGTACATGACGCACGCCATCGATGCGGCCCGCCAGATCGGGCCAGGTTTCAGACATCGTGATCGCCAAGCGGCAGCAACCCTTGGGTGATCTCCGGCCGCTGCGGCACGGCGAGCCCCAGATGCTTGAAGGCATGCGGTGTCAACAGCCGCCCGCGCGGCGTGCGGTTGAGGAAGCCGAGCTGCAGGAGATAGGGCTCGACGATGTCCTCGATCGCATCGCGCACTTCCGACAGCGAGGCGGCGATGGTGTCGATGCCCACCGGCCCGCCGCCGAAGTTGACGGCAATGCAGGAGAGATAGCGATGATCGAGGGCATCGAGGCCGCGAGCGTCGACATCGAGATTGCGCAGCGCCGCATCGGCCGCCTGCCGGTCGATGGCCGTGGCACCCGCCACGGATGCGAAGTCGCGCACCCGGCGGAGCAGCCGGCCGGCGATCCGCGGGGTACCGCGCGAGCGCCGGGCGATTTCGCGCGCGCCATCATCCGAAACGGCGACCTGCATGACCCGCGCGCCGCGCCGCACGATATCGAGCAACTCTTCCTCATTGTAGAAGTCGAGCCGCACCGGAATGCCGAACCGGTCGCGCAGCGGCGTGGTGAGAAGCCCGGTGCGCGTAGTGGCGCCGATCAGCGTGAACTTGGCGAGATCGATCCTGACCGAGCGCGCCGCCGGTCCTTCGCCGATGATCAGGTCGAGCTGGAAGTCCTCCATCGCCGGATAGAGGATTTCCTCGACCGCCGGACTGAGGCGGTGGATTTCGTCGATGAAGAGGACGTCGCGGTCCTCCAGATTGGTCAGCAGCGCGGCGAGGTCTCCGGCCTTGGATATGACAGGGCCGGACGTGGCGCGGAAGCCGACGCCCAGTTCCTTCGCCATGATCTGCGCCAGCGTCGTCTTGCCCAGGCCCGGCGGGCCAGCGAACAGCACGTGATCGAGCGCGTCGCCGCGCGTTCTGGCGGCCTGGATGAAGACCTTGAGGTTGGAGCGCGCCTGCTCCTGCCCGATGAATTCGTCGAGCGACTGCGGGCGAATGGAGGCTTCCAGTGCATCCTGCTCGCGCTTCTGCGATGTCACCAGGCGGTCGTCGGTCATGTTTTGTTCGTGCCGCTATTCGCCGGTGGCGTCAAGCCAAGCGGCTTTGCCAGGTGCAGTTCGCACGACGAGTGTGGCTGGTGCCGGGCTTGCGGGACACGCGGCGCCGACGCCGCTGCCGCTTGATCCGATCAACACCGCTCCTATTCTTTTGCTTCAGCAAGATTCGAAAAGCGGGCCGCAATGGGGGGGGCTCTTCGACTGATCACATTCCTCGCCGTCTGCTTGGCTCCATCCCATGGTGGTGCCGCTGACGCGCGGCAGCCGCTGGCCTGCGATGTCGGGCCTGTCAGAAAAACGTACGGTGGAACGGATTGGTTCGTACTGAGCTGCCGCGACGAGCGCACGGTGATCATCTATTCGATGCCGCACAATCCCGCGTCGCCCTACTACTTCATGGGGTTTCCCCGACCCAGAGGCGGTGTGCAGCTTCACGGCGAAGGCATCGGCGACAGAAAAGCAAGCCGCCCAGCGCTGAAGGAA
>CAYOZR010000242.1:0-2817 GCA_964408555.1 uncultured Aestuariivirga sp.
GCTCCTTCAGCACGAACTTCAGGAGGTCGGCGAAGGACTGGAACAGGCCCCAGGGCCCGACGACATTGGGTCCGCGCCGCATCTGCACCGCCGCCCAGACCTTGCGGTCGACGAGAATGATATAGGCCACGACGATGAGCAGGGCGACGATCAGCGCCACGCTCTGGATGACGATCAGGCCGGTGGTGAGAAGCATTTCGGTCATGATCTCACTCCGCCGCAGCGAGCTTGCGCCCGCGCTTCAGCGCCGAGCACTCGGCCATGGTGCGGGATGCCCGGGCGATCGGATTGGTCAGATAGAAATCGGTGACCGTCGAGCGGAACGGCTCGGCCGACATTTTGCCTTGCGCCTTGGCGAGATCGGCAAGTTCGGCGGCATCGGCCGGTGTTAGCCGATCGAGGCGGGCAAGCTGCGGGGCGATCCTGTACATGGCGGCGCGCAATTCATCGAGATTGTTCCACGGCAGCGTGGCCGAGAGCGCCTCCGACAGGGCGCGCAGGATCGCCCAGTCTTCCCTGGCCTCGCCCGGCGGGAAGGCGGCGCGCGCCGTCATCTGCGGGCGGCCCTCGGTATTGACATAGGTCACGGATTTTTCGGTGTAGGCGGCCCCCGGCAGGATCACGTCGGCCCTATGCGCGCCGGCATCGCCATGGCTTCCCTGATAGATCACGAAGGTCTTGCCCAGCCCGGTCATGTCGATTTCATCGGCGCCGAGCAGGAACAGGACATCGAGTCCGCCACCCTTCGCGGCGCTCAGCATCTCGCGGGTGGATTTGCCGCCATCCTTGGCCGGCAGCGCACAGACATCGAGGGCGCCCACACGGCCCGCCGCATCATGCAGAATGTTGAAGCCGTTCCAGCCGTCCTTAATGACGCCCACTGCCTGCGCCGCCTTGTAGGCCAGCGCCAGAACGGCGGCACCGTCGGGCCGCGCCAGCGCGCCCTGGCCGATGACGAACATCGGCTTCTTCAAGTTCCGCGGCGCCGTCTCGATGAAGCGGGCAAGGCTCTCGGCACCGGCACCCATATGGGAATAGGGATAGGTGAGATCGGCCTTCTCGCCAATCACGCCGATGATGCAGCCGCCCTTCAAATAGCGCTTGCGGATACGGGCATTGAGCACCGGCGCCTCGAGGCGCGGATTGGCGCCGATCAGCAGGATGGCATCGGCCTCCTCGATCGCCGCGATGCCGGAATTGAACAGATAGCCGGCACGGCCGCCCGCCTCGCCAAGGGGCGTGCCGTCCTGGCGGCAATCGATGTTCTTGATGCCGAGCCCCTCCGCCAATTGCCGCATCGAAAAAGCCTCTTCGGCCCCCACCAGATCGCCGAGGATGATGCCAACCCGCTCCGGTGCGGTGGCTTTGAGCTTCTGGGCGATGCGGGCGAAGGCCTCGTTCCAGCTCGCGGCCCGCATCTTGCCGAGATCGCGGATATAGGGCCGGTCGAGGCGCTGGACTTTAAGCCCGTCCCAGACGAAGCGGGTCTTGTCGGAAATCCACTCCTCGTTCACGTCCTCATGGGTGCGCGGCAGAATGCGCATCACTTCGCGGCCGCGCGCATCGACGCGGATATTGGAGCCCACCGCGTCCATGGCATCGATCGTCTCGGTCTTGCGCAGCTCCCAGGGCCTGGCCTTGAATTCGTAAGGAGCCGAGGTCAGCGCCCCCACCGGGCAGAGATCGATGATGTTGCCCTGCAGCTCGGACGAAATCGCCTGGTCGAGGTAGGTGGTGATCTCCATGTCCTCGCCGCGGCCGGTGGCGCCCAATTCCTCGATGCCGCCCACTTCGGTGGTGAAGCGCACGCAACGGGTGCACTGGATGCAGCGGGTCATCTCGGTCTTGACCAGGGGCCCGAGATATTTGTCCGCCACCGCGCGCTTGTTCTCGGCATAGCGGTTCTTGGAAATGCCATAGGCCATGGCCTGGTCCTGCAGATCGCATTCACCGCCCTGGTCGCAGATCGGGCAATCGAGCGGATGGTTGATGAGCAGGAATTCCATCACTCCTTCGCGCGCCTTCTTCACCATCGGGGTGCGGGTGTTGACCTCCGGCGGCTCGCCATTGGGGCCGGGGCGCAGATCGTTGACCGACATGGCGCAGGAGGCCTGCGGCTTGGGGATGCCCTTCACCTCGACCAGGCACATGCGGCAATTGCCGGCGATCGACAGGCGCTCGTGATAGCAGAAGCGCGGCACCTCGGCGCCGGCCATCTCGCAGGCCTGCAGCAGCGTCGTGCCGCTTTCGACTTCGATCTCGCTGCCGTCGATCTTGATTTTCGGCATTCACTTGCCCCACAAGACATAGGCCGCCGCCGCGACCAGAACCGCCGAAATCGCGCCGAACACGAAATGCTTCATGGCGCTCGGCCTTTCCTGACGCGCGAGAACGGTCCGCGCGAGATATTCCCAGCCGAAAGAGGTGGCACACAATCCCGCAAAGGCCAGCAAAATGCCGCCACCCCACCCGCCGATACCCTTGCCGAACCAATAGCCCAGAAGGCAGACCGCGAGTTCGAAGGTTTTGCGCAGGAAATACATGCCATGCCCCTATTCCGCCGCGATTCGGCGCACGGTGCCGTCGTGGTCGGGATTGGCTGAATACTGATCGATGCGCTCTTCGATCACATGGCGGAAATGGGCGATGAGGCCCTGCACCGGCCAGGCGGCGGCGTCGCCGAGAGCGCAGATGGTGTGGCCCTCGATCTGCTTGGTGACGTCGAGCAGCATGTCGATCTCGCGCTTCTCGGCGCGGCCCTCGGCCATGCGCTCCATGACCCGCCACATCCAGCCGGTGCCTTCGCGGCACGGCGTG
>CAYOZR010000243.1:0-2717 GCA_964408555.1 uncultured Aestuariivirga sp.
CGGAAACATTTCCCGATAGGACCGTTGGCCCCGATTGGCAGCCAATCTCGCGCATTCCGAAGAAATAGACATTACTTCGGATTGAACAATTTTACGCCTTTACCCTCTTCGATTGTGCTTGGTTAACAGATGCTAACCCGCGCTTAGCCGCCGGGCGCGCCAATTCACGCGGGCTATTTCTCGAAAGTCACCCGTCCGTCGCAGATGGTGGCGTTGGGCTTGAGGCGCGAGACCTGGGTGGGCTGAGTTGCCTCGATGTCGCCGTCGAGCACGATGACATCGGCAAGATAGCCTTGCTTCAGCATGGCCTTGCGGTCTTCGGCGAATTCGGCATAAGCGCCGCCGAGGGTAAAGGCGTGCAGCGTATCCATCAGCGACTGCGCTTGGGGCGGACAATCGGACCGCAGGGGCCGCTGGGTCATCGCCGACTGCATGCCGAGGAAAGGATCGAGCGGCGAGACCGGCCAATCGGAGGAGAAGGCGATCCTGGCGCCCGCCTGGCGCAGCGTCGCCCAAGCATATGACCAGGGCAGCTTGGCACCGATGCGCGTCAGGCAGGGCTCGAGCACGGCGCCCGGGACGCCGAGGCCGACGATGGGCTGCAGCGAGGCAATGACACCGAGCTCGTGCAAACGCGGAATATCGGCGGGATCGATCACCTCGATATGCTCGATGCGATGGCGCGAATCGCGCGCGCCATTGGCCAGGCGGGCCGCCTCGTAGCCGTCGAGGGTGCGGCGCACGCCGCCGTCGCCGATGGCATGGGTGGAAATTTGCAGGCCGTGGCGGTCGGCGCGGATCGCCACTTGGTTGAACTGCTCGGCGGTGAAGAGCGGCGCGCCGCGGGTCCCCCGATGGCCGGGATAATCGTCGAGCATCAGGGCGGTCATCGATTCGAGCACGCCGTCCATGAAGATTTTGACGCGGCCCCCATGCAGCATGTCGCCCGCGAAGCGCTCGCGCATCGCCACCGCCTCGTCCACCCGCGCCACGTCGAAATAGTTCTTCTGGTGGAACGGCACTTCGACGCGGGCGATGAGCTCGCCCGATTGCCGCAAGGCTTCGAGCAGTTCGAGCTGATACCAGTTGCCGTCCATGTTGTGGATCGAGGTGATGCCGAGGGAGGCGCAATAGTCGAGGCCGCGCCTGAGGAATTCGCGGTCGATGGCGCGCTGCGCGGGCGTGGCGGCGGGCGCGGGATCTTCGCCGGTGGTCATGCCCAGCCATTCGCGCCCGCCCGTCGGCGTCAGCGCCAGCGCGGGCGAGAAGGCGGCCGCTTCCTTCAATTCGCCGGTGGCAAGGCCATCCTCGCCCATGACGATTTCATTGCCCGGCGGAAGTGCCCGGCCATGCAGAAGGCCCGCCATTTCCAGCGCCTTGGTATTGGCCCAGAAGGTGTGATGATCGAAGCAGCCGAGCAGCAATGGGCGGTCGGCAACGATCGCGTCGAGATCGTGCCGGGTGATCGCCGCCTCGGGGCGGATGATCGTGTAGGTGGCGCCATTGGCGACGATGACATTGTCCTTCGGGCGCTGTTTCGCGTGTTCACGCACCGATTCCGAAAGCTGGTCGAAGCCATTGATATGATTGACCATCAAGCTGTCGCGCTCGACCGATCCGACGAACAGGTGCAAATGGCTTTCGACGATCCCCGGCATCACCGTCTGCATCTGCGCATCGATCAGGCGCGTATGCCTGGCCTTCAGCGCGAGAATATCGGCCTTGTTGCCGACGGCGGCGATGCGGTTGCCGGCGATCGCCAGAGCCTCGGCGCGCGGCTGCGCCGGATTCATGGTGACGATCTTGGCGTTGGTGACGATGATGTCGGCGGTCATTGCTGGGTCCGTTGTGTCGCTGCGAAGGGGAGGCTCAGGGCTTCAGCACTTCCATCTGGATGGGGCCCTCGGCGCGGCCGTGGATGAACTGGTCGACGTAGGGGCTGCCGCTCTTGTCGATGGTCTTGGCCCGCCCCTGCCAGACGATCTCGCCCTTGTGGATCATGGCGATGTCGTCGGCGATCTTGCGGGCCGAGGCCATGTCGTGGGTAATCGAGATGGTGGTGGCGCCGAGGCGCTTGACGCAATCGACGATCAAGCTGTTGATGACATCGGCCATGATCGGATCGAGGCCGGTGGTCGGCTCGTCGAAGAAGATGATCTCGGGTTCGGCGGCGATGGCGCGGGCGAGGCCGACGCGCTTTTGCATGCCGCCGGACAGCTCGGCGGGAAAGAGGTCGGCCACCTCGGGTTTCAGCCCGACGCGGCGCAGCTTGCCAATGGCGATCTCGCGCGCATCAGCCTTGGGCAGGGCTTTCGCGCCGCGCAGCAACCGGAAGGCGACATTTTCCCACACGCGAAGCGAATCGAACAGCGCGCCGCCCTGAAACAGCATCCCGAACCGCGCGAGGAACGCATCCCGATCGGCCTTGGTCACATCCTGCCCGTCAAGCGTGATCTGGCCACCATCCGGGCGCACAAGGCCAAGGATGCATTTCAGAAGCACCGACTTTCCGGTGCCCGACCCGCCGATGATCACCATGCTTTGCCCTGACGGGATCGTCAGGTTCACCCCGGCCAGCACCCGGTTCGCGCCAAAGCTTTTCTGCACGCCGGTAAGGGTGATCATGCCGAGAAGAACACCTCCGTCAGCAGGTAGTTCGCGGCCAGGATCAGGACCGAGGCCGACACCACTGCAGCCTTGGTCGCAGCACCCACGCC
>CAYOZR010000244.1:0-2712 GCA_964408555.1 uncultured Aestuariivirga sp.
CGGCGATGACGCCCAGATAGCCCGGCACGGTGGACACCCGCGCCGCCGCCGCGCGCCTCTTGGATTCGATCTTGTCGCCCATGGCGTCGATTGCCGCCGGGTTGGGGCCGATGAAGGCGATCCCCGCCGCGGCCAGTGCCCTGGGAAAGGCGGCGCGTTCGGAGAGAAAGCCATAGCCCGGATGCACCGCGTCGGCGCCGCTCTTCCGGCAGGCCTCGACGATCTTCTCGATCGACAGATAGGACTGCGCCGCCGCCGCCGGCCCGATATGGACCTTCTCGTCGGCCATCTCGACATGCAGCGCCCGCGCATCGGCGTCGGAATAGACCGCGACGGTGGCGATGCCCATCCGGCTGGCGGTCTTGATCACCCGGCAGGCGATCTCGCCGCGATTGGCGATGAGAATTTTCTTGAACATTCAGCGCCCCAAGAACTCATGAATGTGGGGCTTCTAGCCCGGGGCAGCCAAGCGGGCAACTGGACGAAAGACGCGAGTTGCCCCGGGGTTGAAAATGCGGTTTTTATCTATTCCGGCACCGGCGCATAGCCATTGGCCTTGAGATGCGCCGCAAGCGCCTCCGGGAAAGGAATCTGACGCAAATTCTCGGCGGGGCATTCCTCCACGCTCCGGCCGACGGTGCATTCCAGGGGGCCGAAACTCGAGTTGCGATCGTAGGCCTCCAGCATCCTGTTCCATGCCGCATCGCCCTCGCCCACCCTGATCTTGAGCGCCACCCACGCGGCAAGAAATCCATTCGTGTGCCAGATCGACGGATCGAGTCTTGCGAGGAACTCGGTGCCGGCGAGTTCCTGCACGATTCGGTCCTTCCATCGCGGTTCGGCGGTGACATCGATCAACCCGCGGCCGGAGAGCCGGCTTATGCGAATCGGTGCGAATGAGCCAGCATAGGAATCGAAGGCATAGAGAAACGAATTGTCGACGCTCATCAGCTCATAGGTACCCTCGCCATCCACGTCCTCGGCCCAGTAACCTCCGCCATCCAGCAGGCCGGCGTCCACAAGAGTCCAGCTTCCAGGAGATATTTCCGTGGCGATCCAAGTCTGGACGCAGCAGTGGGCACCGCCGGTGTTCTGGGTGGCAAGAACCTGCGGATAAGTCGTGTCGCGGTCGATGCGGGCAATTTCGGCAGCGGTACCGAAATCGGCGTAGGCATCCGGCGGAGTTTCAAGATCGAAGAGCTCGCGGGTGCCGGCTCTTCCCGCGAGATGAACCGACCGATCGTCGCCATTGAGGCGCAACTCGACGACCCCATCGAGGCCACCCGCGGCGATGTGCGCCGGAGCGCTTTGGTCAAACTCGATCCGGCTTATCTCTGTCGGTGGCAGCCAGACGGTTTCGATGTACTTGTCACCGCGGGAGAACAGCGCATCGGCCGGAATTTCCGGCCACTGCTGATAGGTCTTCCTGTATTGTGGGAGCGTGGCTTCGCTGACGGGTCCGACGACCACCGCATACCACCCGCTCTTGGAGGACACGGCGCGGGCCTTCGACCCGCCATAGAGCCTGGCGATACCGATCGCCTCGTTCCGGTCCCGGCTGCTTGCCAGAGCAATCCAGTGTTCGCCACCGGTGAGTTGCAGGGTTTCGGCCCGCAAATCGGCGGCGGCCGCGGCGAGGCCGAGCAGAAAAGCAAGAATTCCAGAGCCAATCATGCGACGGAGCATAATGTGACGACCTCTCGGGAGGGGATCCACAGCCGCGACAATACAATAACGCCCCCGCCCCGCAACGGGGCATCGATCGGCCCTGCAAGATTCCCCGCAAATCGCGGCACCGATCGGCTATAGGACGGGCATGAGCGCGACCCATGATTTGGTGTATGGCATCCACCCGGTTGTGGAGGCCCTGAAGAATCCAAAGCGCAGATTCCTGTCGCTCAAGGCCACGCTGAATGCCGCCCAGCGCATCGAGGCGGAGGCGAAGGCGGCGGGGCTGGAGCCGGAAATCGTGCACCCGAAGGAGCTCGACCGCCTCGCCGGGCCCGATTCGGTACATCAGGGGCTGGTGCTGGAGGCAAGCCCCCTGCTCCAGCCGCGACTCGACCAGATCGAAAGGTCGGGCCTCGTCGTCCTCCTCGACCAGGTGACCGATCCGCATAATGTCGGCGCCATCTGGCGGAGCTGTGCCGCCTTCAAGGTCACCGCCCTGGTCGCCACCGCCCGCCACAGCCCGGAGGCTTCGGGCGTGCTCGCCAAGGCGGCTTCGGGGGCCACCGAACATGTGCCCTTCGTGCGCGTCACCAATCTCTCCCGCGCCATGGCCGAGCTCAAGGACTATGGATTTCAGGTGGTCGGCCTCGACAGCGAGGCGCCGTTGCGCATTTCCGAGGTGGCCCGCGGCGGGCCGATCGCGCTGGTGCTGGGGGCCGAGGGCAAGGGCCTCAGGCATTTGACGCGGCAGAGCTGCGACCTCCTGGTGCGGCTCGATCTCGAGGGGCCGATCCGCAGCCTCAATGTGTCGAATGCCGCGGCCATCGCGCTTTATGCCCTCAGCCGCCCATGAAAAAGGCCGGACACTTGCGCGCCCGGCCGCTCCCGTCGCCATCCCGGCGTCGAGGAAGTTGACCCATTCATAGGACCGGCGCGGGCCCCCGGCAATGGCCTGCTTGCGGCGTGGTTCGCCAATGATTAAGGAGAGGGCGGCCGCCGGCTTAGCTCAGTTGGTAGAGCACCTGATTTGTAATCAGGGGG
>CAYOZR010000245.1:0-2670 GCA_964408555.1 uncultured Aestuariivirga sp.
GCCGCCGTCTGGATGCGGGCCGACTCGAACGTCTGCATCAGTTGCTTGAAGCCCTGGCCTTCGACGCCGCCCAGAAGATTCTCCGCCTTGACCGCGAAATCCTCGAAACGGATTTCATATTCCTTCATGCCGCGATAGCCGAGCACTTCGATCTCGGAGCCCGACATGCCATGGGCCGGAAACGGATCGGCATCGCTTCCGCGCGGCTTTTCGGCGAGAAACATGGAGAGGCCGCGATAGCCCGGCTCGTTGGTACCGGTGCGGGCGAGCAGCGTCATGAGATCGGCGCGCACCGGATGGGTGATCCAGGTTTTGTTGCCGGTCACTTTGTAATGATCGCCGTCGCGCACCGCGCGGGTGCGCAGCGAGCCGAGATCGGAGCCGGTGTTGGGCTCGGTGAAGACGGCGGTGGGGAGGATTTCGCCCGACGCGATCTTCGGCAGCCACTTCTGTTTCTGCGCCTCGGTGCCACCGTTGAGGATCAGTTCGCAGGCGATTTCGGCGCGGGTGCCGAGCGAGCCCACGGCGATCCAGCCGCGAGATAGTTCTTCCGAGACGACGCACATCGTCTGCTTCGGCAGGCCCATGCCGCCGTAGTCTTCCGGCAGTGTCAGCGCGAAGACGCCGAGGTCGGCGAGTTTCTTGACGATCTCCATCGGCACATATTCATTGCGGCGGTGCCAGTCATGGGCATGAGGGGCGACTTCGGCGGCGACGAAGCGGCGCATGGTGTCCTGCATTTCGGCAAGGGTCGGATCAAGCCCCGCGTCACCGAAATTCTCCCCCGCAACGATCAGTTCGACCAGACGGGCGCGCGCCTCGGCCGTATTGCCCGTATCGAAGAGTCTGGCGGCGATGACCGGTGCAAGGTCGGCGCGGGTGAGGCCAAGATCGTGGGCCCGCACGAATTCCGCCTGGTTCATCGGAATGCCGCCGGCAATCTGGTTCAGATATTCGCCGGCCGCGATGCGGACAATCAGGCTTTCAATCTCACTCAGCCGGCCTTCCGCCGCGAGTCTTGCCGCATAGGCGCCAAGCTCGCGCAATGTCGTGGCATAGGTGGCAAGCCAGGCAAGCCCATGGGCGGCATGCTGGTCGCGGTCAAGGGCCTCCGCAGAGAGCCTGCCGCCGGGCATCACCCGTTCGGACAGGCGCAGCCTCGCCTTGGCGCACAGGGTTTCGGCGGCGCGGGCCGCCTCATCCACCAGTTCGGTCAAGTCCGCTTTTGCCACTGCCCGTTCCATTGCCGCCACGTTCGACCCTCCGGCTCGCCGGAACTGGCTTACCGCAGGACTTTTTGCACCGCAATATGAACCTCCGGCCGGTTCTCCCGCCGCCCGCCCCAATTGGGCCGGATTTCTCAAGCAATTCGGCTGCATGGATTTTTCCGGACGTTGTGGTTATGGTCGCGCACATGATTCTAATTAAGCGGCGGCGGACGCTCGCGTTCCTTATGGCGATATTTTGCGGTGCGGCCGGGGCTTACGCCCAGGGCAGCGAGCCCGCATTGCTCGGCGATTTCGACAAGTGGGCGGCCTATACCTACAATGCGGCCGACACCAAGGTTTGCTATGTCTCGGCGCAGCCGATCACAAGTGAAAGCAATCCGAAGAATGCCAAGCGCGATCCCATCTTCTTTCTCGTCACTCACATGCCGGGACGGAAAGTGAGAAGCCAAGTTTCGACCATCATCGGGTACCCCTTCAAGGAAGGATCCTCGGTTCAGCTCAAGATCGACGGTGCCGCCTACGAACTCTATACCAAGGCCGACGGCGCCTGGGCGGATAATACGATGGACAGTCAGATTGCCGCGGCGATGAAGGGCGGAAAGACCATGACGCTGGAGGGCACTTCCTGGCGCGGCACCGTGACGCTCGATACCTATTCGCTGAAAGGCCTTTCCGCCGCCATGGCCAAGATCGACGAGGCCTGCAAGTAGCATTTGGCCCATTTCCTGTGCTATGGCAGCCCGCCATGACGACCCTGCTTGACATATCGCCGGCCCCGCCGCGCTACCTGCCCAACGATCCGCGCCCGTCGCTTGTCGGCCTGACGCGCGAGAAGCTGGCGGAGGCGCTGGCCCTCGCCGGTGTTCCGGAAAAGCAGCGGCGCATGCGCATGCGCCAGGTATGGCACTGGATCTACCATCGCGGAGCCCAGAGCTTTGCGGACATGACCGACATCGCCAAGGAGCTGCGGCAGCGGCTGGACGAGGAATTCGTCATCGGCCGTCCCGAAGTGGCGGCCGAGCAGGTCTCGACCGACGGCACCCGTAAATGGCTCATCCGGTTTGCCCCCGACGAGCGCGGCCAGCGCCACGAAGTCGAGATGGTCTATATTCCGGAAGAGGATCGCGGCACCCTGTGCATCTCGAGCCAGGTGGGCTGCACGCTCACCTGTTCCTTCTGCCACACCGGCACCCAGAAGCTCGTCCGCAACTTGACCGCCAACGAGATCGTCTCCCAGGTGATGATCGCCCGCGACCGGCTGGAGGAATGGCCGCATCAGATCGAGGCCTCGCCGACGCCGCCCTTGGGCGGGCGCTACATCACCAATGTGGTGCTGATGGGCATGGGCGAGCCGCTCTATAATTTCGACAACGTCAAGGATGCGATGGATATCGCCGCCGACGGCGAGGGCCTGTCGCTGTCGAAGCGGCCCATCACGCTT
>CAYOZR010000246.1:0-2661 GCA_964408555.1 uncultured Aestuariivirga sp.
AGTTTCGCCTCATGGGCGGCGATATTGGCAAGTCCCACGCCCCGCATGTAGTCGAGTGCCGCACCGAGCCCGATCGCCTGGACGATGGCCGGGGTTCCCGCCTCGAAACGGTGCGGCGGGTCGTTGTAGGTGACCGTCTCGCGCGTCACCTCATTGATCATCTCGCCGCCGCCCTGGTAGGGCGGCATGCGCTTCAGATGCTCCATCTTGGCGTAGAGCACGCCGATGCCGGTGGGCCCATAGCATTTGTGGCCGGTGAAGGCGTAGAAATCGGCATCGAGGGCGGTGACGTCGACGCCCATATGCACCGCCGCCTGGCTGCCGTCGACCAGCACCGGAATGCCGCGGGCGTGCGCGATGCGGATCGCCTCGGCCACCGGCACGATGGTTCCCAGCGCATTGGACATCTGCGTGATGGCGACGATCTTGGTGCGGGGCATCAGCAGCTTCTCGAATTCATCGAGCAGGAAATTGCCGTCATCGTCGATCGGCGCCCATTTGATCACGGCACCCCGGCGCTCGCGGTGGAAATGCCAGGGCACGATGTTGGAATGGTGCTCCAGGATCGACAGCACGATCTCGTCGCCCTCGCCGATGACCATACCGCCGAAGCTCTGGGCCGCCAGATTGATCGCCTCGGTGGCGTTGCGGGTGAAAATAATCTGGTCCTTGGAGGGCGCGTTGATGAAGCGGCGCACGCTGTCGCGCGCATCCTCGAAGCTCTGCGTCGCGGCGTTGGAGAGAAAATGCAGGCCCCTATGCACATTGGCATATTCCTCCGTGTAGCTCTTCATCATCGCGTCGAGCACGGGTTTCGGCTTCTGGGCCGAGGCGGCATTGTCGAGATAGACCAGCGGCTTGCCGTAAACCTGGCGCGACAGGATCGGAAAATCGCGGCGGATGGCGGCGACGTCGAAGGGGCGATGGGCGATATTCATGCGCCGCCCTCATGCTGCTTCAGCCAGTCGCCGGCATAGGCGATGAGCGCCGCGCGGATGCCGTCATGGCCGATCGCCTCGAAGGCCTCGCCGACGAAGGCGGCGATCAGCAGCGACTTGGCCTCGCGCTCGGGAATGCCGCGCGAGCGCAAATAGAAGAGATGATCGCGGTCGAGATCGCCCGCGGTGGCGCCATGGCCGCAGATCACGTCGTCGGCGAAGATTTCGAGTTCGGGCTTGGCGTCGAATTCGGCCGTCTCGGAGAGCAAGAGCCCGTGGCTCGACTGTTTGCCGTCGGTCTTCTGGGCGTGAGGTCTCACCATCACCTTGCCCTGGAAAATGCCGCGCGCCTGATCGTCCATCACGCATTTGAACAGCTCGCGGCTGGTGCAGTGGGGTTTCTGGTGATCGACGACAAGGCGCGTGTCGGCATGCTGCCTGCCGCCAAGCAGATAAGCGCCGCTCACCTTGGCATCGCCCCCCTCGCCTATGAAGACATAGGTGCCGTTCTGGCGGTTAACACGGGCGCCGGAGGTCAGCGTGAAGTCGCGCAAACTGGCGTTCTTCGCCAGGCTGACATGGGCATGGGCGAGATGGATGGCGTCAGCCGCCTCGCGCTCCACCTTCACCCGGTCGAGCCTCGCGCCTTCGCCCAGCCTGATTTCGCTGACGCTGTTGGCGAGATAGAAGCCCTCGCCCAGATGGGTTTCGATGAGCGTGGCCGAGGCGCCGGCCATCACTTCTATGACATTGCGGGTGGCGATGGTGCGGGCTTCCGCATCGGTGGCGATGAAGACGAGCTCGATGGGCGTATCGGTCGTGCCTTCGATCACAAGATGCGCGCCGCCGGTGGCGAAGGCGGCGTTCATTGTGAGCACCGGCTCATCGTCGACGATCGCGCCCGCCATCTCGCCATTCCGCAGCTTCGAATGCCTGGCGTCATAGTGGCCGTTGACGAACACCATGCGGGGGCCGGCGATCTTGGCGAAGGGCGAGGCCTTCAGCAGCCGCTCGATGTCCGCGGGCCTCGCCTCGACCTTCCGGCGCGGCGGATAGGGCCGGTCGATCAGGGTGCGCAGATTGGTCCAGCGCCAGTCCTCCAGGCGCGGGTTCGGCAAGAGTTCGCCGCCATAGGCGAGCTCGGCCGGGGTTCTGGTGACGGCGAGGTTCATGCCGCTTCCTTGGCGAATTCGGCGTAGCCCTTGGCTTCGAGTTCGAGCGCCAACTCCTTGCCGCCCGACTTGACGATCCGGCCCTGCGACAGGACATGCACCTTGTCCGGCACGATATAGTCGAGCAGGCGCTGATAGTGGGTGATGACGATCATGGCGCGGCCGGGCGAGCGCAGCGCATTGACGCCATCGGCGACGACGCGCAGCGCATCGATATCGAGCCCCGAGTCGGTCTCGTCGAGCACGCAGAGCGACGGCTCCAGCACCGCCATCTGCAGGATCTCGGCGCGCTTCTTCTCGCCGCCGGAGAAACCGACATTGACCGGGCGCTTCAGCATGTCCTGGCCGATATTGAGCCTGGCCGCCTTGTCCTTCACCAGCCGCATGAAGTCGGGCGTCGAGAGCTCCTTTTCGCCCCTCGCCTTCCGCTGTGAATTGAGCGCCACTTTGAGGAACTGCATGGTGGCGACACCGGGAATCTCGACCGGATACTGGAAGGCGAGAAAGACGCCCTTGGCGGCGCGGCTGTCCGGCGCCATGGCGAGCAGATT
>CAYOZR010000247.1:0-2616 GCA_964408555.1 uncultured Aestuariivirga sp.
TCTCCTTTTAACCTTCCAGCACCGGGCAGGTATCGGTCCCTATACGTCGTCTTGTTAGACTTAGCAGAGACATGTGTTTTTAGTAAACAGTCACCGCGGCCATTTATCTGCGGCCACTTTCAGCTTCACACGCAGGTATGTCACTTACTCATGGCACTCCTTTTCCCGAAGTTACGGAGTTAAATTGCCTAGTTCCTTAACGTGAGTTCGCCCGAGCACCTTAGGATACTCTCCTCGCCTACCTGTGGCGGATTGCGGTACGGATTGCAGAGCAACTAGCAAAGAGGTTTTTCTTGGCAGCATGTTTATGGTCAGTTCTGGTCTAGGACCACCCCATCACCTCTCGGTGTTAGGACCGTGGATTTGCCTGCGGTCCCCACCTACGGGCTTAGACCGGCACAACCGATCGCCGGCTGACCTTCACTTCTGCGTCACCCCATAGCTTAAAACGTCTCTCTACAAGTACAGGAATTTTAGCCTGTTTACCATCATCTACGCCTTTCGACCTCGACTTAGGTCCCGACTAACCCTGGGAGGTTTAACCTTGCCCAGGAAACCTTAGGCTTACGGTGAGCAAGTTTATAGTCTTGCTTTATCGCTACTCGTTCCGACATAATCTCTTGTCTGACGTCCAGCCCACCTGACGATGAACCTTCAATCGGCAGACAATGCTCCCCTACCGCGCACCCTTACGGATGCACCCAGAGCTTCGGTGTCATGCATAGTCCCTTGAATTCTCGGCGCAGAATCACTAGACTAGTGATCTGTTACGAACTCTTTAAATGATGGCTGCTTCTAAGCCAACATCCTAGCTGTTTAAGTAATTCCACATCCTTTACCACTTAGCATGACTTTGGGACCTTAGCTGCTGGTCTGGGTTGTTTCCCTCTCGGCAATGAAGCTTATCCCACACTGCCTGACTCCCGGAGAACATTTTACGGCATTCGGAGTTTGATTGGGTTTGGTAGCCTTGTGGGGCCCCTAGCCCATTCAGTGCTCTACCTCCGTAAAACTATATTCCGAGGCTAACCCTAAAGCTATTTCGAGGAGAACCAGCTATTTCCAAGTTTGATTGGCCTTTCACCCCTATGCACAGCTCATCACCCAGCTTTTCAACACCGGTGTGTTCGGACCTCCAGCTCGTTTTACCGAGCTTTCATCCTGGCCATGCATAGATCACTTGGCTTCGGGTCTACTCCCTGCCACTAAACGCCCTATTCAGACTCGCTTTCGCTACGGGTGCGCAAGTGTTTTGCTTACCCTTGCGACAGAGAAGTAACTCGCCGGATCATTATTCAATAGGCACGCCGTCAGTCCGGAAACTCCGAAGAGCTTCCTTTCCTCCGACCGCTTGTAAGCACACAGTTTCAGGTACTATTTCACTCCCCTCTCGGGGTACTTTTCACCTTTCCCTCACGGTACTTGTTCACTATCGGTCACAGGTTAGTATTTAGCCTTGCCAGATGGTCCTGGCAGATTCGAACAGGATTCCACGTGTCCCGCCCTACTTGGGAGACTCAAAAGGAGCCATCAGCATTTCGGTTACGGGGCTATCACCCCCTATGGCGGACCTTTCCAGATCCTTCACCTATACAGATGGTTTGTAACTCCACGACCCGTCTGACCACGGGCCACTCGGTTCCCACGACCCCGGAGGCACAACACAGTCAGGTTTTAACGTGCCGTCCGGTTTAGGCTGTTCCCCGTTCGCTCGCCGCTACTGAGGGAATCACTATTGTTTTCTCTTCCTACGGGTACTGAGATGTTTCAGTTCCCCGCGTTAGCTTTGCATGCCTATGTATTCAGCATACAATGATCAGGAATGACCCTGATCGGGTTGTCCCATTCGGAGATCTCTGTTTCAACGTTTGTTTGCAACTTGACAGAGCTTATCGCAGCTTACCACGTCCTTCATCGCCTACCTGTGCCAAGGCATCCGCTGTGTGCTCTTAGTAGCTTAATCGAAAACCTACTTAAAAAAAGAGCATTCCTCTAACGCGCATTTCTGCGCAGCCTATTGGAAGATACCCTTGACGCATCTTCTTTACTACTATGAAGTTTTCAAAGAACCGTGCCGTCGCCAACGCGACTGGCTGTCAACAATTCCTAAAATCGGACTTGTTCCCTTATCTGGAGATGACCGGGATCGAACCGGTGACCTGTGGCTTGCAAAGCCACCGCTCTCCCAACTGAGCTACATCCCCGACAAACTTTCGAAATTCAATGGGCCTAAATGGAATCGAACCATTGACCTCGCGCTTATCAGGCGCGCGCTCTAACCATCTGAGCTATAGGCCCATCACTGAACCCTTTGCTCGCCTGAATGGCGCCCAATTTTATATAAATAACCAGCTAAAGACCGGAATCATCGCTCGTACCTTGGTGTCGCTCGACCTCGACATGTGGCCGACTCTTGTCGGGTCACACATCGTGCTCCTTAGAAAGGAGGTGATCCAGCCACAGCTTCCGCTACGGCTACCTTGTTACGACTTAGCCCCAGTCGTCAGTATCACCTTAGGCATCGCCATCCTTGCGGTTAGGCAAACGACTTCGGGTGCTCCCAACTTCCGTGGCTTGACGGGCGGTGTGTACAAGGCCCGGGAACGTATTCACCGC
>CAYOZR010000248.1:0-2612 GCA_964408555.1 uncultured Aestuariivirga sp.
TTTCAAAAAGGCCGGCATTATTTATGAACACCGCCTGATCGACGACATGGTGGCCTCGGCGATGAAATGGACCGGCGGCTATGTCTGGGCCTGCAAGAATTACGACGGCGACGTGCAGTCGGACCTGGTGGCGCAAGGCTATGGCTCGCTCGGCCTGATGACCTCGGTGCTGATGACGCCGGACGGCAAGACGGTGGAAGCCGAGGCCGCCCACGGCACGGTCACCCGCCATTTCCGCCTGCACCAGCAGGGCAAGGCGACCTCAACCAATTCCACCGCGTCGATCTTCGCCTGGACCCGCGGCCTTGCCCACCGGGCCAAGCTCGACCGCAATCAAAAGCTCAAGGAGTTTGCCGAAACCCTTGAAAAGGTTACGGTTGCAACGATTGAATCGGGCCAGATGACAAAAGACCTGGCGGTCCTCGTCGGGCCCGACCAAACTTGGCTTTCGACCGAAGGCTTCCTCGATGCGGTCGGCGCCAATCTCGGGAAAGCGATGGTCTGAGCCGGCTCAGGCCGCCTTCAAAGGAATCGAAACCATGGCAGGAATAGTGGAATCCGAACGCGCCACCGGCGGCTGCCAGTGTGGCGCCGTGCGTTATGCCATTGAGGGCCCGTTCGTCAACCCGCACATCTGCCATTGCCGCATGTGCCAGAAGGCATTCGGCAATTATTTCGCGGCCCTGGTGGGATCGCTGCGCGAGAATTTCAAATGGACCAAGGGCGATCCCGGCGTGTTCAGGAGTTCGCCCATCGTCGAACGCCGCTTCTGCCGCGGCTGCGGAACGCCCCTATCATTTTCTTACGACCATTCGAAATATATCGCCGTATCGATCGGCTCTCTCGACGATCCATCCGCCGTCATGCCGGAGAACCAGTACGGCATCGAGAGCCGCCTCCCGGCGTTCGAACGGTTGCACACTCTGCCTGCAACCCGCACCGAGGACGATGTGCCGCCCGAGATGCTGGCCAAGCTCACCAACCTACAGCATCCCGATCACAATTAGCCGGCGATCGCCGCCTTGATCGCCGCCAGGGCTTCATCCGCCTTGGCGCCATCGGGGCCGCCGGCCTGGGCCATGTCGGGGCGGCCGCCGCCGCCCTTGCCGCCAAGAACGGCCGAGCCCACCCGCACCAGCTCCACGGCGCTGAAGCGCGAAGTCAGATCGTCGGTGACGCCGACGATAAGGCCGGCGCGACCTTCGTCATTGAGCCCGACCAGCGCCACGACACCGGAGCCAAGCTTGGCCTTGCTCTCGTCGATCAGGCTCTTCATGTCCTTGGGATCGATGCCCCTGAGGATACGCGCCATGAACTTGATGCCGTTCACTTCGCGCACCCCGTCATCGCCCTTCGCCGCCCCGCCGCCGAGCGCCAGAGCCTTCTTGGCTTCGGCCAATTCGCGCTCGAGCTTGCGGCGCTCGTCGATCAATACCTCGATGCGGGCGACGACTTCGGCGGATGTTGTCTTGAGCGCGGCGGCCGCGGCCTGCACGCGCCGGTCCTGTTCTTCGAGATAAGCCCGCGCGGCGGGACCGGCCAGCGCCTCGATACGGCGCACCCCGGCGGCCACCGCACTTTCCGACAGAACCTTGACCACGCCGATATCGCCGGTGCGCGCAACATGCGTGCCGCCGCACAGTTCCAGCGAATAGATGGGTTTTCCCGCGCCATGGGTGTTGCGGCCCATGGCGACGACGCGCACCTCGTCGCCGTATTTTTCGCCGAACAGCGCCATGGCGCCCTCGGCGCGCGCCGCATCGACCGACATGAGGCGGGTGGCGACGGCATCGTTCTGCAGCACGATCTCGTTGGCGATCGCTTCCACCTGGGCGATCTCGTCCGGGCTCATGGCCTTGTTGTGGGAAAAATCGAAGCGCAGCCGGTTGGGCTCGACCAGCGAGCCCTTCTGCGCCACATGGGTGCCAAGGGTGATGCGCATGGCCTCGTGCAGCAGATGGGTGGCGGAATGATGCCGGCGGTTGCCGCCGCGCCGGGCGCGATCGACGATGAGCTCGGCCGCGACGCCCGGCTTGAAACGGCCCTCCTCGACTTCGCCCACATGGACGATGAGATCGCCGACGCGCTTCTGCGTATCGGTGACGCGGAAACGGCCGCCATCGGCCGACTTGACGATGCCGTGGTCGCCGGTCTGGCCGCCGGATTCGCCGTAAAACGGCGTCTGGTTGAGGATGAGCGCGCCCTTTTCGCCTTTGTTCAGTACACTGACTTCCTTGCCGCCGGCGGCGATGGCGTCGATCACCCCCTCCGCCGTCTCGGTGTCGTAGCCGAGGAACTCGCTCGCCCCCACCCGTTCGCGGATTTCGAACCAGACGGTTTCGGTCTTGGCCTCGCCGGAACCCTTCCACGCCTTGCGGGCTTCTTCGCGCTGCGCCTGCATGGCGGCATTGAAGGTGCCGGTGTCGACCTTGATGCCGCGCGGCTTCAAGGCGTCCTGGGTAAGATCGAGCGGGAAGCCATAGGTGTCGTAGAGCTTGAAGGCGAATTCGCCGCTGATGCGGCCCCCTGTCTGGCCGTCTGCGCCCAGGCGCTGCAGCTCGTCCTCCAGAATGACCAGGCCCTTGTCCAGGGTCTGGGAGAAGCGCTCCTCC
>CAYOZR010000249.1:0-2586 GCA_964408555.1 uncultured Aestuariivirga sp.
CCAGGGGCAACCCCGCGGGCCGCACAACTCGCTTCGACCGGGTGCTCGCGGGGGGTTTTTGGTTGGCCCTTCCGGGGTGGATGCGGTCCCCCGAGGAAGGGGCCGGAAATCCGCTGATGGGCCCGGAGCGCCGCGCGTTCTACGAATATCACGCCGCGCTGATGGAGCCGTGGGACGGCCCCGCCGCCGTGGCCTTCACCGATGGCCGCCAGATCGGCGCCACGCTCGATCGCAACGGTCTCCGCCCCGCGCGCTTCTCGATCACGCGCGACGATCTGATCTGCATGGCTTCGGAAAGCGGCGTCCTGCCCTTCCGCGAGGAAGACATCGTGCGCAAGTGGCGGCTCCAGCCGGGCCGCATGTTGCTGATCGACATGGAAAAGGGCCGCATCGTCGAGGACGAGGAGGTCAAGGCCGAGCTTTCGAGCGCCGAACCTTACGAGGAATGGCTGGAAGCCGCACAATACAAGCTGGCCGAACTCGAAGTGGTCGAACCCGAACTGGCCGCGCTGCCGGTGGAAACCACCTCGCTGCTCGATCGCCAGCAGGCATTCGGCTACACGCAGGAAGATATCTCCCGGTTCCTCGAACCGATGGCGATCTATGGCGACGATCCGCTCGGTTCGATGGGCACCGATACGCCGATCGCGGTGCTCTCCAGCCGCTCGCGCCTGCTCTACGATTATTTCAAGCAGAACTTCGCGCAAGTCACCAACCCGCCGATCGATCCGATCCGCGAAGAACTGGTGATGTCGCTGGTTTCCTTTATCGGGCCGCGGCCCAATCTTCTCGACTTGAAAGGCACCTCGAACCACATGCGGCTCGAGGTCTCGCAACCGATCCTCACCAACGAGGAATTGGAACGCATCCGCACCATCGGCGCCGTGCGCGACAACCCGTTCCGCACCGCCACGATCGACATCACCTACGATGTGGCGAACGGCCCGGAATACATGGAAGCGGCCCTCGATTCGGTCTGCGCCCTGGCCGAGCGCGCCGTGCGCGACGGCTACAACATCATCATCCTGTCGGATCGCGCCGTCTCCGCCGAGCGCGTGCCGATCCCGTCGCTGCTGGCGACCTCGGCAACGCATCACTATCTGATCCGCAAGGGGCTTCGCACCTCGGTCGGCCTCGTCGTCGAATCCGGCGAGCCCCGCGAAGTGCACCAGTTCTGCACCCTTGCCGGCTATGGCGCCGAAGCCATCAATCCCTATGCCGCCTTCGAGACGCTGGAGGACATGCTCCCCACACTTGAAGAGAAGATCACCACCCAAGAAGCGGCGAAGCGCTACATCAAAGCGATCGACAAGGGCATACTCAAGGTCATGTCGAAGATGGGGATTTCGACCTACCAATCCTATTGCGGCGCCCAGATCTTCGATGCCGTCGGCCTGTCCAGCGATTTCGTGAAGAAGTATTTCACCGGCACCGCCACCCAGATCGAAGGCGTCGGCCTGGCCGAGATCGCCGGGGAAGCCTTCCGCCGCCATGAGGATGCCTTCGGCGAGAACCCGGTGTTCCGCGCCGCCCTCGATGTCGGCGGCGACTACGCCTTCCGCCTGCGCGGCGAGGCCCATGTGTGGAATGCCGAGACGGTTGCCAATTTGCAGCATGCGGTGCGCGGCAATTCCAAGGACAAGTATCGCACCTTCGCCAAGCTGGTGAATGAGCAGGCCGAGCGCCTGAAGACCATGCGCGGCCTGTTCCGCATCAAGACCGCCGAGGAGATGGGCCGCAAGCCGGTGCCCATCGACGAGGTGGAACCGGCGGCAAAGATCGTCAAGCGCTTCTCCACCGGCGCCATGTCCTTCGGCTCGATCAGCCGCGAGGCCCACACCACGCTGGCGATCGCCATGAACCGCATCGGCGGCAAGTCCAACACCGGCGAGGGCGGCGAGGAGTCGGACCGCTTCAAGCCGCTGCCGAACGGCGATTCCATGCGCTCGGCGATCAAGCAGGTGGCCTCCGGCCGCTTCGGCGTGACCACCGAATATCTCGTCAACTCCGACATGATGCAGATCAAGATGGCGCAGGGAGCCAAGCCCGGCGAAGGCGGACAATTGCCCGGCCACAAGGTCGACAGTGTCATCGCCAGGGTGCGCCATTCGACGCCTGGCGTCGGCCTCATCTCGCCGCCGCCGCACCATGACATCTATTCGATCGAGGATTTGGCGCAGCTCATCTTCGATCTGAAGAACGTCAATCCGGCCGGCCAGGTCTCGGTCAAGCTCGTCTCCGAAGTGGGTGTCGGCACCGTCGCCGCCGGCGTCTCCAAGGCCCATGCCGACCATGTGACGATTTCGGGCTATGAAGGCGGCACCGGCGCCTCGCCGCTCACCTCCATCAAGCATGCGGGACTGCCGTGGGAAATCGGTCTTGCCGAAACCCAGCAGACTTTGGTCGCCAACGACCTGCGCGGCCGCATCTCGGTGCAGGCCGACGGCGGCATCCGAACCGGGCGCGACGTGGCGATTGCCGCCCTGCTCGGCGCCGACGAGATCGGCTTTGCCACCGCACCGCTCATCGCCGCCGGCTGCATCATGATGCGCAAGTGCCATCTCAACACCTGCCCGGTCGGCGTCG
>CAYOZR010000250.1:0-2573 GCA_964408555.1 uncultured Aestuariivirga sp.
TCGTGCCCTTGCCGTCGACCTCGACCAGGGAGGTGCCGTCGGAAGCATAAAGCGTCACGCCGGAATTGTTCGGCCCCGCGAAGCGCCAGCTCTTGCCGGCGAGGATGGTGCGGATTTCGGCGGCACTGAGGCGGTCATCGAAGCGGCCGCCACCGCCGGAGGAGCAGGCGGCGAGCAAGAGCGCGGCGGCCGCGATCGGAACCAGTCGGGCAAGTATCATCGGCATGGCGTGAAGCCTCCGGAGTGTGGCAGGGCGTGAACGCGGGTCGGAACGCGGCTGCTAACGGGACGCGACGGGCGACACGGTGGCGGCGACTGTGGGTGCCGAAATCATCAAAAATATGGCGGCGGCAAAACGGCTGGTCATGTGCGCCCCCAGGCCCGACCGCTGACAATCGCCCAAGCATCGCCCCGGGGAATTAACAGGGGGTTGATCGCATCTTGACGCTGGCGGTAGCGATGGCGGCGGGAGCGGGTGGTGATCTCACCTGTTCCTCTCTTCTTTTGTCATGTATGGACGGCCTCCACTTGGCAAGTGGTTTTGATGCGTTGATGGCGGACGTGGTGGAGCGGTCATGTATACGGCCTTTGTAGCTGCGGTACGAGGACCGCTGGCCCAGATGTTTCGCGCAGACCGGGTTCCAATCATCGCCACGCGCTGGGATGCGCGATGACAAAACGGAGTGTCCCGGTGTTTTTATCCAACCTTTTGCCATCTCGGCGTCTTGGCTCCTTGCAAGCTGGTTCGGTGTTCAGGCACGGCACGGCGTAAAAGGCTTGATCACGAAAGTCTGGGCGCGGCGGGGCTCATAGACGCCGCCGCGCTTGAGAATGGCCCACAGGGTTCTGGCGATACGGGCGGCCAGCGCCACGGCTGCCACCTTGAAGGGCTTGCGCCTGAGGATGGCGGCGGCCCATGGATCGGCGTTGTCAGGCTTTCTCTTGGCGCGGATGAGAACCGCCGCGGCTCCCAGCACGAGCAGCGAGCGCAGGTCTTCGTCGCCCGCCTTGGTGATCGAGCCGAGCTTGCGCTTGTCGCCGCTCGCATGCTGCTTCGGCGTGAGACCGAGCCAGGCGGCGAAATCGCGTCCGCAAGCGAACCGGCCGGGATCGCCGAGTTTGGCGGCGCAGACGCTGGCGATCACCGGGCCGACGCCGGGCACCGTCATCAGCCGCCGGGTTCTCTCATCGCTCCTTGCATGGGCGATGAGGGCGGCATTGAGCGCCGCGATCTCGCCGCCGAGCCCGCGCCAGTGGCGGACCAGAATGGCGAGTGCGGCAATGGCCGGTTGCGGCAGCGCCACGGCCCCCGTCTCGATCCGCGCGATCAGGGTTTCGAGACCCTTGGTTCCGCTGTTCGCGGTCAGGCCGAACTCGGCGAGAAGCCCCCTGAGGCTGTTGCCGGCCTGGGTGTGCTGGCGCACCAGCAGGCTTCTGACCTTGAAGCGCATGAGGTCCGCCTGCTCATCTTCGCTCTTCACCGGCACCGGCCGTAGCATCGGATCGCGCCCCGCCATGGCCAGTGCGTGGGCATCGCGCGCATCGCTCTTGTGGCTGCTGCAATAGCGCTTCAGAAACGGCGGCGGCACCAGCTTCACCGTGTGGCCCAAGGCCGCGATCTGGCGGGCCCAATAATACGAGGCTCCGCAGGCTTCGAGCGCCACCATGCAGGCAGCCGTCTTGCCGAAGAACTCCACAACCTGGCGCCGCTTCAGCCGCAGGTTCTTGACCACCAGCCCCTGCGCATCCGTGCAGCAGGCCTGGAACACATTCTTCGCCGTATCGAATCCGATCATGCTAATCTCGCTCATGGGCGGTCTCCTTTACTGGTGAGCAGAACACCAACCAGTATGGCACATCGATGCCGTTCGGAGGCCGTCCACACATCATCGCCGGACTTGTTCCGGCGACCCATGGCGCAACGAGCCCACAAGATCAGTAAACGGATGGATGGGTTGCCGGGACATCCTCGGACTGGTTCCGGGGACCGGCAATGACAGATAGGATGATCGCCGGCTCCTATTTCGGAAGGGACAATCCCGCAGTAAACTCCGTTGCGCAGGAGAGCCCGATGACCCGCCCGCACATCATCGCCTATGTCGCAACGAGCATCGACGGTTACGTCGCCGCCAAGGACGGCGGCGTCGACTGGCTCAACCCCCATTTCATCCCGGAGCTGGGCTTTCACGAGTTTCTCGCCGGCATCGACACGGTGCTGATGGGCCGCAACAGCTACGACCAGATTCTCGGATTCGGGAAATGGCCCTATCCGGGCAAGACTTCCTTCGTCGTCACCGGACGGCCGCTGTCGCGCATCGAGGGCGAGAGCCGCACGGTTGCCGCCGATCCCGACGTGATTCTGCGGGCGCTCGGCGAGGCGGGAAGCCGCCGCGTCTGGGCGGTGGGCGGTGCCATCACCTATCGCGGGCTCTTCGCCAACGGCCTCATCGACGAACTGCGGCTCTTCGTCGTGCCCGAGCTTCCCGGCGACGGCAAGCCGCTGTTCCTGGCGCAGGACCGCCACGCACGCGCGCAGCTTGCCGGCCAACGCCGCCTTTCACACGGCACACTCG
>CAYOZR010000251.1:0-2514 GCA_964408555.1 uncultured Aestuariivirga sp.
TCGGTTTTATCGCATTGATCCGAGTCCTGTTCTCCGGGCTCGCGGCTTATCGCGATGCGGTTCTTGCACCCGCTCCGGACATCGCGCGCCATGGCTTCGGCCCGCGCGGCGTGTTCATGGGCTATGATTTCCATGTCACACCTGAGGGGCCGAAGCTCATCGAGATCAACACTAACGCCGGAGGCGCATTCCTCAATGCCGTGCTTCGCGATGCCCAGCGTGCCTGCTGCAAGGAGGTGAGCGACCACTTCCTTTCGCCCGTTGGCGAGCATTTCGAGACCGCCGTCGCGGCGATGTTCCTGAACGAGTGGCGCTTGCGGGGCAGAACCGGCCCGTTGCGCTCCATCGCCATCGTCGACGAGGCGCCGGAGCGGCAATATCTCTATCCCGAGTTCGTTCTCGCCAAGGCGATGCTTGAGCGGCAGGGCTTCGAAGTGACGATCGGCGATCCCGCGGCGCTGACCTACGCGGATGGGGCATTGCGGGCGGCTGGCCACGGCATCGACCTCGTCTACAACCGGCTGGTGGACTTCACCTTCGCCAGGCCGGAACATGATGCCTTGCGGCGGGCCTATGCGGACGGCGCGGTTGCCGTGACTCCAGGTCCCCATCACCACGCCTTGCTCGCCAATAAGCGCAACCTCGTGCGGCTGTCGGACCCGAAGGCCTTGCGGGAGATGGGGGCCGATGCGGCCGACATCGAGGCGCTTGCGGCCGTGCCGCGCACGCGGCTGGTGACGCCGGAAAACGCGGTACAGCTGTGGAGCGAGCGCCGGCGGCTCTTCTTCAAGCCCCTCGGCGGCCATGGCGGAAAAGCCGTCTATCGCGGCGACAAGATCACCACCTCCATTTGGGCCGGGATCGCCAAGGGCGGATACATCGCGCAGGAACGTGTCGCGCCCGGCCACCGCAGGGTTGAAATCGGCGCGGCTCGCGAAACCCGCAAGATGGATGTGCGGCTCTACACCTATGACGGCAAGCTGCTGATCCCGGCCGCCCGGCTCTATCGGGGCCAGACCACCAATTTCCGCACTCCCGGCGGCGGCTTCGCACCGATTTTCCCGGTCTAACCGCCCGTGACACTCATCTAGCGGGAGACGGCGGGCTCGTTATGAAGCCGGTCGATGACCAAGTCATGGCCCTTCGGTTTGCGGGAAATGGCCGCGCCGGCGGTGGCCGGCGTCAATTCATCCAGCGCACCCGGGCGCAAATGGCGGCCCGGACTTAGGTTCGGGCCGCCTGTCGGGATCAGGACGCAGCGTATTCCTGGGACTTGAATGTCAGGTGCTTCACACTTTCTGGGGCATCCGCGATCTTGCGGATATTAGCCCAGGTCTGCTTGTAGTTCGGGATGATGAGCTCGTTCACGCCGTCATTGATGACGTTGCCCATGACCCCGGTGGGGAAGGCAAACAACATGAAGGTCTCGCCCTTCTTTGCCGTCGGCGTCGGGTAGACCATCGCCTGTGTCGAGCCATCGTCGTTGAAGACCTCGACGAGATCGCCCGCCTTCACGCCAAGCTCCGCCATGTCGTCGGGGCTCACCTGAATGTAGGGATAGGGCATCCGGTCCATGACGAAGTCGTTGTCCTGATCCAGAAAGGCATTCTGCCAGACCAGATTGGCGCGGCCATTGTTGATCAGGTACTTGAACTTCGCCTTCTGCTCTTCCTTGCCGGGCGCCTGGAAGCCGCGCCACGGGGCATCCATGAAACGGGCTTTTCCATCCTCTCCGGAGAAAACGCCGTCCGCATAGAGCCGCTTGGTGCCGACGATCTTGCCGTCCTTGAAATCCACGGCGGGCTCCTGGAAGCCGTTGTTGCCCATGGCCCGCAATGCGTCGTAGGTCACGAACTTGCCGCCACCGGCATTCTGATGGTAGCCATCCATGAAGGCATCTTCCTCGGTCTTCCAGTCATAGCCCTTGAACTGGTCGGCATAGCCATTGTCGCCCATGCCTCGCAGGACTTTTTCCATGTGCTGGGCAAGGCCCGCCACGATGAGGCAATCCGGCTTGGCGCTGCCCGGCGGGTCCATGTAGCGTTCGACCAGGCGCATGCGGCGTTCGCCGTTCATCGAGGTCAGGTTCATTTCTCCCGATTCGGCCGCCGGCAGCCAGACGTGACTCGCCGCACCGATCTTCGATGGAACGATATCGACATCGACCGAGAACAGACCGCCCGCCTTGACGGCGCCGAGGATTGCCGCGACCATGGCATCGCGATCGCCGTAGGCCACGCCGTTCATCGCATCCTTCACCAGATCGGTGCGCTTCTTGTAGACGCTATTGAACCGGTGGGCGTTGAGTGTCGTCTTGTAGTGGTCGCAGGCCCAGACGTGGTGAACGCCACCCTTGCCTTCGATCAGCAGCTTGTCGACGTAAGCGGCGGGGCGGCCGACATGGGCATCGCTGGGGCGCACATAGCCTTCCTGATGCCCGCCAAGGCGCACGACACCACAGCCAAGACGGCCGATATTGCCGGTGGCGAGCGCGATGTTTACCAGCGCCCCGTT
>CAYOZR010000252.1:0-2289 GCA_964408555.1 uncultured Aestuariivirga sp.
GTGGCACCCGCACCGGCCGTCGCCGCCGGTTGCATCAGTATGGGAAATGGCCTTCACGACACCTGCCCGGCCGGGATGGCCACCCAGGACCCGGAATTCCGCATGCGCTTCAGGGGCCAGCCGGAACATGTTATCAACTATTTCTTCTTCGTCGCCGAGGAGCTACGCGAGTATCTCGCCAGCATGGGGCTCACCTCCTATGAGCAACTCATCGGTGCCACCGAATGGCTCGACCAGCAGGAAGCGATCACCCACTGGAAGGCCAAGGGCCTCGACTTCTCGAAGATTTTCGCCAAGCCCGATGCGATCGGCCTCGTCGCCACCCGCAAGCTGACGCAGCAGGATCACGGTATCGACCATATCCTTGACCGCAAGCTGATCGAGCAGGCGAAGCCGGCGCTTGAGCAGGGCGAGAGGGTCGAGATCGTCTCGAATATCCGCAACCGCGACCGCACCACCGGCGCCATGCTGTCGGGCGAGGTCGCCAAGCGCTATGGCCATGCCGGACTGCCCGAGGACACGATCAGTGTGAGACTCACCGGCGTCGCCGGCCAGAGCTTTGGCGCCTGGGCCGCCCATGGCGTCACGCTGGAACTGACCGGCGAGGCCAACGACTATGTCGGCAAGGGCCTCTCCGGCGGCAAGCTCATCGTCAAGCCCCATGACCGGGTGGGCTTCGTGCCCGAGAAGTCGATCATCGTCGGCAACACGGTGCTCTACGGCGCCATCTCCGGCGAGTGCTATTTCCGCGGTGTTGCCGGCGAACGCTTCGCCGTGCGTAACTCCGGCGCGGTTGCCGTCGTCGAAGGCGTGGGCGACCACGGCTGCGAATACATGACCGGCGGCTGCGTGCTGGTGATCGGCGAAACCGGCCGCAACTTCGCCGCCGGCATGTCGGGCGGTGTGGCCTATGTGCTCGACGCGGCGGGCGACTTCGCCAAGCGCTGCAACCTCGCCATGGTCGATCTGGCGCCGATCCCGGCCGAGGACGCCACCATCGAGCGCCTGCACCATCACGGCGGCGATCTTGAGCATCACGGCCTCGTCGATGTCACCGCGCAGATGGACAAGCACGATGCAACGCGCATCTGGGAACTCCTGTCGCGTCACTACAAATACACTGGATCGTCGCGGGCCAGGACGATCCTGGACAACTGGACAAGCTACCTGCCGAAATTCGTGAAGATCATGCCGGTTGAATATGCCCGCGCCCTCCAGGAACTGGAGAAGGCCCAGGCCACCAGCGACGGCATGACCATCGGTGTGAAGAGGAGCGCGTAATGGGCAAAGTTACGGGATTCCTCGAAATCGAACGGCAGGACCGCAAGTACAAGCCGGCCTCCGACCGCATCCGCCACTACAACGAGTTCGTCATTCCGCTGTCGAAGGAAGGCACCCGCAACCAGGCGGCGCGCTGCATGAGCTGCGGCATTCCCTATTGTCACACCGGCTGCCCGGTGAACAACCAGATCCCCGACTGGAACGACCTCGTCTATCTGGGCAATTGGGAAGAAGCCTCGCGCAATCTGCACTCGACCAACAATTTCCCGGAATTCACCGGCCGCGTCTGCCCCGCACCTTGCGAAGCCTCCTGCACCCTGAATATCGACGACAATCCGGTCACCGTCAAAACCATCGAATGCGCCATCGTCGACCGCGCCTGGGAGCAAGGCTGGCTCAAGCCGGAGATCGCCGCCGAAAAGACCGGTAAGAAGGTCGCGATCGTCGGCTCCGGCCCCTCCGGGCTTGCCGCCGCCCAGCAGCTCGCCCGCGCCGGCCACGCGGCGCATGTGTTCGAGAAGCAGCAGAAGGCGGGTGGCCTGCTGCGCTACGGCATCCCCGACTTCAAGATGGAGAAGCACCTGATCGACCGGCGCATCGCCCAGATGGAGGCGGAAGGTGTGGTCTTCCATTATGGCACCCATATCGGCGTCAGCCAGGATGCCAGACAGCTCGTCGACAGCTTCGACGCGGTGCTGATGACCGGCGGCGCCGAAAAGTCGCGCGATCTTGCCATTCCCGGCCGCGATCTCGCCGGCATTCACTTCGCCATGGATTTCCTGCCACAGCAGAACCGCCGCGTCTCCAAGGAGCCGCCCCTCGACAACCGGCCGATCCTCGCCGGCGGCAGGCATGTGGTGGTGATCGGCGGCGGCGACACGGGCTCCGACTGTATCCGCACCTCGGTTCCCCAGGGAGCACTTTCGGTGACGCCACCCGAAATCATGCCGAACCCGCCGGAGAAGGCAAACAAGCCCCCCCCCCCGCCCGACCGGCCCGTGAAACAGC
>CAYOZR010000253.1:0-2271 GCA_964408555.1 uncultured Aestuariivirga sp.
GACAACTGGCTCATCGAAAGCGACGGGTCCTGCTCCAGGGCAATGGCCAGCCGCTTCGAGGTGGTGAAGGCGCTCGTGAATACCGGGATGTCGTAGCCTTTGACGTTCTCGTAGAACAGCGCCGGCCCTTTCTGTTCCTCATTGACCTTCGATACATGGCAGAGTTCGAATTTCCAGTCCACCTCGGTCTTGATGCGGTGCAATTCGCCGTTGGCCTCGAGGGCGGCGATGTAGCTGCGAATATCGTCGATTGGTTTTACTTCCTTAGGTTCATTCATATTGTCTCCTTTAAAGTGTTGAAAATATGCCTGCCGATTGTTCATTTCACTTTTTTGCCCGACAGCATGCTGGAGAGGATGTAATCCATGGCCGAGGCGCCGGCATTGGCGACTGGGGCCAGTTGCTTTTCGCTCCACACCGTCTCGGGACGGGCCTGCAGGATAAAAATGTTGCCGCCGGCGGGAAGGTCCTTGTCCACCGCCCATTCGATATCCATCGGGCGCCCGTAATGCTTCTCGATCTGCTTTCCCATCCCGGCCAGTTCGGTGATCTCGTCGTCGATCAGAGACTGCACTCTCTGCCGCTCGAAAGGTACCTCCACGGCCAGGGATTGCTGGGTCTTCAGATCCACCGTGTAGCACATCTCCTTTTGGGAGATGGTCCGGTCGATGATGTCCAGCGTCACTTTGTTCACGACGAAGTGATCCGGCGTCACCTCGCCCGAAACCACCGATTCGCCGAAACCGAAGTTGGAATCGATGACGATCACCGAGCGGTCGCCGTTAGCCGGGTGGATGGTAAACATCACCCCGGCCGTATGCGCGTTCGCCATTTTCTGCACCCCGATGCTGATCGCCATCCGTTCGTCATCGAGGCCGCGGTTGGCCCGGTAGGCCATGGCCCGGGCTGTGTAAAGGCTGGAGATGCAGCGGCGCATGTGATGCAGCACTTCGTCGATGCCGCGGATCCACAGATAGGTATCCTGCTGACCGGCGAAGCTGGCGCCGGGAAGATCCTCGGCAGTGGCGCTGGAACGCACCGCCACCGGCGCCGCCGGCATACAGCAGCGCAGCGAGAGCTTGCGATAGCACTCGGCCACCAGATCCTCGATTTCCGTGGAAAATGGATGCGCCTCAATGCTCGCACGGATGGACGCGCTGGTCCGCTCCAGCGCGTCCATATCCGCAGCATCGAGCTTATCGAGCAGGGACTTGATCTCCTGGTCTATCCCCGCCTCGGCGATGAAGCGGCGGTATCCTTCAGTGGTCAGCGCAAAACCGGGCGGCACCCGCACCCCGGCGTTGATCAGCTCGCCGAGGGAGGAGCACTTGCCGCCGACCAGGGGAATGGAATCCTTCCGGCATTCCTCGAACCAGCAGACCAGCGGAACGCCCGCCGGCCCCCTGCGGTCCACCGCACCGCCCATAGCCGTGCTCTCCGTCATCGCACGATGGTGATGACGCCGGAAGATCCATCAACGCGCAGCATCATGCCGCTCTTGATGATCTTGGTCGAGAGACCGGTGCCGACCACCGCCGGCAGGCCGTACTCGCGACAGACGATCGCCGCGTGGCTCATGACCCCGCCCACGTCGGTGACGCAGGCGCTGATCTTGGCGAAAGCCGGCGCCCAGGACGGCGAGGTCGTCGGAGCCACCAGAATCTCCCCCTCCTGAAGCTGACCCACTTCCGCCACCGTCTTACAGATCCGCGCGCGGCCCTCGGCGACGCCGGGGCTGCCGGCGAAACCCTTGAGCTCGGTAATGCTGTCGGGATCCTTGACTTCTTGCACCGCCGACCAGTCCGCCAGCGACTTGTTGGTCACACCCCACAGTACGATGGTGAAGGGCTCCTGAATCACCTCGGGCGCGGTGCCGATGGCCGGAGGCGCGCTCCATTCCTTGAACTTCTGCATCACGTCTTTGCGCCAGGCGATCTCCTTCGGCCACACCTTGGCGCCGCGCGGCGTAACGCCGGTTGCCCAGGCGGTGACGACGTCCCACAAACCCTGCTTGATTTCGTCGCGACGCAACAGCCAGATGTCCTCGACATCCTCAATCATGCCGTGCTGTTTCATGATCGCCCCGACTTCGCGCATCTTGTTCCAGAACACCGAGTGGAACCAGTGCTCGACGTAGAAGAGATGATTCTCGACATACGGGAACACCGTCTTGGCGCAGCCCAGCAATTCGTCGAACTGCTTGCGATCCTCATCCTTCCCGATCAGGTCGCGATATTCGGCGGTGATGCGGTCGCGCTCGGCCCTCACCTT
>CAYOZR010000254.1:0-2224 GCA_964408555.1 uncultured Aestuariivirga sp.
TCCAGGCTGGCGGCATGATCTGGGCCCTCCATGGTGCGATCGAGGGTGATGTGGCGCTCGATGACGCAGGCGCCGAGGGCGACAGCGCCGATCGAGACGGCCGTGCCGCGCTCGTGGCCCGAGTAGCCGACCAAAGGATGGATCGCCCGCAACGTATCCATGAAGCGGAGATGAATATTGTGTAGGGCCGCCGGATAGGTGCTCTGGCAATGCAGCAGCACGAACTGCGCCTTGCGCTCGGCGAGGAAGGCGGCAGCGGCGCGAATCTCGTCCGCCGTGCTCATGCCGGTCGACACCAGCAGCGGCTTGCCGGTCGTCTCCACGGCGGCGAGGAGGGGCAAGTTGGTAAGGTCGGCCGACGCGATCTTGTAGGCGGGCACATCGAATGCCTCGAGGGTGCGCACACTGCCGGTGTCCCACGGCGTGCAGAGGTAGAGAATGCCTCGCTCGCGGCAATAGTCGGCCAAGCGCCGATGCTGGTCTTCCGTCAGTTCGAAGCGGCGAAGCAGATCGAGGGTGTATTCAACGGCCAGATCGTCATCCTTGCCCGACAGGCTGGAGGAACGATAGACCTCGTCCAGCTTGCGCATTTGGAATTTCGCGCAGTCGGCGCCGGCGGCGATCGCCGCGTCGATAAGAGCCACGGCGCGGTCGAAATCGCCGTTGTGATTGTTGCCGATCTCGGCGATGACGAACGCGGGATATCCGGCTCCAACCAAGCGATCGCCGATGGCAAGGCTGGTGCGGTTCGGAGTGGTCATTCTCTGCATCTGGACCGATTGATCGGCGGACGTACGGCGTGCGGTAGGTCCACTACGGGCGCACCCGCATTTTCCAAGAAACAAGGCCGGCTTCGTCGAAGCCGATGCGTTCGCACCGATAGCCTTCACGTTCCATGGCGTTGGTCAGTTGATACCGGTGGAAGGGCTCCACGTAAAACAGAAAATATCCGCCGCCGCCGGCCCCCAAAATCTTACCTCCAACTGCATTGTTCGCCAGGGCCAGAGCATAGATTCTATCGAATTCGGGGCTGGAAGCGCCGGGGCTGAATTCGCGCTTGGCCAGCCAAGCCTCGTGCAGAAGACGGCCGTACTCCACGAGGCGACCGCGCAGAAGAAGCTTCTTCATCTCGCGTGTAATGTCTTTCTGTCGCTCCGCGGCAGCGGCCTTGGACGGATCCTGTGCGCGAGCCTTGTGGTCGCCATGGACAACGCCCGAATTGTGCGTCTTTCCGGTATACACCAATACCATGCTGGCTTCGAGCTCACGCAACACTGCCGGCTCCAAACGTAGGGGTTGGATGTCATTGTGGTCGGAACTGAATTCCATCAGGTTAAAGCCGCCGAAGACGGTGGCATACTGGTCTTGCCACCCGCCCGGGATGTTGAGCATCAAGCGCTCGGACTGGAAAGCGAGCTCGGCGATCTGGTGCCTGTCCCAGCGGTCAGAGCGAAACTCGTTGAAGCAGCCGAAAATTGCACAGGAGAGGACCGCGGAACCGCCGAGGCCGGAGCCCACAGGGAAATCCGTCGCCAGTTCCAGGTCGAAGCCGTAGGGCGGATCGATCAGGCGAACAGCGCTCTTGATCAGATCGAGGTCGCCGTCGAGTTCGAGGGCGCTCACCGATTCGGCCTCTATAGAACGGCGGAAATCGTGCGAATATATAGTAACACGCCGGTCTTCTCGGCGGCGCAGGGTGGCATGAGCATAGAGCGCGATGGCCGCATTGATGACGATGCCGCCATTCTCGTAGAAGTAGGTGGTGAGATCCGTCCCGCCGCCGCCGAAGCTGAGTCTCGCGGGCGAGCGAGCACGGCTGAACACCTCCCGCTCCTCCTCGATTAGGAAGCGTTCACGCGAGTAAACGTCGGCGAGGCGTCCGGCTTCATCTAGCACTGGCACGATATGAATGCGATGATCTAGCAACTTGAGAATCTGCTCTCGTCTCGTGTCGAGGCGAGCGGAGACGAAGCTGCGATTCAGGCACAACGCCAGCGGCCGCTTGATGTCGCGGTCAACCAGCAAGTGCCGGCGGATATCGCCATCGGTCAGGCAACCGACCACGCGTCCCCCGGCGTCCACAGCGAATACGATGCCGAGTTTATTGGCGTTGAGGCGGCGAAAGGCTGACTCAATCGATTCAGTTTCGGCGATGGTCAGGTCTTCGCGATGGTTCATTTGGATCTTGGATGCGTCGCTATGGAGTGCGCTGGTCTCGGGAAGG
>CAYOZR010000255.1:0-2170 GCA_964408555.1 uncultured Aestuariivirga sp.
AGCGTCGCATAGAGATAGGTCGGCACGCAGGAGGCGAAAGTCGACAGATAGGCGCCCATCGCCGCCTTGGTCTTGACCCTGAACCCGACGATCTTGCCGGAGCGGTCCATCGCCAGTTCCGCATGGGTGACATGATCGCGGCCATGGGCGTCGGACAGGAAGCTCTCGGTGCGTTCCGCCGTCCATTTGATCGGCCGGCCGCCGATTTTCTTCGACGCCCAGACGCAGACCACTTCCTCGGCATAAATGAAGATCTTCGAGCCGAAACCGCCGCCCACGTCGGGCGCGATAACCCTGAGCTTGTGCTCGGGCGCCAGGCCGTGGAAGGCGGAAATCACCAGCCGCGCCACATGCGGGTTCTGGCTCGTCGTATAGAGTGTGTAGTGATCCGAGCCGGTGTCGTAGGAACCGATCGCGGCGCGCGGCTCCATGGCGTTGGGAATGAGGCGGTTGTTGACCAGATCGATCTTGGTCACATGGGTGGCGCCCTTGAACGCCGCGTCGGTTGCCGCCTGATCGCCGATCGACCAGTTGAACACCCGGTTGTCGGGTGCCGCGTCGTGGATCTGCACCTTCGACGTCATCGCCTTGCCGACGTCGACCACATGCGGCAGGACGCCATAGGAAACATTCACGGCCGCAGCGGCGGCCTTGGCCTGGTCCTTGGTCTCGGCGACGACCACGGCGACATGGTCGCCCACATAGCGCACCTTGCCCTGGGCCAGGATCGGATGCGGTCCCGCCTTCATCGGCGAGCCGTCCTTGGAATGGATCATCCAGCCGCAGATCAGTCCGCCGATCTTGTCTTCAGCCACATCGGTGCTGGTGAAGATTCCGACCACGCCCGGCATCTTTTTCGCCTTGGCGGCGTTGATCGACTTGATCGTCGCATGCGCATGCGGGCTGCGCACGAAATAGGCGTAAGTCTGGCCCCTGAGATTGATGTCGTCGGTGTAGCGGCCCTTGCCGGTGATGAAGCGTTGATCTTCCTTGCGCTTCACACGCGCGCCGATTCCGGTCTCGGTCATTGCATGCCTCCCTTACATTTTCTCGGCGCCGGCCTGCACGGCCTTGACGATATTGTGATAGCCGGTGCAACGGCAGATATTGCCTTCCAGTTCGTGACGGATGGTGTCTTCGCTGAGCTTCTTGCCGTTGCGCTTGACGATATCGACCGCCGCCATGATCATGCCCGGCGTGCAGAAGCCGCATTGCAGACCGTGATGCTCGCGGAACGCTTCCTGCATCGGATGCAGCTTGCCGTTCTTGGCCAGGCCCTCGATGGTCGTCACCTCGGCCCCGTCGCAGGCCATCGCCAGCGCCGTGCACGACTTGATCGCCTTGCCGTTCACATGTACCACGCAAGCCCCGCACTGGCTGGTGTCGCAGCCCACATGGGTGCCCGTCAGTCCGAGCGTGTCGCGCAGGAATTCGACCAGCAAGGTCCGGCCCTCGGCTTCGCCGCGCACCGCCTTGCCGTTTACTTTCATTGAAATTGCCGGCATCGACTTTACCTCCCACTACCGCCCCTGGAGAAACCGGGCTTGGCCGGCGTTGCACCGGCGCAATGACAATCCCGGCGGGGACTTCTGTCTTCGCCGCGCGCATACTCTTCTGAGTTCATGACATGGTCAAGCGCTACCAAGCTGCCCAATCGAAATTTCTGTGCCGAATGAGGCCGTTGTGCAGCGCACACACGAAACCGTGCCGGATAATTGGCCGTCTGTAGTACAAGAATACGACAGAAGACGGAGCCGGACATGCTTCGCGTGCTTCTTGCAGTTTTGTTCTTGCTCTTGGCGCCGGCGACAGCCGGGGCCGGCCCGGTGAGCGATGCCGATCGGGCCGAATTCCAGCGCATCATAACCGGCCAGATCGATGCCTTCCGCGCCGGCGACGGCCCGCGCGCCTACAGCTATGCGGCCCCCAGCATCAAGCGGATATTCCCCTCGCCGGATATCTTCATGCAGATGGTGCGGCAGGGCTACATGCCGGTCTACCGGCCGCAATCCTTCCGGTTCGGCGAAACGGCGGTCGATCCCCTGGGCCGCCCGGCCCAGCGCGTCGGCATCGTCGGCCCCGGCGGCAAGACCTATGAGGCGCTCTATTCCATGGAACGCCAGCCCGACGGCTCCTGGCGCATCGGCGGCTGCACGCTCCTTGAGATTCC
>CAYOZR010000256.1:0-2152 GCA_964408555.1 uncultured Aestuariivirga sp.
TCTCGGCGATGGCGACGAGGATGCCGCCGCGCGCCGTGCCGTCGAGCTTGGTCATGATGATGCCGGTGACGCCTGCGACCTTGGTGAAGATGTCGGCCTGGGCGATGGCATTCTGGCCGGTCGTGGCATCGAGCACCAGGAGCACCGCATGGGGGGCGGCGGCATCCTGCTTCTTGATCACACGCACGATCTTGTCGAGCTCGTCCATGAGATAGGCCTTGTTCTGCAGGCGGCCCGCCGTATCGATGAACAGAATGTCGGTGCCGTCCTCGCGCGCCGCTTTCAGCGCATCGAAGGCAAGCCCCGAGGCATCCGATCCCGTCGGCCGCGATATGGTCCTAGCACCGATGCGCTGGCCCCAGACGGTCAGTTGTTCGATGGCCGCGGCACGGAACGTATCACAGGCGGCGAACATTACCTTGAAGCCTTCGCGCGCCGCAATCGCCCCGAGCTTGCCGATGGTGGTGGTCTTGCCCGAACCGTTGACGCCGACGACCAGGATGACGAAGGGCTTCTCGGCGCCGAAATTGAACGGCACCTCGACCGGCTTCAGCACCTTGGCGACTTCCGCGGCCAGAATGCGTTTGACCTCCTCGGGATCGATCTCCTTGTCATAGCGCCCGGTCGAGACCGCCTTGATGATGCGTTCCGCCACGGCGAGGCCGAGATCGGCCTGGATCAGCACGTCTTCCAGTTCAGCGAGCGTCGCCTGATCGAGCTTGCGCTTGGTGAAGATAGAGGTGATGGAACCGGTGATCGATTTCGACGATTTCGACAGCCCGTCCTTGAGCTTTGCGAACCAGCCGCGCCGGGCGGCGGGCTCCGGTTCCGGCGGGGGCTGCGGAATCGCTGGCGGTGGAGGCTCGATGACGACGGGCTCCGGCTCGGGGAGCGGTTCAGGCAGCGGCGGCGGCGCAAGCGCGACCTTTTTTTCCGGCTCCGGTTCTGGCTTCGGCTCCGGCTGCTTCGGTTCGGGCTTCTTGACCTCGACTTTCTTCGGTTCCGGCTTCTTCGGTTCCAGCTTCTTTGGTTCCGGTTTCTTGGCCTCGACCTTCTTCAGTTCCAGCTTCTTTGGTTCCGGTTTCTTGGCCTCGACCTTCTTCAGTTCCGGCTTCTTTGGCTCCGGTTTCTTGGCCTCGACCTTCTTCGGCTCGGGCTTGGTCTTTGCCTTCGGTTCGGACTTTTTGGCCTCGGCCTTCTTTGGCTCCGGCTTCGCCGGTACCTTCCCGGGCTTTGGCGCCGGTTGCTCGGCGACGGCGGGTTCCGGCTCAGGCGCCGGTTGCGGTTCCGGTGCCGGCAGCTTCTCGGCCTCGACGGCGGCGGGTACCGCCTCTTCCGTCTTGCCGATGATGCGATTGAACAGCTTCTTGAAGAACCCGCTCATGCGGCGAGCCTCGCCTCGAGATGATCGGGCCCGCGGCCCGTCACCTTGGCCGCGACGATAGCGCCCGGCGTCATCGCTTGCGCGAATTTGACTGGAGCGAAATGTTCGGTGCGGCCCATGGCGACGGTTTCGATCAGGATCGAGCGCGTCGCTCCCACCTCGCGGGCGAGGAAGCGATCAAGCCGCTCGCGGCCCTTGGCGCGCAGGTGCTCGGCGCGATCCTTGATGATGGCCTTGTCGAGCGGCGGCATGCGCGCGGCGGGCGTTCCGGGCCTGGCCGAGAACGGAAAGACATGCAAATAGGTGAGCCCGCACTCGTCGACGATCTTCAGCGAATTCTCAAACATCTCTTCCGTCTCGGTCGGAAAGCCGGCGATGATGTCGGCGCCGAACACCATGTCCTTGCGCCGGGCGCGGAGTTCTTCGCAGAAGGCGATGGAGTGGGCCCGCAGGTGCCGCCGCTTCATGCGCTTGAGGATCATGTCGTCGCCCGACTGCAGCGACAGGTGGATGTGCGGCATCAGCCGCTCCTCGCCGGCGATCGCGTCCATCAATTCGGCATCGGCCTCGATTGAATCGATCGACGACAATCTCAGCCGCTTGAGCTCGGGCACTTCTCTCAGGATCTGCGCCACCAGCCGGCCGAGTTTTGGCGCACCCGCGAGATCGGCACCCCAGGAGGTGATGTCGACGCCCGAGAGCACGATTTCGGAATGGCCGTTGGCCACCAGGCGGCGGGCTTGTGCGACGGCATCCTCGGCCGCAACC
>CAYOZR010000257.1:0-2059 GCA_964408555.1 uncultured Aestuariivirga sp.
CATGCCGCCACGGGGGCCGCGCAAGGTCTTGTGGGTGGTGGTGGTCACGACATGAGCGTGTTCAAGCGGATTGGGATGTACGCCGCCGGCCACAAGGCCCGCGATATGGGCCATGTCGACCATCAGATAGGCGCCAACACTGTCGGCAATTTGGCGGAAGCGGGCGAAATCGAGAAAGCGCGGATAGCCCGAACCGCCGGCAATGATGAGCTTCGGCTTCACCTGAAGGGCCTGGGCGGCGAGCGCATCGTAATCGATCTGGTGGTTGTCCTCGCGCACTTTGTAAGACGCAACCGTGAACCATTTGCCGGACTGATTTACGGGTGAGCCGTGGGTCAAATGCCCGCCACAGGCGAGGTCGAGGCCCATGTAGGTATCGCCGGGCTGGAGAAGCGCGAAGAACACACCCTGATTGGCCTGGGCACCGGAATGGGGCTGGACGTTGGCGAAGGAACAGTCAAACAGCTTGCAGGCGCGCTCAATGGCAAGAGTTTCGGAAACGTCCACATACTGGCAGCCGCCGTAATAGCGCCGCCCCGGATAGCCCTCGGCATATTTGTTGGTCATCACCGAGCTTTGCGCCTCGAGCACGGCGCGCGAGACGATGTTCTCCGAGGCAATCAGCTCGATTTCATGCTGCTGGCGGCCGAGTTCCGCGGCAATCGCCCTGGCAATTTTGGGATCGGACTTGGCCAGTCTGTCCTTGAAGAAGCCGGGAAACAACGGCTTCGCCTTCTTGACCGCCTTCTTCGATGACTTCCTTGCCATGGGTCCCCCTGTTCCGAAAACACCGCAAGATACAGTGTCGCGGCCATGGGTCCAGCTACATCTTGGCGCAGCGGGGGAGTGGGGGGAACGGCGTTTCGCGGACGGAGCCATCTCAGCCGGTGTAGGAAACCCCGCGGTAGCGCATGCCGAGCCGTACCGCGCCGACGATCAGGCGCGACAGGATTTCCAAATCGAGCGGCATCTGCGGCCGCCAGACGTCGAGGAGGAGTGCCACCCGCGGTTCGCCGGCATTGTTCATGACCTCATGCGGATAAGTATCGTCCCACAGCAGGCCCTCGCCGTCGCCGATGCGGTGTTCGCGGTCGTCGATCATCATGACGGTCGCCGGCCGGCCATCGGCCTCCCGCGGAATCTTCAGGCCGAGGTGGAACCGCATGATGCCGCGGAATGGCCCGCGATGGCGCGGGATGTGCTTGTGTGGGGCCAGGAAGGAAATGGCCGCCGACTTGACTTCCGGGCATTCCGCGATGAGCCGCGCCAGTGTTGGCATCCTGGCGATGTTCTCGGGCACGCCCACGCCATAGGCCTTGAGAATGAACATGCGCCAGTCATGTCCGTCATTGGCGGAAATGTCGGCCTGCTCGGGCATGATGTCGTGGAAGCGCGGCACCCGGTCCAGCCGTACGGCCATCGCTTCGTCGCGAATCTCCCGCCAGGCGACGGTAAACTTTGCCGAGTTGGGGAAATCGCGGTGGGCGTCGAGGACCGGCGGCGCATCGATGCGCTTTTCGAAGATGAGCCGGACGATGCCGGATGCCCGGTCGTAGAACTTGGTCATGCGATACCCCTGTCAAAGGGAGTCTCTCTGCCAATCGTGGTGAAAGCTTGGCCGCCTGTCGCGGGCTTCAGGCCGCTCTTGCCAAAGTCATCTCGCTCCACAGGCGGTCGAGGGCGTCGACGAGCCTGGCGATCTCAAGTTCGCCGTGCAGCGGGCCTGGGGTGAGCCGGATGCGCTCGGTGCCCCTGGGGACCGTCGGATAATTGATCGGCTGCACATAGATCGAGAACTCGTCGAGCAGACGATCGGTCAGCGCCTTGCACTTCACCGGTTCGCCGACCATGACGGGGACGATGTGGCTCGGCGTTTCGGTGACCGGCAGCTGCCGCGCCTTGAGCGCCGCGGTCAAGAGCCGGGCATGTTTCTTCTGCAGGTTGCGTTCGGTTTCGCTCACCTTCACATGCCGGATGCTGGCGGTGGCACCCGCGGCGAGCACCGGCGCACTCCCGGTGGTGAAGATGAAGCCCGCCGCGAGTGAGCGGATCGCATGGG
>CAYOZR010000258.1:0-2047 GCA_964408555.1 uncultured Aestuariivirga sp.
GCATCATCCATTACACCATCGGCCAGCGCCGCGGCCTCGGCGTGGCGGAGGGCGAGCCGCTCTATGTGGCGAGACTCGACGCGGCGAAGCGGCAGGTGATCGTCGGCCCGCGCGAAGCGCTCTTGCAGCGCGACATTCCGCTCGCCTCGCTCAACTGGCTCGGCGATGGGCTGGGCGACAGGCCGGTCGCTGTCCATGCCAAGATCCGCTCGACGCGGGCAGCACTGCCGGCCACGATCCGGCGGGCGGGCGGCACCGGCATCGTCACCATCCACGACGGCGAATATGGCGTCTCGCCCGGCCAGGCCTGCGTTCTTTATGAAGGCCCGGGGGCGGGCGCCCGGGTGCTGGGCGGCGGCTTCATCGCCCGGTCCGATGCTGTCGCGGCAAATCGGTCCTTGCGCGAGGACGCGCTTGCCGCCACATAATGACGTTGGGACCATACGTAACAGGAGTGCCATGATGACGGGAGCAGCCCGCAAACTCGCCGAAATCGTCAATGGCGATGTGCGCCGCGCCTACAGGCGCTGGGCGCCGGTCTATGACGCCACTTTCGGTAAATTCGCCGAAGCGGGAGTGAAGCAGGCGACAGCGCGGGCCAATCAGTTCGATGGCCGGCTCCTGGAAGTGGGCGTCGGCACGGGACTGGCATTGCCGCACTACAAGCGGTCGCTCAAGGTGACCGGCGTCGATCTGTCGCCCGACATGCTGAAGCGCGCGCGCGAGCGCATCGCCAAGAGGCGCGTCCATAATGTCGAGGCGCTGCACGAAATGGATGCCACGAAGCTCGCCTTCGCCGATGCGAGTTTCGATATCGCGGTCGCCATGTATGTGATGACGGTGGTGCCGGAACCGGCCGCCGTGATGCGGGAACTGGCGCGGGTGACGAAGCCCGGCGGCACGGTGCTGATCGTCAATCATTTCAGCGTCGAGAAGGGTCTGCGCGGCGCCGTCGAGAAGCGGCTGGCGAACTACGCCGACGTGCTCGGCTGGCGGTCGGAATTCCCGGTCGAGACGCTGCTCGTCGATCCCCGCCTCAAGCTCGTCGACAAGCGCCCGGTGCGGCCCTTCGGCTTCTTCACGCTCTTGGAGTTCAAGCGGCTGGGGTGAGATTTGCCTTGCATCCACCGGCTAACTATAGTCCGGCTCTCGATGAGCAAGAGTGCGGGGTTCTGCCGGTGAAGCCGAAACTTCATCCCAATATCGATCGCGAGTTGAAGAAGGCCATCGCCTGGGCGGTTCATGCCTTCACCACCTGCGGCATCGTCGCGGGCTTTCTGGCGCTGGTCGCGGTGCTCAAGAACGATCCGGTCGCCGCCTTCATGTGGCTGGGGCTCGCCCTCTTCGTCGACGGCATCGACGGCTCGCTGGCGCGCAAGGCGCGGGTTCTCGAATATACGCCCAACGTCGACGGCCGCACCCTCGACAATGTCATCGACTTCTTCAACTACGTCGCCGTGCCGGCGCTGATGGTCTATTGGTTCGAGATGGTGCCGGGCACCTGGGGCATCGCGGCGGCCTCGGCGATCATGGCGGTGTCCTGCTACACCTTCGCCAATACCGGCATGAAATCGGACGACTACTACTTCGTCGGCTTCCCGGCGTTGTGGAACGTGGTGGTCCTGTATTTCTACATTCTCGACACGCCGTGGATGGTGAATTTCGCCACCATCGCGGGTTTGAGCGTCTTGACCTTCATTCCGGTCAAGTTCGTGCATCCCCTGCGGGTCGCCGACTGGCGCGAGATCACCATTCCGGTCACCGTGCTGTGGGCGGCGCTGTCGCTCAGCCTGGTGCTCAGCGCCAAGGACCGCAGCGCCTGGGGCACGATCGAGCGTATCGAACTGTGGGCGTGGGTGGCGGCGTCCATCTATTTCGCCGGCATTTCCCTGTGGCGCACCTTCTTCAAGAAGGCGGAAGAGACGGGCGAGGGCCACAGCCACGCAACTTGACTTCGGCCCGCTCCATTCCCTATATGCGCCCCGTACCTCAGGCGGGGTAGCTCAGCTGGTTAGAGCACGGGAATCATAATCCTGGGGTCGGGGGT
>CAYOZR010000259.1:0-2023 GCA_964408555.1 uncultured Aestuariivirga sp.
GCGGATGTCGGCGAGCCTGGCGAAATAACCGTCCATGGAAAACACCCCGTCGCTGACAATGACGACGCGGCGGGCGCCCTCGCCGCGCGCGGTTTTGAGCTGCTTCTCCAAATCGTCCATGTCGCCATTGGCGAAGCGGAAGCGTTTGGCCTTCGACAGGCGGATACCGTCGATGATCGAGGCATGGTTGAGGGCGTCGGAGACGATCGCATCGGTCTCGCCGAACAAGGGCTCGAACACCCCGCCATTGGCATCGAAACAGGCGGCATAGAGAATGGCATCCTCCATCTCCAGGTAATCGGCGATGCGCCGCTCAAGCGCCAGATGAAGATCGGAAGTGCCGCAGATGAAGCGCACCGAGGCCATGCCGAGGCCGTGGCTGTCGAGGGCCTGCTTGGCGGCGGCGATCAGCGCCGGATGATCGGCAAGGCCGAGATAGTTGTTGGCGCAGAAATTGAGAACCTCGCGCCCGCCCGCCACCCTTATGTGCGCTCCTTGTTCCGACAGGATGGGCCGCTCGGTCTTCCACAGGGACTGGGCGCGGATGTGGTCGAGTTCGGCGGAAATCCCGGCGAGAACGGATGACATGCGAAGCACTCCCTGCCCCCTCATGCCCCCGCCAATTGGGCGGCGCAAGCCGTGAGATTCGTTCAACCAGCCTTGCATTCGCCGGAATTTCATTGGATGAGCCGGTATCCGCCCTCCAGCATTGGCCGAGAAACGATGCTATTGACCTTGCTCCTCATACCGGCCCTCACACTGACTACCATCTTCATTCACCTGGAGGGTCTTTGGTTTGTCCGGCGCATCCCGTCGCGGCTGCGCGAACGGCCGCGGCTCGCCCTTACCGCGGTCGTCGTCCTGGCTCTGTGGCTCCACGTCATCGAGATTGCCGTCTACGGCGCCGTGTATTTTGTGGCCGATCGCTACCTGGACATCGGCCAGTTCGCCGGTGACACGGGTTTCGACGTTCTCGAATATTTCTACTTCTCGGCCGAGACCTTCACCGCCCTGGGCTATGGCGATGTGACGCCTTCGGGATTCCTGCGTCTGATCGCCGTCGCCGAGCCGTTGAACGGCTTGCTGCTCATCAGCTGGTCGGGCGCCTATACCTTCATCGCCATGCAGCGGCTATGGTCGGACCGCTCCACCATGCGGCGCGCGGCCCGGGCCGGCGTAAAACCGGTACCCCGGACTCAGGGCGCCATCACCGGGCTGCGCCCGCCGGTTTGAAGTTTCATCACCGCTCGTGCTATTGCCGCCGCCATGACCAGTCCCATCCACATTATCGGCGCCGGAATGGCGGGATCGGAAGCGGCCTGGCAGGCGGCTGAGGCGGGCTCACCCGTGGTGCTGCACGAGATGCGGCCGCAGCGCGGCACCGATGCCCACAAGACCGATCGCTTCGCCGAGTTGGTCTGCTCCAATTCCTTCCGCTCCGACGATGCCGGGCAGAATGCCGTGGGGCTGCTGCACGAGGAGATGCGCCGCGCCGGATCGCTGATCATGGCGGTGGCGGACCGCCACAAGGTGCCGGCGGGCGGCGCGCTCGCCGTCGACCGCGACGGGTTTGCGCGGGACGTGACCGAGACGCTTGAGCGCCATCCGCTGGTCACAATCGCGCGCGGCGAGATCGCCGGCCTGCCGCCGGCGGACTGGGACAATGTTGTGATCGCCACCGGGCCGCTCACTTCCCCCGCCCTCGCCGAGGCGGTCCGCGGCCTGACCGGCGAGGCCGATCTCGCCTTCTTCGACGCCATCGCGCCCATCGTGCATCGCGAGTCGATCGACATGGGCAAGGCCTGGTTCCAGTCGCGCTACGACAAGCCGGGGCCCGGCGGCACCGGCAAGGACTACATCAACTGCCCGCTCGACCGCCCGCAATACGACGATTTCATCCGTGCACTGATCGAGGGCGAGACCGTCGACTTCAAGGATTGGGAGACCAACACGCCCTATTTCGACGGCTGCCTGCCGATCGAGGTAATGGCCGAGCGCGGCCGCGAGACGCTGCGCCACGGGC
>CAYOZR010000260.1:0-2008 GCA_964408555.1 uncultured Aestuariivirga sp.
AGATGTTCCAGGGCGACAGCTCGCATTTGCCGCTGAAGCTCAATACCTCGGGCGTGATTCCGCCGATCTTCGCTTCATCGCTGCTGCTGTTGCCGATCACGGTGGCCAATTTCAGCAAAGGACAGGGCCCCGACTGGCTCAACACGCTCACCGCCTTGCTCGGCCACGGCCAGCCGTTGTTCCTGTTCTTCTACGCGCTACTCATCATCTTCTTCGCCTTCTTCTACACCTCGATCATGTTCAACCCGAAGGAGACGGCGGAGAATCTCAAGAAATACGGCGGGTTCGTTCCGGGCATCCGGCCCGGCGAACGCACAGCGGAATATATCGACTATGTGCTGACCCGCATCACCGTGGTGGGCGCCCTTTACCTCACCGTGGTATGCCTGCTGCCGGAATTCCTCGTCGGCTATACCGGCGTTCCCTTCTATTTCGGCGGCACCTCGCTCCTCATCGTGGTCAGCGTCACCATGGATACGGTGGCGCAGCTGCAGGGCCATCTGCTGGCCCAGCAATATGAGGGCCTGATCAAGAAATCGAAGCTGCGGGGCAGCCGCAGATGAATCTGATTCTTCTCGGGCCTCCGGGTGCCGGCAAGGGCACCCAGGCCAAGCTGCTTGAGGAAAAGCGCGGCCTTAAGCAGCTCTCGACCGGCGACATGCTGCGCGCCGCCGTGGCGGCTGGAACCGAGTATGGCAAGCGGGCCAAGGCGGTGATGGATCGCGGCGATCTGGTTTCCGACGATATCGTCATTGCGATCATCGCCGAGCACCTCGCTGCTCCCGATGTCAAGAAGGGCTTCATCCTGGACGGTTTTCCGCGCAATACCGCCCAGGCCGAAGCCCTCGATAGCATGCTGAAATCCAAGGGTCTCAAGCTCGACCGGGTGATCGAAATGAAGGTCGACGACGCGGCCCTGGTCGAGCGGATTTCCGGCCGCTACACCTGCGCCAAGTGCGGCAAGGGTTACCACGACAAATTCGCAAAGCCGAAGCAGCCGGGTGTGTGCGACGTTTGTGGCTCGACCGAATTCATCCGCCGGGCCGACGACAACGAGAAGACCGTGCGCGAGAGACTCGGCATCTACAACAAGCTGACCGCTCCCCTGGTTGCCTACTACGGCAGCCGCGGCAGCCTGACACAAGTGGACGGCATGACGGCAATCGCCGAGGTGAACCGTCGGATCGAGGAGGTGCTGGAGCGCGTATGACGGCCGAAATTGGTGTTCGGGCGGTTGACGCGCAAGCGATTCCAGCCTAAAGACGCGCCAATCCTGGTCGATACGAAGGCTGGCTTCGGGAGGGGAACCTCTGGAGGCATGGCCTTGTGTCATTGAAAATGGCCGATTCGGCACTCGAAAAACATGCAAGGCCTTGGGCACAAGCCCTTGGAATGATTAGGAGAAAATACGTGGCCCGTATTGCAGGTGTCAACATACCGACCAACAAGCGCGTCGTCATCTCGCTGCGCTATATTCATGGCATCGGCCCGATCAATGCCGTGGAGATTTGCGATAAGGTGAAGATTCCGCACTCCAAGCGGGTCAATGAGCTCTCCGACGCCGAAGTGCTCGCCATCCGCGAGGTAATCGACCGCGATTACGTGGTCGAAGGCGACCTGCGCCGCGAAGTGTCGATGAACATCAAGCGCCTTGTCGATCTCGGCTGCTATCGGGGCGTCAGGCATCGCAAGGGCCTTCCCGTGCGCGGCCAGCGCACCCACACCAATGCCCGCACCCGCAAGGGTCCGGCCAAGGCCGTTGCCGGCAGGAAGAAGTAAAGGCGAAGAATCATGGCGAAAGAAGCAGTCCGTCCGCGCCGCAAAGAGCGCAAGAACATCTCCTCCGGCGTGGTGCATGTGAATGCATCGTTCAACAACACGATGATCACCATCACCGACGTCCAGGGCAATGCCATCGTCTGGGCGTCCTCCGGCAAGCTCGGCTTCAAGGGTTCGCGCAAGTCGACCCCCTATGCCGCGCAGGTCGCGGCCGAACAGGCCGGCCGCG
>CAYOZR010000261.1:0-1944 GCA_964408555.1 uncultured Aestuariivirga sp.
GCCGCCTGCACCTTCGGCCAACTGCACCGCCTCGGGGATCGTCATGAAGTAGCGCTTCACCTCGGGATGCGTCACCGTCACCGGCCCGCCCGCCGCGATCTGCCGCTGGAAAAACGGCACCACGCTGCCCCGGCTGCCCAGCACGTTGCCGAACCGCACGACGGTGCAGAGAGGATGAGAGGTTGAGAGGTTGAGAGGTTGAGAGGTTGAGGAGTGTCTCTGCTCACCTTCTCCCCTTCTCCCGCTCTCACCCTCTCCCCCTCGCCCCGCGTGCGTAACCACCATCTCCGCCACGCGCTTCGTCGTCCCCATGAGCCTGTCCTGAGCGAAGCCGAAGGGCTGGTCGGGTTGACCGCCTTGTCGATGGAGATTAAGACCAGGCGCTCCACCCCACTGGCGGCGGCGCTGCTCACGACATTGCGCGTGCCGAGCAACTCACACAAGGCACTGGCAACACTTCGTCAAGCGTCCACTTGCGGAAGTTGCTGATAGGGGGCTGTCAAAGTCGCTTCTGATTGTTATTGCGAGCGATTTTTGCAATCTCCTTGATTGCTAACAAAACGAGATTGCTTCGGGACAAAAACCGCCCCTCGCAATGACACGACGCGACTTTGGGAACGCCCTAAGTTGCCGATGTAGATGCTTGCTTAATTACCCTTCGTATGGTATGATTGGCTTAATTGATTGAACCGCGCGTATGGAAGGTAACTGTGAAGACTATTAAAACACTAGGACCAGCGAGTGCAGAACTCGTGCTCCGCCTCAGCGCTGAGGGGAAAACTATTTTCTCCATCGCGGCTGCCCAGTCCATCACCAACAAAACCTATGAAGCGACAGCCACCCTTCTGAGTCAACTGTCGCGCCGAGGATGGCTGGTGCGGCTGGTGCCGGGCAAGTACCTCATCGTGCCTCTGGAAGCCGGCTTGGAAAGTATCCCGATGGCTAATCGCTATGTGATCGCCCGCGAGGTGCTGGATCCCCAGCCCTACTACATCTCGCACTATAGCGCCATGGAATTGCACGAAATGACCACGCAGCCGGTAAAGACCGCGTCCATCACCTTTCACCGCCAACGCGTCACAACAACTATTGCCAGCATGCAATCCCACTTCGTCTATCCCACGCCCCGCACTTTTTGGGGATCGGAAATGCTCTGGGTCACCGATCAGGAACAGGTCTGCGTCAGCGATCTGGAGAAGACGCTGCTGGACTGTGCTGTCCGACCCGAGTTATGCGGTGGGTTAACGGAACTGGCCAAAGGGCTCTGGCTGCGCAAGGATCAGCTGAATGAGAAACGGCTAGTGGAATATATCCAGCGGCTAAGCCACAAAGCCGCTGCCAAGCGAATCGGTTTTCTTTTGGAAACCTACAGTTTGGGGCGCCCGGAGACCCTCGGCGCCCTGCAGTCGTTCATCAATCTGCGATACGCGCTGCTTGATCCGACACTACCCAACGAGGGGCCGTACCGTGCGCGCTGGCGACTGCGCGTCAACCTCGATCCCGAAGAACTAAAAGCCATTATTCGGACCTGACCCATGATTTCAACCGCTGAAGTTGCAAAACTCGCCCACCGCCTTGGCGTGAGCGACCGGGTGATCGAAAAGGACTATGTTCTGAGTTGGCTGTAGATCGCCATCGCCGAGAGCGATCTACGGAGTGCGCTGGCCTTCAAGGGCGGTACCGCGTTGAAGCAAATCTACTATCCAGACTATCGCTTTTCGGAAGACCTGGACTTTACTCTCCATGCCGACCTATCCCACGCTGACTTGGTCAGCACTTTCGGAAACTTGTTCCCCAAGTTGAGTCAGCGCGTCAACCTGACCTTGACTCTCCACAGCGCGGAACGCAACATCTTTGAGAGCACAACGTAGCTGGTGAACTATGTGGGCCCATTGAAGGCACGACTCGGCAGCCGTCATTTGAAAGTGGACATCACAAGGGGAG
>CAYOZR010000262.1:0-1763 GCA_964408555.1 uncultured Aestuariivirga sp.
CCGTCGAGCAGCTGAGCCCGACGCGAGTCCGGATCAACGTTGAGGTGCCCTTCGAGGAGCTCAAGGGAGATTTCGACCGCGCGTACAAGGCGCTTGCGCAGCAGATCAAGGTTCCGGGTTTCCGCCCGGGCAAGGCTCCTGCGAAGTTGCTGGAAGCCCGCGTCGGTCGTGGCGCCGTGCTCGAGCAGGTCGTCAACGACGCACTGCCCGGCAAGTACAGCGAGGCCGTCACCACCGCCGAGATCAAGGTGATCGGTCAGCCCGACATCGAGATCACCAAGATCGAAGACGGCCAGGAGCTTGCGTTCACGGCCGAGGGCGACATCCGTCCGGAGATCACGCTTCCCGATTTCGCCACGCTGGCCGTGACGGTCGATCCGATCGAGATCACCGACGCCGACATCGACGAGCAGCTCGAGTCGCTACGCGCCCGCTTCGGCACCCTCACTGGTGTCGAGCGCGCCGTGCAGGACGGCGACTTCGTGTCGATCGATCTGTCGGCGACCGTCGACGGTGCGGACGTTCCCGAGGCGAGCGCCACCGGGTTGTCCCACGAGGTCGGTTCCGGTCAGCTCATTGAGGGCCTCGACGAGGCGATCGTCGGACTCGCATCGGGTGAGTCGAAGGAATTCACGTCGACGCTGGTTGCCGGCGAGCACGCGGGCAAGGAGTCGGTTGTCACCGTCAAGGTCGGCACCGTCAAGGAGCGCGAGCTTCCCGACGCCGACGACGAATTCGCCCAGCTGGCAAGCGAATTCGACACTCTCGACGAGCTGAAAGCAGATCTGCGCGAGCGCGTCGGTCGCGTGAAGCGAGTCGAGCAGGCTGGTCAGATTCGTGACAAGGTGCTCGAGTCCCTGCTGGAGACGGTGGAGATCGCACTGCCCGAGTCGGTCGTCAAGGCCGAGGTCGACGGCCAGATTCACGAGGCACTGCACGGTCTGGACCACGACGATGAGCAGCTGAACGCGCTTCTCGAGGCGCAGGGCAGCAGTCGCGAAGAGTTCGAGAAGGACGCGCAGGAGTCGGCCGAACGCTCGGTCAAGATCCAGCTGTTGCTCGACGCGATCGCCGAGTCCGAAGGCACGCAGGTCGGCCAGGAAGAGCTGACCGAGCGGATCATCTTCCAGGCGCAGCGCTATGGCATCTCGCCCGAGCAGTTCATCCAGCAGGTTCAGCAGGCGAACCAGCTCGGCGCGATCTTCGCCGACGTCCGTCGTGGCAAGGCCCTTGCCGGTGTTGTCGAGCGTGTCAGCGTGACCGACACCGAAGGCAATGTCGTCGACACCGACGAGCTGTTCGGCTCCGAGACTGTTCCGGCCGCGTCCGATGATGCCGACGAGGTCGTCGAAGAGGCATCCGAGGTTGTCGCCGAAGAAGTGAAGTAACACGACGTATTCCGCTTTGAGCGAAGTAAGGCGGCACCGGGACTCCGGTGCCGCCTTACTTCGTTAGTGTCTGTGTCAGGCAAGTCAATGTGAGGGAGAGGGCAGGTACCCGTGAGACTGAACAACGAGGCGTTTTCCGGCCGTGCAGCAGCACCGGCAGGACCCCTGATGAGGTCGGCGACCGCCGGTCTGAACCTGAGCGATTCGGTGTTCGAGCGGCTGCTTCACGAGCGCATCATCTTCCTGGGCACGCAGGTCGACGACGACATCGCCAATCGACTGTGCGCGCAGATCCTGTTGCTGTCGGCCGAGGATCCCACCAAGGACATCTCGCTCTACATCAACTCTCCTGGCGGCTCCGTGAGTGCCGGCATG
>CAYOZR010000263.1:0-1650 GCA_964408555.1 uncultured Aestuariivirga sp.
ACCTACAATATCCCGGAAGAGGAATCGCGCGGCATCAGGCCCGATCTGATGCCGCCCGGCGAATATGTCGTCTGCGAGGTGGCGGACACCGGCAGCGGCATTCCCAAGGACATCCTCAACAAAATCTGGGAGCCGTTCTTCTCCACCAAGGACGTCGGCAAGGGCACCGGCCTCGGTCTGGCCACGGTCTACGGCATTGTCAAGCAGACCGGCGGGTTCATCTTCTGCGACAGCGAGCTGGGCAAGGGCACGACATTCCGGATTTACCTGCCGCGGCATTATCCCAAGCCGGAAGCCGCCGCCGAGATCAAGGCCGAAGCCGAACCGGTCAGGGCCGACTATACCGGCAAGGGCCGCATCCTTCTGGTCGAGGACGAGGATGCGGTGCGCGCCTTTGCGGTCAGGGCGCTCGCCTCGCGCGGCTTCACGGTGGTCGAGGCCGATTCCGGCGAGCGGGCACTGGAAGTGATTGCCGCCGACGACAAGGGCTTCGAACTTATCCTCTCCGACGTGGTCATGCCGGAGATGGACGGGCCGACGCTCCTGCGCGAACTGCGCAAGCGCGGCATCAAGACCAAGGTGATCTTCATTTCCGGCTATGCCGAGGATGCTTTCGAGAAGAATCTCGAGGGTCAGAAAGACTTCGCCTTCCTGGCCAAGCCCTTCTCGCTCAAGCAGCTGGTCGAGAAGGTCATGGAGGTGATGCGGTCCTGAGTGATAATACACGGATAACGTGCGGCATTGAATTTCTGCTACTTTGTGTGGACATCGCGCCCCGAATCACCATTAAACCGGGCGTCGGCCCGGTGGCATCGGGTCTGTCGGTCATTCCTTGGGCGCCGCTCCCTCCCGTTCGGTGCTCTCCGGAAGAGGCCGGGTGTGTCTCTCTCCCCAGCAGTTGGATTGTTCACTCGACACTCCCAACCCAGAGCCACCCGGCCTCGCCCTTTCGAATAAATTGTGCGACCGTGTTCAATCCAACCGCGTTCACAAGTGTTGGCGGGGTGTTCGCATGCCAGAGTCGGTCCGGATGGGAGATTCTTCTAATGTTCGCATTAAGTTCTAGTAACTATTAAAATTAATGATCGAAATCAGCTATTTAATTAAACGCTTGCACAACGAACAAAAATAGAACATAATACAAACATTGCCAGCGTGATCGTGTCATTTGCGCGTGGCGGACCCATATGGAATAAGGAGTAGAGCAATGGGGCAGACGAATCTCCGGGTCATTGAGAACACCGCCATGGACAAGAACAAGGCGCTGGACGCGGCGTTGAGCCAGATCGAGCGGGCCTTCGGCAAGGGCTCGATCATGAGGCTCGGGTCCAATCCGGCCGTCGAAATCGAGGCGATCTCCACCGGATCGCTGGGGCTGGACATCGCGCTCGGCATCGGCGGCCTGCCCAGGGGCAGGGTCATTGAAATCTATGGGCCTGAATCCTCCGGCAAGACGACGCTGGCCCTGCAGACCATCGCCGAGGCGCAGAAGCGCGGCGGCATTTGCGCCTTCATCGACGCCGAACATGCGATGGATCCGGTCTATGCCAAGAAGCTCGGCGTCAATATCGCCGACCTGCTGATTTCCCAGCCCGACACCGGCGAGCAGGCGCTGGAAATCGCCGATACGCTGGTGCGCTCCGGCGCCGT
>CAYOZR010000264.1:0-1602 GCA_964408555.1 uncultured Aestuariivirga sp.
CGCTCACGGTGGCGGTGATCTCGGCCGTCATGCCGAGCAAAGTCGGCGCCAAATGCTTGATCGAAACGTCGGTGCCGACCGAGTCTTCGCCGGCATCGCCGTGATCGAGGATCAGCTGGCGGCAGGTCATTTCGATATCGCGCACCAGATAGGGCGTGCCGTAGACGCGGCCTTCCTCGCCCATGAATCCGATGGTGCGGTCGCGATCGACTTGAACACGGTTGACCAGCGACACACCCGCACGAAGGCTTTCCTTCATACTCGTAACCCTCCTCACCTACCTGTTTGCGAATATTTAGATGGCCCCGGCGCGCGGCCGACTTGACCAACGTCAATCCCGAAGCATTTTTAGCGCATGACCCCGAAAAGCTCGTCCTCGACCTTATTGGAGATGGACACCGGTTTCCCGCCGGAGCCTGTGCTCGGGCCGGCCAAAGGCCGGACCCGAGTGCGAAGCCCGCGGAGTTTATCATCGGGCCGGCCTGCGGCCGGACCCGTTGGGCGGGCGAAGGAAGGTCGGATAAGATCATGCGCGAGCGTTCTTAGAGCGGAATCCATTCAGTTTGACCCGTATCCATCGTGTTTGAAGTAGTTGTTGCACTCTTCTGGGGTGAAGGTTTGGAGGATGTCCCCAATTCTGTCCCAGAGGGCGGGGATTGATCGCTCGCCAGCCTTGCGCAGATGCGCTTTGAGTTTTGCGAAGGACTGTTCGATCGGATTGAGATCGGGGGAATAGGGCGGAAGGCGCCGCAGCGTTGCGCCTGTCGCCTCGATCGTCTCGCGCACACCGGCGACCTTGTGGGCGGGAAGATTGTCCATCATGACGATCTCGCCGGGCGCCAGCGTCGGCACCAGGCATTGTTCGAGATAGGTGAGGAAGATTTCGCCGTTCATCGGGGCGTCGACCACGAACGGAGCGGTCATACCGTCCTTGCGCAGGCCGGCCACGAAGGTGGTCATCTTCCAATGGCCGTGCGGAACCTTGGCGACGAGCCGTTGGCCACGTGGGCCGCGCCCGCGCAGCCTTGTCATGTTGGTTGAGGTCCCGGTCTCGTCGATGAAGACGAGCTTGCTCGGATCAAGCCGCGGCTGCTCTTGTTTCCACTCCGTGCGCGCCAGGCTGACGTCTTCGCGGTCTTGCTCGGCGGCGTGCAGGCTTTTTTTTGAAGCTTATATCGTGACGGTGGTAGAACCGCCACACCGAACTGGCGCTCACCACGATCCCACGCTGTCTCAGTCTGCTGCGGATTTCTTGCAGCGTCAGATCCGGCTCGGCGGCCGTCAATGCCAGCAGCCATTCCTTGTGCGAATCCAGCGGCGAGCGCTTGCCGCCCATCGGCTTGGCCGCGACCGACCCGGTCCGTCGCCAACGTGCAACCCACTTGATCGCCGAACTCGGGCTCACCTCAAAAGTCGCCGCCGCTTCATGGCAAGAGACCCCCGTCTCGACCGCGAGCACGACCCGCTCACGTAAATCCTGCGAATAGGGCTTCGGCATCGTTCATCTCCCGAATCATCGATCCATGGAGACTCGCCTATTCGCCCGACTTTGAGAATCCCTGCCGTTCCGCTATCGATTCAAGCTGATCGGATTATGCTCTA
>CAYOZR010000265.1:0-1589 GCA_964408555.1 uncultured Aestuariivirga sp.
GCGGCCCCAATTGGCGTCCTCGCCGGCGATCGCCGTCTTCACCAGCGGCGAGTTGGCGATCGACATGGCGATGCGATGCGCCGCCTTGTCCGATGCAGCACCGGTGATGGCGATCTCGATCAGTTTCTCCGCCCCTTCGCCGTCCCGCGCCACTTGCCGCGCCAGATCGAGGCAGACGGCAGCGAGCCCCTTGGCGAAGCCCTTGAGCCGCGCATCCGCGGGCGTGAGCCTCTTCGGCGCCGCGCCGGCGGCCCCGGTTGCGAACAGCAGCACCGTGTCCGAGGTCGAGGTGTCGCCATCGACGGTGACGCAGTTGAAGCTCTTGGCCACGCTCCGCGTCAGAAGTTTCTGCAGGATGGGCGCCTTGATCGCCGCATCGGTGAAGATGAAGGACAGCATGGTCGCCATGTCGGGCGCGATCATGCCCGAGCCCTTGGCGATGCCGTTGATTGTGACCGTCCGGCCGCCGAATCTCGCCGTGGCGGTGGCCGCCTTGGCGAAGGTGTCGGTGGTCATGATGGCGCGCGCCGCCTCGGCCCAGGCGTCGGCCTTCGCTGTCGCCGCCAGTCCGGCCAAAGCGCCGGTAATGGGCGCCGGATCGAGCGGCTCGCCGATCACCCCGGTCGAAGCCTGGAAGATTTCGGCGGGCTTGCATGTGAGAGTTCTGGCGGCGGCGGCGGCCACCGCCGTCACGGTTTGAACCCCCGCCCTGCCGGTGAAGGCGTTGGCATTGCCGGCATTAATGACGACGGCGCGGGCCTTTCCGCCCTTGAGGTTCCTGACGCACCAATCGACCGGGGCCGAGCGCGACTTGGAGGTGGTGAAGCAGCCCGCCACCGCGGTGCCCGGATCGAAGAGCGCCAGCAGCACATCGGGACGGTTCTTATAGCGTATGCCGGTGGCGGCGGCGGCGAGTTTCACGCCGCCGATCGGCGGCAGATCGGGAAACCGCTCCGGTGCCAGCGGCGAAACCTCTTGCGCCATCGACGAGCCCCCCGGTGCCTTCGCTATTGCTGCGGGATGAGCAGATCGCCCTTGCCGGTCGATTCGGTATCGCCCTCGGCGTCTTTTTTGTCTTGCAGCGCCTTGCGCTGCGCCGCCGTCTCTTCCGCCCGCTTCTTCAAGTCCTCATCGACGAATTCGATCACCGAGCTGTCGCGGAGTTGGGCGATAACCAGTTGCAGCTTCTTGCTCAGAAGCACGCTGCGGATCGCCGGCTTCACCTGGTCCAGGGGCTGTGCCGCCCCCATCTTGCGGTCCTCGAGCCTGATGATGTGCCAGCCGAAATCGGTTTTCACCGGCGGCGAGAGTTCGCCCACCTTCAGCGCGAAGGCGGCCTTGGAGAATTCCGGCACCATCTCGGGGGCGGTGAAATAGCCGAGATCGCCGCCGTAGTCCTTCGAGCCGTCGAGACTGTATTGCTTGGCCAGATCCTCGAATTTCTCGCCCTTCTCGATCCGCGCCAGGATATCCTTGGCCTCTTTTTCCGAGCCGACGAGGATATGCCGGGCCCGCACCCGCTCGGTCTGGGAGAGCTTGGCGGCTTCCTCGTCATAGGCGGCCTTGATTTCCTCGTCCGTCACCTGCGG